>JAGQWZ010000162.1 GCA_020436835.1 Saprospiraceae bacterium | reverse complement strand
TACCCTAGCGAATAATTCAGAATTGAATTCAATTGTAATGGAAGAAAACACTTTCTAGATGAGGAGTCATCTAACCGTCCATAGCCGCGAGAGCCCGTTATTTGATTGTTGAAAAATTGCAAACACCCAACTTCTCCATCCCAAAACTACAACGCTTCAAACGCTGCTCTTGGCAAGCGCACCACCCAACATCTCAAATAAATTAGAGAGCATCAGTCAAAAATCCCTACTCACTCCTCAAAGCCTTAACCGGATTGCGGATAGCCGCTCTTAAACTCTGCGAGCCAACAGTGAAGAATGCAATTAATATGGATAATGCTGCAGCCAACAAGAAAACCGTCCAACGGATAGAGATACGGTAAGCGAAATTCTCAAGCCACCCGCTTAAAAAATACCAGGTGATCGGTATGGCAACTAAAATTCCAAGTACTACTAACAATAAAAACTGTCTGGAAAGTAAAGCTACAATATTTCCAATCGATGCTCCCAGTACTTTTCTAATGCCAATTTCTTTTGTACGCTGCTCTACCACGAAAGTGGAGAGACCAAAAAGACCCAGACAACTGACCAGAATGGCCAGGGTAGCAAAAACCAATGTAATTTTACCCACTCGCTTTTCTGCAGCATAGGTTTTACCAAATGCATCATCCACAAATCGGTAGGCAAACGGTTGACTCGGTGCCATCTTTTGCCAGATATCTTCAAGATTGGCCAGTAGCCTATCGGTACTTTCAGACTGATATGCCACGGAAACACAACCGGTAGACCGGCCCAGGAACATACCCAGTGATCCGATCTTTTCCCTTAAGCTTTCAAAGTGAAAATCTTCCACCACCCCGATGATTGTATATTCATTAAAGTCCTCCGGCGTTGGTGTGCCATGGAGGTTATCTTTGGTGCCATAGATTTTCATGCCAATGGGCTCCTCATAGCCCAATACGTCAATAGCTGCCTCATTCAAGACCACAGCATTGCTGTCGCTGCCATATTCTTCTGAAAAAAATCTACCTTCCTTTAAATTCAAATCGTAGGTTTTTGCATAGTCATAGTCTACTCGCCACTCACCCATATTTATGGCCAGATCTTCCCTGAATTCCCTTCCTTTGGAATAGGTGGAATTACTGCGCGAAGAAGGTATTGGCAGATAAGAAGAGATGCTGACGGAAGTTACCGCCGGATCCTGCAAAATTTGTTGCTTGAAGGACTCGATATTATTTCGGAGAGTGTAAGTATCATCAACCACCACTATTTGCTCCTGCTTGAATCCTAATTTTTTATGCTGGATATAATTTAATTGCTGATAAATTAAGAACGTACCGATTATTAAAGCTGTGGCAATAATAAATTGAAATACGACCAATGTATTTCTCAGTATTTGATCCCTGCTCTTTTTTCCATGACCCGTACCTCTCATTATCTGAAGTGGCTTAAATGCAGAGAGAAAAAATGCCGGATAACTCCCTGCTAACAATCCCACCAATAGGATACCTCCGATTATTGAAAACCAAAATAAAGGATCACCCCATGGGAGACTTAAATTGACACCAGTCAAATTATTGTACCACGGTTTGACAAATAGAGAAATAATCAGGGATAACAGGAAGGCAAAAAATGCCATAATAACTGCTTCGCTGAGAAATTGATATATTAATTGCTTTCTTTTACTTCCCAATACTTTTCTCACTGCAATCTCTTTAGACCTCTGAGCTGATTTTGCGGTTGTCAAATTCATAAAATTAATACAGGCAATCAGAAGCACAAATAAGGCCACCGCGGAGAAAATCCAGATGTATCGAATGTCGCCATTCGCCTCTAACTCTACCTGAAGGTCTGACTTGAGATGGATGTCACCTAGACGCTGTAACGGATACCTTGCATGTTGCCCCGTTTTCTCGAAGTCCTCCAAAGACATACCTAATAGGGTGCGTGCCGTGAGACTTACTTTTTCCCGGGATAGCGTCTCAAATTTCTCATTAAAACTATTGATATCAGTACCTTCCTTCAATAGCAGATAGGTATGAAAGTTATTATTGGCAGCCCAGAACGGGGGAGAATCTGCAATTTCTTCGTTGCCGTTAAGCGACCTTAATATGTCTGCTTTAAAATGCGTGGTCGCAGGAATTTCACGGTAGATACCACTTATTTTCCATGAATCCCGGTCACTGAGAAGCAGGCTTTTACCCACCACCTCATTGGTTTTACCAAACAACTTCAAAGCCAGATCTTCCGAGATCACTAGACTATTGGGTTGGACAAGACAAGTATTCGGATCACCCTCTATCATCGGGACTGGGAACAGATGGAAGAAAGTACTATCAACGCTGAGCACATCTTCCACTAAAATATTCACCTGATCTGTTCCCTCCTCTTTAACCAGATAGGAGCCATAATTTCTGAATCGGCACCAGTCTTCCACCTCGGGCAATGCTTCTGCAGCGTCCGGAGCTACGATTGAACCGGAAACTGCCATTCGCATTAGGTTACCTCCGAAATTAATATCTCCGTATGGCCTTACAATTCGTTCAACGTTGGGATTCCATTGATCATAACTCAATTCATGTCTGACATACATCAGAATCAAAAGGCAACATAAAATCCCGATGGAAAGTCCGAAGATATTGGTAAGGCTGAATAGCCGGTGTTTGTAAAGATTTCTTAGACTGATTTTAATGTAATTCAGAAGCATATGACCATTCTTATAAGGTTTTCAAAAGTCGTCCTACACTAGGTATGGACGAGGTAAGTAAGAATTGGTTGCAGATTTTGCCAAAAAAAGTAAAGCGTGGTGAACCGGATTCATGGCTGAACGCCAAGTTCATTTTCAGATTATTGATTTGAATCGGTTTGTAAGGGGGCAAATAATCGATCGATTTGCCAATAAAAATGTCTTACCTCTTGGAAGATTTATTCTTCTTTTTTAGGAATTGAATAAAAGATAGGCTCTCAGCACGGTGCCAATAGTCAGAGCATCCCGAATTTCATTATTTAAAACCATTTGCAGCAGATCATTGAAATGTACTTTTCTAACCTGAAGATTTTCAGTTTCATCCGGTTTGGCATGGCCATTAGTTAGTCCCCTGGCTATATAGCTGATGCTATGTTCGTCCGAGACCGAATTGGATAGATCCATTTCCAGGATTGGTGTCCAGTCCTCCGCCTCCAGGCCGGTTTCTTCTTTAAGCTCTCTCCTGGCCGCTGTAAGTGGGTCCTCTTCTTCCGGACATCCTCCTTCGGGAATCTCCCAGCTATAGCTGGAAAGTACATAGCGGTATTGCCCTACCAGATAAGTGTATCCTTCTTCATCAATCGGCAGGACAGCGATGGCGATATTCTTATAATGTACGGTTCCATAGATACCCGGATTGCCCGATGGATTTATTACATCACGGTGCTCTACCCTGATCCAGGGATTCTCATATATAATTGACTTACCCAATGTTTTCCAATCGGATTGTTCCATACTGATGACGTCTTTCATGAAGTTGGCAAAGAATTAATTTATGTATTTTCGGTACTTTTTCCAATCCAGAGCAGTACTGAGGTGAAATTAAGTCCCTGCCATGGATGACAAAAACTAAACCACATATCCAGATATGAAGTATGATACACTGGGCAATACCGATGTGAAAGTCAGCAAGATTTGTTTGGGAACAATGACCTGGGGAGAGCAGAATTCGGAAGCGGAGGCTCACGAGCAGATGGACTATGCTCTTGATCGGGGAATAAATTTTTTCGATACCGCCGAACTGTATGCAGTGCCTATTAAGCCGGAAACACAAGGTCTCACCGAAAAATATATTGGTACCTGGTCTAAGAAGACGGGAAACCGGGACAAAGTATTTCTGGCCTCCAAAATAGTAGGGCCGGGAAATGGAGCGCACTGGATTCGGCCGGAAATCAATTTCAAAAAAGAAACGCTGAAAGAAGCAGTTGATCTTAGTCTTCAGCGGATGCAAACCGACTGTATTGATCTTTATCAACTGCACACTCCGGCCCGGAAAACAAATTTCTTTGGTCGACTGGGATATACCCATGATCCTTCCGACTCGTGGGATGAAAATTTCATGGAGGTGTTGGAAGGAATCGATGATTTGATCAAAGCGGGTAAAATCAAATACTGGGGTTTGAGTAATGAAACACCCTGGGCCACTATGCGGTGTATTTATCTTGCCGATCGCCATAACCTTCCTCGATTAGTAAGTGTACAAAATCCATATAATCTGCTGAATCGAAGCTACGAAGTAGGTTTGGCCGAAGTCTCAATCCGGGAAAAAGCAGGACTATTGGCTTATTCACCATTAGCTTTTGGCTTGTTATCCGGCAAATTTCATGAGAAAAAGGATACACCGGATGATCGTATTAATAAATATGAAATGATGTCACGGTATAATGGTGAAATGTCCTGGAAGGCCACAGCAAAGTATCTTGATATCGCAAAAAAGTATGGTGTGAGCATGGCACAAATGTCCCTTGCATTTATCAATACCAGACCTTTTTTGACCAGCAATATTATTGGTGCTACAACCATGGAACAATTAAAAGAAAATATCGACAGCATCGATTTTGATTTTACCGATGAGATGCTGCAGGATATTGAAGCCGTGCACAGAGAAATCAGTAATCCGGCGCCCTGAGTACTAGCGTGTGGGTGTGTACTTCGGTGTGTACTGCGGTGTGAGTGTGGGTGTGAGTGTGGGTGTGGGTGTGGGTGTGTACTTCGGTGTGGGTGTGAGTGTGGGTGTGTACTTCGGTGTGGGTGTGGGTGTCAGTGTGGGTGTGGATACGGACATCTCACAGAGATCGTGAAGGTCAGCTTTGCGGGCAGCGATACTGACATCTCGCAGAGATCGTCAGTAGGTATGAGTATTTTTCTATCTTCGTAATATGGTGTGCTAATAGAAAGTTATCTATTGGCCATAATAGGGAATCCGGTGTGAATCCGGAGCAGACTCCGCTGCTGTAAGCTCTTTTTTTCCTACGGCAAAGGCCACTGATCATTTTGATTGGGAAGGCGTCAATAGGATGAGCAAGCCAGAAGACCTGCCATGAAAGGATTTATTCATTAGACTTCGGGGACTTAAGTCGATGATAACATAGGCAGTGCTACCTGTGCTGCTGTTTATGTTCGCATCTCCTTTTTTCTCCCTATACATCGTAGATGACCCGGTTCAGTCTGATTCTTTTGTTTGGTTTTCTTTGCTGTCTACTCTTTGGCCAGGCTGATACTACTGTCAATTTGGATTCCATCCTGGTACTGGATGAACCTATCCGCGGTCAATCGATTGGAACCAGATCCACAGTGTTTGATCTCTCAAGACCGGAACTACTGCCTGTAGCCGATATCAGTCAACTGGCCGGAGAAAGCGGTTCGTTGTTTATTAAATCGTATGGGTTTGGCAGTCTGGCCACCTCGTCATTTCGGGGGGCAGGGGCTTCTCAAACTCTGGTACTATGGAACGGTCTACCGATCCAGAGTCCCATGTTAGGCCAATTGGATTTATCACTTTTGCCATTGGAATTTGTGGATGAGGTGATAGTGATTCATGGAGGATCAAGCGCCTTGTGGGGGAGTGGGGCAGTGGCTGGCTCCATTGAACTTAGAAATAAAGTCACAGATAAAAATTCCATTAAAATTAGATCTTCTTTAGGTAGTTTTAATTATCAGGATCAAAATCTGGCAATTTCATTCGGCAAAAGATTTCGAGGTTCTACCTCGCTTCTTTACCGGACAACGGAGAATGATTTTCCATACCAGCCTTTTACCGGTGCTGACCGGGTTAGACAGCAGAATGCAAAATTTGTCCAAAAAGGTTTATTGCAATCTTTCACATATTTATTTTCCAAAAATAAAGATTTGTCTCTCCATGTTTGGCTCCAGGATACCGATCGTGAAATACCACCTCTGATCACACAAAACAGTAGTCAGGCCCGGCAAAATGATAAGGCAAGTCGTTTTTCTTTGATTTATAAAAATATTGGAGATCATTCTCAGCAAAAATTTAAAATTGCCTTTTTCAATGAAAAAAACATCTACGATGATCCGGTAATCAGGCTTTCCAATATAAATGAATTTTATACGTCACTCCTGGATTTGGAACAGGAATGGAGCCTGAAGCATTGGTTTCGTTTTTCCATAGGCACGACCCATTCTTATACTTTGGCAGAAGCCCAGGCATATACAGTAGCTGCAAAGGTATACAGGGCGTCAGTATTTGTAAATGGAGAATTTGATTTGGGCAAGGCACAGTTTATGACCTCTCTTCGCAAACAATGGAGTGAACTACAAGTTGTGCCACCGGTTCCCTCTCTTTCGTTTGAGTACGATGTATTCTCACAGTTGACTTTGAAAGGGAAAATCTCTTATGATTATCGGCTGCCAACTCTTAATGATTTGTTCTGGACACCCGGAGGGAATCCCGATCTGATGCCGGAAAAGGGATGGAGTGAAGAGTTGGGGATCCGCATCGAAAATAAAGAATCCAGGTTTGATTGGAACCTTGAAGTCACAGCCTATAATCGCCGTATTAATAACTGGATTATCTGGAGTCCGACAGAAAAGCAATCGTTCTTTTCGCCTCGTAATTTAACCAGAGTCTGGAGTAGGGGTCTTGAACAGCAAATATCTGTAAAGTATTTTCTACCGGACCCAAATAAATATATCGGTCTGAATCTCAATAGCAATATTCAACGATCTACCAATGAAATTCCGGTAGCTATTCCGAAGATGGCCGAAGGAGAGCAATTAGTTTATACGCCCAAATTTCAAATTACATCCAGAATAATTTTTAATTTAAATAAAGTCCAATGCTCCTACCAACATCAATTTATTAGCGGATACAGTGGAATAAATGACCCCCTTCCTTCGTATAATCTTGGCTTTTTGAATCTGTCCGGGGACTTAACCATTTTCAAGCAGGATCTCGTTTGGTTTTTACGGTTAAATAATCTTTGGAATAAAGATTATCAGGTTGTGGAACGAAGACCAATGCCGGGAAGGAATTTTAGAGCCGGGATCAATGTCGAAATAGAGTAACATTGATTACCAAGAAAATAATTAATACATGAAAATATTTTACGTTTTAATTTTAGTCTCATTGGGATTATATGCCGGGGCCCAAACAATAGCCGATTTTGAAAATTATGATCTGCAACAAGACACTTTTGATAATGGAAGTGATGGTAACGGTGGATTTAATAGTGGAGGGATCTTTATCCCCAATCTTTATGATCCTGGCTTTGATTCCTGGACTGGGTGGTCAATTTCAACGATGCGTGACACCGTTACTCCGGGTTTTTTTAATCAGTACAGTTGTATCGCCGCTCAGGGAGCACAGGGCACTGATACATACGCGGTTAGCTATATTTTCGCGCCCACAATCATACGTCTTGAATCCGGGCCGGGCTTTATAGACAGCATGTATATTTGTAATAGCACCTACGCTTACCTAAGTATGCGGGATGGAGATGCATTTTCGAAAAAATTTGGTGGGGTAAGTGGGGAAGATCCGGACTTCTTTAGACTGACGTTCAAAAAATACCTGAATGGGGTGCTATCTGAAGATAGTGTCGATTTTTACCTGGCAGATTTCCGTTTTGAGCATTCTTCCGAGGATTATATTGTAGGGGATTGGACGGCCGTTGATTTATCTTCATTAGGTGAAATGGATAGCCTGGAATTGTATCTGGCATCTACCGATGTCGGAGCCTTTGGTATCAATACACCCACTTATTTCTGTATTGATCAAATAAGTGTACGTTCATCCACTACTTCTGCCACCAGGATCAAACCGCTATCTGTTTCAATTTTTCCTAATCCGGTTTGTGATCAGTTAAATATTGACTTACCTTCTACAGGTGGATATACACTAGCCATATATTCCAGTCAGGGGATTCCATTTTTCAGACAAAGTAATTTTAGTGATGCGCAAATCAATGTTGTTGATTTTCCATCCGGATCATATACATTGGAACTCAAGGATGCAAAAAATAGATATCTGTCTACGTTCCTTAAATTTTAAAGACCCTGAAAAACTTAGCGGGAATTGGGGTTCTGTCTTAATAGAAGTGTGAAAGTTGATTTCTGTATATGATTTGGATTTTCATTCGCTTCTATTTTTTACTTTAGTCTCCATGATTAAATCAATACCAAATTCCGGTTATCCTGATCTCAGGAAATGGTGTTTATATTTATGTTGTTCTTTGCTAACTATGCCGTCGGGCACAACCCAGGACCTCACCGGTCAGAAAATTGATGGCTACCGGGGAATTTGGTTCGAACTAAATCAAAAATTCCCCTACGGAGATAAGTATAGTGGTGGATTGGGAACCTATACGGCAAAGCATATTCCTTTAGCTATTTATGCTCCGGAAGTTGATAAGACATTTTTCGTCTATGGAGGTACCACCGATGAAGACCATAGGCATTTATTATGTATGATCGGCTATTTCGATCATGAAAAGGGCGAAGTCGGAAAACCGATTGTTGTTCATGATAAGATCGAAGTGGATGATCCGCATGATAATCCAAGTTTATCGATAGATAGTGAGGGTTTCGTATGGGTATTTGTCAGTGGAAGAGGGCGCAGCCGGCCGGGGTTTATTTATAAAAGTACACAAGCCTTTGACATATCTTCTTTCGAGTTGATCCAGGAAAGTGAAATGACTTATCCCCAGCCCTGGTACCTCCAGGATCAGGGTTTTGTCTACCTGTTTACTAAATATACCGGAGTAAGGGAACTCTATTATCGAACCAGCTCAAACGGAATTAATTGGACGGAGGACATGAAACTTGCTGGTATCAGGGAACCCGGTAAAGAGCGAAGTGGTCATTACCAGGTGAGTAACCGTACAGGAAGTAAGGTGGCGACTTTTTTTAATCGGCATCCGGACGGCAATGTTGATCAAAGGACGGATTTATACTACCTGCAGACTACTGATTTCGGTAAAACCTGGACCAATGTTGAAGGAGAGCGGATGGAACTTCCATTGGAAATTGTAAATAATCCGGCACGAGTGGTTGATTTTCAACAGCAAGGAAAAAATGTATACTTGAAGGATTTGAAATTTGACCAGAATGGAAATCCCATGTGTCTTTATATTACCAGTGGTGGTCACGAGCCGGGGCCAGACAATGATCCCCGGGAATGGTGGCTGAGCCGGTGGAATGGTAGAAAGTGGATACATTCGAAAATTACCACCTCTGATCATAATTATGACATGGGCTCGCTCATACTTCAAGGAAAGACCTGGTATTTAATCGCACCAACAACCGATGGACCTCAGCAATTTGGTACTGGTGGAGAGTTGGATATCTGGTATTCTACCAATAAAGGAAAAAAATGGAAGCTAAAAACCCCCCTGACCCGGCAAAGTCGAATGAATCATTCGTACGTGCGGGCAGTGGTAAATGGCATTACTCCTTTTCAATATTTTTGGGCGGACGGTAATCCGGAAAAAATGAGTATTTCTCATATTTATTATGGTGATTTAGAAGGCAATATCTGGCAATTGCCCTATGAAATGACTGGGGAAACGATGAAACCCAGAAAGGTTTTTCTTAAGTAATTTGACCGTAAGTTAAGTTTGGCAAAGTGATTGCAATGAGGAGGGTACACACTCGCTTGATTTGATCCCTCTCAAATCCAATTTGCCATGTTGACCAATAAGAAGGTAATTGCAGCTTCGGCGATAGTACTATTTCTCGTCGTTCTTTACTGGGCATCCAGTTTTTTACCGAAACTCATTATTCTTTCCCGGGATATTTCCGTTTTAATCTTTATTATTCTCCTCATTCTGGTAGTGATGTATGTCTTTTACCGGCTCATCCGCATATTAGTGAGGGAATAATACATCAGGGGTTTAATTCCTTTTTCAACCAATCCGGCCTGTCTGTTGTGATACAGCTTACGCCTATTTCCTGCATTCTTTTTGCATCCTTCGGATCGTTAACGGTCCAGCACCATACTTCTTTCCCTTCACGCTTAAAACGCCAGACAATATCTTTGGTAATAATTTTATGATTTAGATCAACCCCGTCCAGGTTGCTGGTGATTATTGAGCCCATATGTTGATATAAGTCTTCCAGGTTTGACGAGAGATAATAGCAGGGTACATCCGGAAATATTCTTTTTGCTTCCAGGATGGTATTATAATCAAAGGCAATAAATGCAATCTTTCCACTTTTCCAATGATCTGTAATTTCTTTTTTCAGGGAAGGAATGATTTCGTCACCGACCTTAATTTCGATCACTAATGTTTTGTTTTCAGGGATTATTGCCAGCGCTTCGCTAAGCAATGGCACCGTCTCTCCCTGATATTTTTCGAGATTTGTATTGGCTAGTTTAATCGGTCTTCCTTTGATTTTATCGTACGCTGTATCGGCGATACTACCAGGTAGGCCGAGTAATCTTTGCATCTTTGTATCGTGGAATAATACTATTTTCTTGTCCTTGGTGAGCATGATGTCACACTCCACTCCATCACTGTCAAGATCCCAGGCAAGTTGGATGGATGCCAGGCTATTTTCAGGGGCCAGATAGGAAGCGCCCCGGTGTGCGATAAACTCCAGTTGACCAAATACGGGCATCTCCATACCTAGAATAATGAAAAGAGTAAAAAGAATAATTATTGATTTTAATCCCACAACTTGAGCTTTTCTTCTTTTGAAATCTATGTCATTAAAGAAAAATCAAAATTCTCTGCGAATTAGATCTGTATATTTTCATCTGATACTTTCAGAGATTAAGCTACATTTCTCAGGATGAAAGTGAAATAGTAGGATGTCATTACCAAGACTATATCAATTCACCTTTCCTCTTGTCCCAGGGGCCGGTGATAGCCAGGGTGAGTCCGGGACCCTGGATATTTACAAATAAGGTTTTTCCATCAGGAGAAAAGGTAGCACCGGCAAACTCTGATTTATAGCCGACATTTTTTCCGATGTGGTAAACGCCGCCTTTGGGGGTCACACCGACGATTCGTGGTGTTGGCTTGTCTTCACAAATGACCAGATCACCATGCGCCGCAATAGTGAGATTGTCGCAGCTTTCCACCAGATCGGTATCGTTTGGCTCTATGAAAATCTCCAGGGTAGGAGGATTATTGAGTTCACCGGATGTGCCTTCATTAGGTGAAAGAGTGTAGTGGAATATTTGACCATGCTCCAGCTGACCTCCGTTGGTGCAGGCAAAATAAAAATCACCGTCCCCATACCAAATGCCCTCACCCCGGGCAAACCTGGCCGCGCCTTTGGCGAAACCACGATACCGTAAATCATCTTCCGGAGCATCAACACCATCAATATCTAACCACTCAACCTCGTATTTTTTTCCTATTTCCATTTTATCACCAGGCAGGTCTGCCCAGTTGCGTGTTTCAAAACCGGGATGTCCTTTGATGGCCAGCACTTGCAGTTTACCTCCGTTGTGGAGATTGTTTTTTGTGTTTGGTAGAAACCGATAGATCAACCCGTCACCCCGGTCTTCGGTGAGGTAGACAATGCTGGAGCGTGGATCGACACAAACTGCTTCATGGTTAAACCTTCCCATCTCCTTGATCGGTATCGGATCCGCCAGAGATGGGACGTTGGAAGTAGGTACTTCAAAGACATAGCCATGCCATTTTTCCCGTTCGGAGTTCGGAGGACTGGTGTCTTCCTCACAGGTCAACCAGGAATTCCAGGGGGTTGGTCCTCCCGCACAGTTGCGAATGGTACCGGCCAGACTGAGGTATTCCGTTTCCACCATCTGAGTGCTGGGGTCATAAATCAAGGTAGTGGTACCTCCCATACACGGATGTACACCTTTTCCAAAGTCATACACTTTGTCCGGACTGATCCTGGAGAGCAATTCTTTCTGGGGACCAAAAGGACCACCTTCAATATCTCCCGGAGAGACTTCATGATTTCGAATGATCATAACCTTATCGCCTGGCGCTTCAAAAGTTGCCATCCCGTCGGCTGCCCCCGGTACCAGGAATCCATCTGACATCGGTGTTCCTTTCCTGGAGATGATCTTGTAGCTGAATCCTTCCGGGAGGTTTAAGATACCCTCAGGATCTTCCTGTAAAGCACCATATCCGTAATGCAACTTGCCCGGGGTTTGATTTGTATCAGGACTTGTAGTGGGCTTACACCCTAATGCAAAAGCCTGTAGACCCAGAAATCCAAGGCCATATTGACCACCTCTAAACAAAAATCTTCGACGATCCATCTGTGAAACTTAAAAGTGAATTTTGGTTATCCCGAAATTAGTCATTATGACCGGGAAACACCAATTTTTCAATATTAAGCCTTTATCAACTACTTTTTGATGATTTTGCCCACTCCAACGCTCTTCTCGCTGATAATTCGGGTAAGATAAACGCCAGGGCCGAGGCTTGACATATTGATTTCAATATTTTCGCTGGAATTTTCCTGTAACCGTGTTTGTAAGACCACCTGCCCGGAAACCGTAAGTATGGAGACTTCCACTGCTTGAGCACCGGTATTCTCCGGCAATTTGATCTGCAATTTGTCGCCGACGGGATTTGGAAATAGCAGAATAGCCTCAGAGAATTCCTTATCAACAGAAGCCACGGTACCACCCACCCGGACAAAAAACGAGCAACATTCATAGTTGCCTGATGCATCCATGGCCATATAGGAAACTTTAGTTTCTCCGGATGGAAAAACGCTGCCACTGGGTAGCCCTTCGGTCAGAGCAAATGAATCGATTCCACAATTGTCGGTTGCCTCTGGCATTAAATAGTTAATGACACTTCCACTATCTGCTTCTATGTCTTCTACACAGGTGACAAAAACCGGCCGGATTGTATCTCTTACCGTCGCTATGATTGTGACCTGAGATTGATTACCACTTGTATCAGCAGCAATAAAGGTCAGTTCCTGTTCTCCTGTAGTACTGCAATCAAAGACAGATGGAGTACTCCAGATCGAATCAATTCCACAGCCATCGGTTCCTCCCACAAATGGTAATTCCAGGGGTATCGCTGCAACTCCGGAACTATCCAGAAAGATCGTTCCTGCCTGTGCTACTAATATCGGGGCAAGCGTATCAGTGGAAATAAGTTCAACCGAGTCGGTTATTTCACAACCGTTGATGTCAGTTACACTCAACTGGTAGGTGCCCGGTGATATGGATGATATCTGGTTAGTTGCTGCCCCATCCGTCCAGTTATACATATATGGGGCCATCCCTCCGGCAACATTGGCAGTCACCGATCCATCAGAGGCATCAGGACATGATGGTTGATCGACAATAAAGTTTACTTCAATTTCCTGAGGGTCATCGATCATTACAGCCACTATCGTTTCGCATTCGCCCGCATCAGTGACAGTGACGTCGTAAACACCTCCGGTAAGATTAATCGCTTCGCTGGTCGTCTGACCGTTGGACCACAAGTAGGACACCGGCTCCAATGCACCCGAAACCATCACCGCTGCCGATCCGTCGCTGGCGCCAAAACAGGAGGGATTGTTTGCAGATATCGTCGCTTGCAGACTGCATTCCAGTGACTGGACGGTAAACATGCCTATTTCCATACATCCATTTCCATCACTGACCGTAACCGAGTAGGTGCCTGGTTCAAGATCACTAATTGACATGGTCGACTGGCCATTACTCCATAAGTACTCATAGGGACTTGTTCCTCCGCTTGCAGAAACCATAGCAGTTCCATCGCCTGACATTGGTGCCGATTCATCGGTTCCGGTCACTTCAATTTCAAGTGCATCGGGTTGACTAATGGTTGCCATCCGGGTAGTCGTGCAGTTATTTGCATCCGTAATGGTCACCTGATAACTTCCTGCTGTTAAATTACTTATGGTTTTGGTATTGGCACCATTCGACCATGAATAACTGTATGGTGCAGTTCCTCCGGTTGGATTAGCCACTGCAGCTCCGCTATTGTCCCCATTACATAAAACATCAGCCGGATCTACCGAGGAAGATAAAACTTGTGGTTCATTGATGGTCACAGAGGCCATGGCATTTTCCATATTGGCATCCGTAATTGTGACCATATAGTTGCCTGCGGACAGGGCTGATGCAGTTGATGCCGTCGATCCATTCGACCAGGCATACGTATAAGGAGGAACGCCTCCGGAAGCATCAGCGGTGGCTGAGCCATCATTATCACCGTTGCAGCTTACATTGACCTGGTTACTGATTCCTGCTACGAGCGGAGCACTGTCTGCATTTAATATAAAAGATGTGGATCCCGAAATGGGTCGATCACCACTGGTACTTCCATTTCCATTGGTCAGGTTACAGGCATAGTACATGATGATGTTAGCTCCATCGGGGCCATTGGGTGCGATCCAGTCGAAAGTCCAGCTGACAGTGCCCCCGTTAAAATTTCGAGCACCCCGGTGTTCGATATATTCTCTTCCATTGGTAGTATTGGTACCCACTCCGCTGCCACTGGCAATGAGATCCCCGGCATTTTCATTGTTGGAATCAAATACGCTGACTAGCTGAAAGCCTGCCCGGTTGGGAGAACCCTGGGTTGCGGTGGCAGTGAAGGTGACCGGATAGGTCTGGCCGGCGTCAACCATCGATGGTATTCCGGTGATTTCAAGGGTAGCGTTAAATTGGCCTCCACCATGACATTGAGTGCAAAATTGATCGAATGGGGCATTGGTATGGGCATTCGGTGGATTGGAGGCATTACTGCCAAAGATGATCCAGGCGACAAACATAAATCCATAGAATATTAAAAGACGTTGTTTGATTTTCATTTTATTTAATTGACTGGTCAGAGATTATTTAGCGATTTCAAAATAATGGCATTTATTCAGGCCTGAATTAACATTCATATATTATAGCCTGAGCAGGAATTATTTTCGACTTAATAAGGAAAAAAAGAAGACAGAGCCACAAATGGTTTTTCTGAGGCGCTGTCTTTGTAGAGAATGTGCTTTAATATATAGTAACCTTATCCTAGAATTGGATCATTTCCGGTAGAGCATTCGGAGTGTAAGGAGCACCTGCTTTTTGAATGTCTTCCCTTAATGGTATAAGTTGACTTTTAATTAAAGTATCCAATTCAGTCATCAGGCTTTTAAACTGGACCTTGGCCCGGTCATACATATCCTGGTGGGTTTGTGTCGGTTGGGCGGTTGAATATTTACCTTCGTAATTGATGCTGCCGATCATTCCGGCAATGGAGGGTTTCGTTGGCATATCCAATTGGGAGGCCACCCGGTCACCGAATAATCTGGTGCGGAGGTCCCTCAGGTTGTCTTCAATCTGCATGGCTCTGACCAGATACGGTTGTTCTTCAACCTCGGTTTGAGAAATTGCCTGCCGTATATACCTTAATTCGCTACTGATGTCCGAAATGATGCGGCGGGCACCCCCCAGCGCTCCCTGTAGTCTGGCAACTTCTTTTTTGAAGTTTTCCATTCTTTCAAAATCCTCGGGAGGCAGGCTGTAAATGTTCAGGGATTTAACTTCAAAGGAAACCGGCTCAGCCATTTTTTTCATCGCATTATCTTGCCACAAATACATAGTCACCGTGTATTCTCCCGGTGCGACAGTGTGACCCTGATCCTGACTGGAAAATGGATTGTAAAATGATGAACGGGAAAAATTAATAGGATCTTTTGATGCGTATCTTAAATCCCAGGAAAGACGGTTGACACCTGTCTTGGGTGAGCTTTCCAGTTTGCGAATAATATTTCCCTGAGGATCGGTAATGACAAAATAAAGCATCGGTTTTTCTTCCTTTATTTCCGCCATTAGTTCTTCATAAGTGGGATAAATTACATTTTCACCTTCTTTTGCTAATTCCTTTTCTTTTTCTTTCCGCTTATCTTCCAGCGTCTCTATTTTGTCTTTCAGATAATATGTGATCAGTGCCTCGGGTCCCAGATTTTCACCCTGGTAAAAGTCATCGCCCTGAAACGCCTTGCCAGGCAAGCCATAGGGATTGGACCACTCCCACATTTTAGCATCTCTCACCGACAAAAGCATGGCCTCAGACTCCAGATCTTCACTTTTTAGATTCCGTAATACACTGTAGTCATCCAGGATATAAAAGCCACGACCGAAACTTGCCAGAACCAGATCATTTTCTTCCTCCTGAATGGCAATGTCCCGGATAGCGATAGTTGGTAGGCCTGCTTTTAATTGTTTCCATTCCATTCCCCCGTCATTGCTAAAAAAGGCCCCGAACTCTGTCCCGGTAAAAAGCAGACTGGCATCCACGTGATCCTCTTCGATGGCATATAAGGAGCCTTTTTCGGGAAGATTTCCACTGATGCTGGTCCAACTTTCTCCACCATCGGCAGATTTGAAAAGATAGGGTTTGAAATCGCCATATTTATGATGGTTGAAGGCTACATAAAACACATTCTTATCGTGGTGTGATGCCAAAACCTCATTGACATAGCTACGCTCGGGAGCCGCAGCTATATCGATCCTATTCCAATTGGCTCCACCATCCATGGTGATATGCACCAGTCCGTCATCACTTCCGGCAATCAATACATTTTCATCCACCGGTGATTCACTGAATGCGACCACGGCTCCATACTGCGACGTAGACCCATTCTTCGCCACTGCATCGATTCCCCATATCCTGCCCATGACTTCCAACTCATTGCGATTGATCTGACGAGAGAGGTCATCGCTGATCACCTCCCAACTGTTTCCCCGGTCATCCGACCGGAAGACCTTATTCGCGGCAAAATAGATCCGTCCTTCCCTGTGACTACTGATTTCCAGGGGTGCGTCCCAATTCCAGATATATTCATTTTCATCCTCCCTTGGCTTGGGTTGGATACCCAGTTCTTCGCCACTCAGACGGTCATAGCGGTATAAGTGACCGTATTGGGATTGTGCATAGACAATATTTGGATTGAAAGGATCAATCTGAGTTTCAAAACCATCTCCGCCATGGGTCATAAACCATTCGTCATTAGCGATACCGTTGCTGCTCAATGTCCGCGACGGGCCACCCATGCTGAAGTTATCCTGAGTACCGCCGTATACGTAATAGAAAGGTTTGGAATTGTCGACGGCTACTTTATAAAATTGGGTGATTGGAAGATTTGCTTTGAAATTCCAGGTTTTAGCGTGATCCCAGGTTTCGTAAATTCCACCGTCACAACCGACCAGGAAATGGTCTGTATCTTCCGGATCTATCCAGATGCAGTGGTTGTCCACATGTTTGGTGTCTTCACCGACATTACTAAAACTTCTCCCTCCATCAGTCGAATACTGCATCCAGGTATCCATCGCAAAGATCTTATCCGGATCTTTTGGATCAGCAATAATTTCCTGATAGTAATTACCGCTTGAACTATAACTGCCTCTCTTTTCCCAGGAGGCACCCCGGTTGGTAGAACAGTAGAAGCCCCCCTTATCTTCGGCAGCTTCCACGATTGCATAAATAATTTCCGGGTTGGCCGGCGAAATACTCAGTCCGATTCTACCCAGATCGACAGATGGAAGTCCCTTGTTTGCTTTCGTCCAGGTTTCTCCGCCATCCATAGATTTGTATATGCCTGACCCCGGGCCTCCGCCGATATAGGTGAAGACATGCCGGCGGCGTTGCAAGGCACTGGCATAGAGAATGTTCGGGTTTCTTGGGTCCATGACAACTTCATTGATGCCGGTATGTTCGTCTATGGTCAGGACCGCTTTCCAGGTCTTTCCACCGTCTGTTGATTTATATACGCCTCGTTCTCCTCCGGCACTCCAAAGCGGTCCGATGGCTGCCACGAAAATGGTATTGCCATCGTCCGGATGGACGATGATGGAACCAATATGCTCCGATTCCTTAAGACCCATATTAGTCCAGCTGGAGCCACCATCTTCCGACTTGTAGATGCCGTCCCCATAGGCAACACTTCGCTGGTTATTATTCTCTCCCGATCCTACCCATACCACACTGGGATTGGTCGGATCAATGGTGACACATCCAATGGAATAACTTCCCTGACTATCGAAAATCGGCTTGTAGGTGGTACCTGCATTTTCGGTTTTCCAGACTCC
>JAGQWZ010000161.1 GCA_020436835.1 Saprospiraceae bacterium | reverse complement strand
ATGCTACGCAGCCTGATGATCATATCATTGGTGTTTGTTCCCCTACCCTATATTTTGGGGCAGCTTTTCCAGCAAACCACTTTCCAGCAGGGAATTGCGCACAGCTATTCCGGTGAATTCGGTGGAGGTGTCAGTTTTTATGATTGGGATAAAGACGGATGGGCGGATTTAAGTCTTTGTAATTTCAATTCCCCTGTTCAGTTTTATCATAATCAGGAAGGTAATTTTGAATTGATCAATTCCTTTATTCCTGAATCTGATCATACCCAAAGCATTTCATGGATTGATTTTGATAACGATGGCGATGCCGACTTATTCACTTTGGTGAATCCGGGATCTGCTCATCTGTATCAAAATGATGGGGAATTTAATTTTGAAGAGATCAGCAGCAGTGCCTTTCCACTTATTCCTGAAGATCAGTATTACGGCCATAGCTGGGGTGATTATGACAGGGATGGATATCCGGACCTCTATCTGTGCAACTACAATGCCTACGGTGGCTTAACCAACATTCTGCTTCACAATTTGGGAAATGGTCAATTTGAAGATCTCACTCTGTATGCAGGCGTTTCAGATGGCAGCAAACATACTTTTCAATCGGTATGGATGGATGTCAACAGGGATCTTTGGCCGGATCTCTACCTGATCAATGATAAGCTCTTCGCCAATAGCCTGTATCTCAACAACCAGGATGGCACATTTACCGATATCGGCGCATTCACCGGTACAGACATTATCATTGAAGCCATGTCCAATACCTGGGGTGATTACGACCGTGATGGTGACCTTGACTTATATATTACCAATACGGTTCCGGGAAATGTCTTACTCAGGAATAACAGTGATTACCTGATTGATTTTGAAGATGCGACTGATGAATCTGGTCTGGTGGTCAATGATAATTGCTGGGGTGCAAAATGGGTGGACTTTGATAATGACGGTTGGCTTGAAATGTACGTTTCTGCGTCGGGATCAATTAACCTGCTGAGTCCGCATTATTACTATGAAAACAACGAAGACGGCACTTTCACGGAAACCAGTGCATTTTTTGGATTAACCAATAGCACCACTCCCTGTTCTGCAGACTACGACAGGGACGGAGACCTCGATTTGTTCGTGGGGAACACGGTTCCTTCATTGAGTCAGTTGTGGTCCAATGTTCAGACTAACGGTAACTGGGTTGAAATTGGGTTGAAGGGAAGTATCAGCAATCAGGATGCCATCGGTACCTGGATAGATCTTTATTGCTCGGGAACTCTTCAAAGGGTTTATACATTGAGCAATTGCGATTTTCTTAGTCAGGATAGTCAGTATCAGCATTTTGGATTGGGAGCCGCATCAGTGATAGATTCTCTTGTACTTACCTGGTCAAGCGGGCACATAGACAGATTCTACAGTTTACCGGTAAACCAAAGACATTTTTTCAAAGAAGGTGATGCGCTGAACACCCAGTTGGATTATGAACCATTTACGCAGCTTTGTACAGGAGACAGTCTTACAATAAACGCCGGAGAAGGCTTTGCCTCGTACCTGTGGAATACCGGAGAAACAGGTCAGTATCTGACCGCTTTTATTTCCGGAGCCTACAGTGTAGTTAAAACTTCGTCTCTGGGAATAACTGTGCAAAGTGACACTCTTCAACTGACATTTGAAGAAAATCCTGTAATCTCCTTCTATACTGCATGGCCAAGCTGTTTTGGAAATGAAGACGGTTATATAGGATTGATTCCTGGTGAGGACCAATCAGATCTTTTCTTTCTGAATGGGGAAAACATCTCGGATGTAATTTCCAATCTGACGGCGGGAGAATATT
>JAGQWZ010000020.1 GCA_020436835.1 Saprospiraceae bacterium | reverse complement strand
GCGTTGTGTGACCTGAACCACCATTGTTATAAAGATAACGAAAAGGTGGATGCTGCTTTCAAGATGATGGAGGTTATTTAATTCTCGATTCAGGATTAGGTAGCTGGCCCATCGATAGGGACTGATTCAAGCAGACCTATCAAACGGATGAGTGGTGCTTACCTTTCACGGGTTGGTGCTGAGCGACTCATTGCCGTAAGATGTTAAGAGCTGAACGAAAGTGAACCGTTCGAAGAAGTGTCGAAAATAACCCACTGATAGTTCCAGAGTTTTTTGGATCAGGAAGTGGACAGATTCTGTCAAAAGAAGGGAGTGGCGCCTCCCGACGATCAAGTGTGGATACAAGTTCTTGAGCCAGTAGACTACACGGCAGGCGGCATTAAGGCGGCAGGACTTAGCATCGGGCTTGAAAACGGAACAGGTGAAGCATCTCTGACTCAAAGGAGTGGAGGTGTGGCGGATATGTCCGTAGTAGTGAAAGAATCTCCGGGAAACGGGAGGCTAGCGAAGGGACATACAGGATTATTAGTTTACAGAATTTCACAACCTAAATGATTAGGGAAGATGAATTTATTTGAGACGGAATTTTTTACGAGGTAAGTCGCAGCCGATCACCCCTGAGATGGTGGAAGCAGCGTACCGAAAAGTAAAGTCCAACGGAGGTGCAGCCGGGGTGGATGGCAAGGACATGTCGTACATGGAGGCACATAAGTCGGAGGAACTTTACAAGCTATGGAATCGGATGGCATCGGGGAGCTATTTTCCGCAGGAGGTGCGAGCTGTAGACATACCAAAAGCAGATGGGAAATACCGGCGGCTAGGCATACCGACCATATTGGATCGGGTTGCTCAGCAAGTGGTGTTATCGGTAATGGAACCGGTAATGGATCCGATATTTCACATAGACAGTTACGGGTACAGGCCCAATCGTTCGGCACATGAAGCCTTGGAAAGATGTCAACAGCGCTGCCATGAGTATCGCTGGGTGATAGACATGGATATCAAAGGTTTCTTCGACAACATCGACCATGGATTAATGATGCAGGTGGTTCGCCACTACTTCAGTGAGCCCTGGATATTGATGTATGTAGAGCGGTGGTTAAAAGTAGCGATTCGTTTACCGGATGGGAGTGTATTGGAAAGGGACAAAGGGACACCTCAAGGAGGTGTGATCAGTCCTTTGCTGGCAAATATGTTTCTACATGTGGTCTTTGACGCATGGATGGAAAAGCATTATGCCAATACCAAATATGGGACCATTCGGTGGGAACGTTACGCAGATGACATCATCGTACACTGCAAGAACGAAACAGAAGCCAGGTATATACGCAACCGGATACGGGAGCGTCTGGCTGCCTGTAAATTGGAACTGCACCCTGAGAAGACGAAAATTGTGTACTGCAAGCAATCAAATCGCCGAGGCAAATATGAAAAGCATATCAGCTTTGACTTTCTGGGCTTCACCTTCAGACCGGATAGAGTTTATCAACGGGATGAAGAGGGCAAAGGGAGTCTATGGGTTGGTTATGCTACGAGCATCAGCCGGAAAGCGAAGAAACGTTTAGTACAGCAAATCATGAAGTGGAAGATCCACCGGGCTACTGGTGCTGAATTGGAAGATATTGCTCTCCAGAAGGCCAGTATTATTCGGGGCTGGATCTATTATTATGGTCGTTTTCGTCTTTACTGCATGCGGACGGTATTTCGTGCCCTCAATATCAGATTAATTCGCTGGGTGATGAATAAATACAAGCGATTTAGGCGGCGCTGGTCTCAGGCTCGTGCCTACCTTGTTGATATTTACAAGGCCTATCCGAATTTATTTGAACACTGGAAGTACGGATTTACACCGTAATTATTCTAATCCTGAAGAGCGGTATGAATCGAGAGGTTCACGTACCGTTCTGTGAGAGGGTAGGGAAGTGATTATTTACTTCCCTGCTCTACTCGACTCATTTTTCATCTAGTGTTCTTATTACCTCGGTTCCTCCTGGCCTCACTCGCTTATCCTTCAGATATATTCTTAGTTCTAAGGTCAGGAAATTGAGGGATTCCAGCACTTTTTCAATTATCCAAAAACATGCACTGTTAAGGTTCAAAGAATCCGAATTTTCCAATATCAGCAGTTTTTTAAAAGTACGATAGAAATTCCAAGGTACGCTAGCTTCGATTTTTACCATTTCCAACCCCGTATAAAGAGTTGTGGAATGCTGAGATCCATCCTTTGAATAATGTATCAAATCGGCACGATATTCATTTAATTTCCCTAAAAGTAGATTATCGACTTCAATATAGTTCAGAACCAAGGCTTCTTTCGAAAATCTCGGATCAGACTGCAATTTTCTTTTAAGTTTAGTCCACGTTGCCTTCCAATTGCTAATATTACCAACAGTATTAATTTTTATGATACAAGAAAAATAGTCCATTGATGATACCAAATGAAATATAATACTATCGAAAAGGAAATTCTGCCTCTGCACTAGTCTCATTCCATCAACATGGAGGATGTTTGGAGGGATTGCACGTTTCCTACCCGAAACATTTAAATCTGACAATAAATCATTATGGAACAAGGCCGCATGACATCTAGTCAAAATGCTATTTCTAATCTGATATAATCTGTCATTGACTAGAGTGCCAGACATATAATTGGCATAATCAATTCCCAGACTGATGAGATTATTATTGAATTGCTTGAATAGTGTATCAATTCTTTTGCGACTATCTTTCTCATCATCGTAGTCTGCTAGGTTAAATTTAAAGTTCAACTTATCTTTTATCATCAAACTTGAATCTTACTTTTTGACCATCCGACAGATTTCTGGTTTGTATGTAAATCGATTGCAAATATTCAATTTGCTCAACTGACGATACTGGTTTGAAACTTCTTTCACCTTCAAATTTGAACATGAAAGGAGGGTATACATTCATCAGTTCCCCAGGTACGAGAACAATCCCTCGCCTTCCTAGCTCTCGAAGTGGTTCAAGAATTAGAAATTTAACTGGATCTGTGAAGATCTCATCAAAAAAATCATTCAAACTCAAATTCAAATTCTCAAGATCTCCCGTTTCCATCATCAATCGATAAATTTGTCCAGCCCTCCAGATAAATTGATCTCCAAATGCATCCTGTGCAAATGGGATGTCTGCCTGATCGATATGTTCATATATTTTAGAGAGGGCAGTATCTCCTTTCCATATCTCCCACAGTGAAAGCCACTTAGGTTCAATAACACAACCTCGCAAGTACAAGCCACCATTAAACGCAACAACTCCATTTATACCAAGATACAGTTCCTTAAGTTCTGAAGGTAGCAAATCAAACGTCGCTCGATCACTTATATCCTCACTCTCATATATGGTATCTTCAAATTTCATTTTCCTAATGCCCTACAACGGTCTGCATACACGGCGTGGCGGCGTTTAGCCGACATGACCGTTGTATGCTTTGTTAGGTAGCGTTGTGTGACCTGAACCACCATTGTTATAAAGATAACGAAAAGGTGGATGCTGCTTTCAAG
>JAGQWZ010000160.1 GCA_020436835.1 Saprospiraceae bacterium | reverse complement strand
TCCAAAGGTAGCCGCGGATCTACATCCGTGGTGATTGAATATATCTTTGGAATGGGAAAATAATTTCAAACC
Source organism: Saprospiraceae bacterium (assembly GCA_020436835.1). Taxonomy (GTDB): domain Bacteria; phylum Bacteroidota; class Bacteroidia; order Chitinophagales; family Saprospiraceae; genus JABDMH01. The sequence goes on along the minus strand of JAGQWZ010000160.1, from coordinate 13,207 downwards.
CCAAAGGCAGCCGCGGATCTACATCCGCGGTGATTGAATATATCTTTGTCAAAGGAAATAATTTCAAATCCCAAAGGCAGCCGCGGATCTACATCCGCGGTGATTGATTATATCTTTGTCATGAGAAATAATTTCAAACCTCAAAGGAAGCCGCGGATCTACATCCGTGGCGATTGAATACATCCGCGCTGATCGACCACATCCATGGCGATCGACCACATCCGCGGTGATTGAATATATCCGCGGTGATCGACCACATCTGCGGTGATCGATTACCTCCGTGGCTAGCGACTCATTTCGTAAGCTTTGGTGGTGGTGTAATATTTGGCGATCATATTTGGCACCTCCCAATCAGGCATTTTTCCTTCTTTTAGATAGTTCAGGTATTTATTAGTTACCTGGGCAAAATGTGCTTCGTGTCCCACCTTGAATTCATCCGGAATGATGATTTTAAATTGTGCCCCGTCTTTTTCAAACGCCAGGCCGGGATATTTGCCCTGTAAACCTTCAATAGCTTTGCTCAGGTCGGCCATGAATTGTTCATCGGATTGGTCGCCGGCCTTTTCCACATAGAGCGTGGATTTAAAATTTTCCTTTTCACCCTGCTGGATGATCAGATTGGCTTGGGTGCCCCGCATGATGGAATAATGTGTATCTGCCGAACCTTCCGGAGCCACAAAATTCCAGATGACGGATGTTTTGGCGTGCGTGCCCTTTAACGTGTAATTGATCTCCCCATTGGAGTACACTTTCAGGATCGAGTCATTCTCGATATCTTTATTTAAATAGTCCGGATAACTTTCCAGGCCGGTGACTTTTTTGAACATTGATGGGGTGAGTTCCGTTGCCCATCTTCTGGCATTCTGGATATCAATGTCTTTTTCGTAATCAATAATTTGTTCGGGATATGCTTCCCACTGGATCATATCGACCAGGTGGGTCATGATGTCCACCAATCCTTCCCCCTGTTGTTCTACATCAAAAAACCAGGCCGGTCTCTTCAAGGGTGAACCGGATACATATTTGAAAAAGTGATGTACGGACTCCTTGGTGATCGCCGGATTCTCTACGGAGCCTTTTTCCAGTTGGCCAAAAAGGTCCGGTACCTGCGATAACTCCCTCTGGATCGTGATAGTAATTTCATGCCGTTCAGTCATGATGTCGTACAGCATGACATTTTTTTCCTTAGCAAGGTCAAAGGTTTGCTTTAGCAGATTAAAATTCTCACTGTTGATCACCATTGGTTTATCCGCAAGAACATTGATCCCTGCATTAATTGCCCGGTTGATATATTCGGTTTTCTTAGCATTATTTCCCGCCACTACCATGATATTTCCCGGTTGATCTTGAAGCATCTTTTCGAAAAAATCCGGACCGGTATAAACCACTTCATTCCAATGGGTCGGATCGTCTGCCCTGTTATTGTAGCTTTCGACCCGGTTGAGATGATCCTCCACATCCGGACCTTCTGGAGCATAGACATATACCGTGGAATCCACATCTTCCAGCATGGACTTTTGTACCAAGCCGGCATGGAAATGACCAGGGTCTACGGTCATTAGTTGATAAGGGGCCTTTGTATCCATATCATTTGAAGATTTGTCTTGTCCCGTCGAACAGCTCAAAAGCAGAGTGCCGGCGATGAAGGACGGAAGTGCGATCTGCGAAATATTCATAGTTGATTGATGATGATAAGTAGATTAAATGAGTAAACATAAAATTAGCAATAATGCCCGTTAGGTAGCAATATTCGGGCTAAAAGCTCAAAAAGGTTTTGCCAACGGAGTTGACCAGTCTCATTTCTGGCCAAATAGGATTTTCTGATGTCAAATCGGATGCATGAAAGGATAAATCCGGAGTAGATCAGGACATATATGCATTAATTGTTATATTTTAGCGTCTGTTTCTGGTTTATTCAAACCGGTTTTATTTCATAACAATTGAATATTCAAATAATGCAGCACTATTTATTGATTTTCTTAGCCATTGGCCTAATCTCATCTACATCTTGTGTCAGCAAGAAAAAATTCCTGGCTGTTCAGGATGATCTGGCAAAAGTGCAGAAGGACCTCGGTGATTGCGGGGTAGATTTAAACCGATATATGAATCAGTTGGAGGCCTGTCAACAAGAAAAGGAACGCATTAGCAACAGCCTGCAGAATGAACAGGGAACACTCAAATTAAGAGAAGAACAAATAAATGACCTCAAAGAGCAAATCACCGATATCCGCTCTCAACGGGATGCCCAGCTGCAGCAAGTGGAAGGATTAACCCAATTGTCGCAGAGTGCAACGAAGAATATTCAGGAAACACTGCAACAGTTGGAAACCAAAGACCGCTATATTCATCTGCTGCAAGCTGCAAAAAACCGAACTGATTCCATCAATCTGGCATTAGCAGTCAATTTGAAAAGCGTGTTGCCTCAGGGATTAGATGATGACGATGTGGAGGTAAAAGTTGACAAGACGGTAGTATTTATAAATCTGTCGGACAAAATGCTGTACAAGAGCGGTAGTGCACAAATATCAGACCGGGCCAATGAAGTGCTGGGCAAGATTGCTGCCATTATCAAATCCAGGCCGGAAGTGGAAGTAATGGTGGAGGGTTATACAGACAATGTTCCCATCCGGAATGACTGTATTACAGACAACTGGGATCTGAGTGTGAAAAGGGCTACTTCCGTAGTGCGGGCATTGCAGGAGAGCCATGATATTGATCCCAATCGCCTGATCGCGGCCGGACGGGGAGAATGGAATACTTTGGCATCCAATGATACCGAAGATGGAAGATCGACGAACCGCCGAACGCGCATCATCATTATGCCAAAACTGGATCAATTTTACGACCTGCTTAATCCCAGTATGGCAGGGGAGTAGAACAGGAAAATTTGAAATACTGACTCTGATCGATCCTGGTTCTTTTACCCCATAAGCCAGCACCAGGATTACAAGACATATAAAGGGCACCTGATTATCAAAGGTCAGGTGCTTTTTATTTTTAGCTAAACCAAATATTTTCAGGGTAACCTTATCAGAAGAACAAAAGTACTTTGGCTGTTTGACATGGACCGCGCTAAATTTGATCCGGAACTATCATCTTTTAAACCAAACAAAATTACCCTAACCAGATACTCCTGGATTATTAACTTGTCCTCTTCCACCAATCATCTGCCCACTGGAATCTTCAAATTCCTGCACATTTGCTTATCTTTCGAAAGATGAATCAGTTGTTCAGATATTCACTTTTTATCGGTGCTACCTTACTCTTTTGCCACTACGCATGTCAGGTTGGGCAGGGGACAGATCCGCTTTCCCAACGGTTGCCAGACCAGGTAGATTTTAACTTTCACATAAAGCCAATTTTATCTGAACATTGTTTTCCCTGTCACGGACCGGATAAAAATGCGCTTAAGGCTGAATTGCGACTGGATCTTCCGGAGGGCGGGCTCAGACAACATCTAACTTCCGGAAAATTCGCCTTTGTAGATGGCAGGCCGGCAAAAAGCGAGGCCTTTCAAAGGATGAAATCAGATGACCCTGAATGGAAAATGCCTCCACCGGAATTTAAGCGGAATATTTCTGATTTTGATCTTGCGCTGGTCGAAAAATGGATTCAACAAGGGGCAGAGTACAAAAAACACTGGTCCTTTTCTCCTCCTCAACTACCGGATCTTCCTAGAGTGGAAAACGAAGACTGGTGCCTCGATCCGATTGACTTCTTTATCCTAAATAAACTTGAAGCCCGGAATCTGTCACCAAATGACCAGGCCGCTAAAGAAATTCTACTTAGACGGGCTACCCTGGACTTAACCGGACTTCCACCCACCCTGGAAGAAATTGATGATTTTATATCCGACTCCAGCCCCAATGCCTTTGAAAATGTGATCGACCGGTTGTTGGCCTCACCCCACTATGGTGAACGCATGGCGGCATTTTGGCTCGACCTGGCCCGATATGCCGACTCCAATGGGTATTCTCAGGATGGACTCCGGATTATGTGGCCATGGCGTGATTGGGTGATTAAAGCGTTTAATGATAATCTTTCTTACGATCAGTTCCTAACCTGGCAACTAGCGGGAGACATGCTACCTCATGCCACCCAGGAGCAGCGTCTGGCTACTGGCTTTCTACGGAATTACCGGCAGAATGCAGAAGGTGGAATTGTCGATGAAGAATACCGGATCGAGTATGCCGCCGATAGAACGGAGACTGCTTCTACCGTATTTTTAGGCCTGACAATGCAATGTGCCAAATGTCACGATCATAAATACGATCCGGTGTCCCAGGAAGAATATTATCAACTATTTAGTTTCTTTAATAATATTAATGAAAGAGGAATTACCGCCAGCGATGGTAATTCGGGACCGGAGTTGGTTCTAAAATCAGAAGAGGAAAAGGCTACACTAGACAGCCTTTCGATGGCGATAAATAGTTTGTTGAAAAAATCGGAGGAAATTAAACTAGCCACTGCCGGGAAAGAAATCTCCGGACCTCTTCGCACTTTAAATAATAGCTTGATTGCAGATATATCCTTTGATCTGGTCAGGCAGGATGCTTTCGAGAGTAAAAATAATCCGGCCGACCGGTTTAAAATATCCGGAGATATTTCCCAGGTAGAAGGTGTGAAAGACAAAGCATTGCATTTTACCGCATTCGATTGGGTTAATATCCAAAAGGAAGAGATTAAATTTGGGCGCGCCGATCCTTTTAGTTTTTCATTTTATTTTAAATTTTCGGATTATGATCCCTACATCAGTATTCTAAATCAGTTAGGTGGTAAAGCGGAAAATTTTCCTGGCTATGAAATTGCCCTTTATAACGGGTATCCCATGTTGAGAATGGTGCATAGCCTGCCTGCCATTGGTTTGCAGGTGCAGGGAACGGAAAGACTAGAGCCAAATAGATGGATTCATATTACGATGACCTACGATGGATCAGGAGAAGCCAGGGGTGTCAGTTTATTTATTGATGGTGAAAAAGCGGATACCAAAATTGTCCTGGATAATTTATTGCAGGGCATCGGCAATACTAAAAAAGTCCTTACCGTTGGTGGCCGTATCCCATATAATGATAGTAATAAGGGATTTGGCTTTATAGATGAATTAAAGATTTACAACCGGCAAATTACCTCTTTGGAGGCCAGGGCAATCTATACTGACAATCCAATTCCTGACCCCAGGCATGACAGCGAAGTACATGAATATATTTTGGCCAATAAGCAAGACTATTGCGACGTGATGAGACAGGTTCAGGATCTTCGCCGGTTGAAATTCTCGATCGAAGATTCGCTGACGAGTGTGATGATCATGGAAGATATGAAGACGCCCAGGGAGACCTTCATCCTCGATCGGGGTGTATATGACGCACCGGTGAGACCGGTCAGTCCGGGCACTCCCAAAGCAGTATTTGCTTTGGCCGAAGATGTTGAACCTGACCGGGCCGGATTGGCCGACTGGTTTCTGAGCGAAGAAAATCCCCTTACGGCCCGGGTGGCGGTCAACCGGATCTGGCAATTGATCTTTGGCCAGGGATTGGTCAAAACGTCAGAGGATTTCGGCAGCCAGGGGGCTCTTCCCAGCCATCCGGCATTGTTAGATTGGCTGGCGGTGACCTTCAGAGATTCGGGTTGGGATATGAAAGCAATGATCAAACGGATTATGTTATCGGCTACTTATATGCAGTCTTCCTCAGTGAACTCTGAAAAGCGGGCCCTGGATCCGGATAATCAGCTTTTGGCCCGTGGTCCCAGCAATCGCTTATCGGCGGAAGAAATCCGTGACTGTGCCCTGGCCAGCTCAGGTCTGCTGGTAAAGAAGATCGGAGGACCCAGCGTTAAACCCTACCAGCCGCCAGGCTTATGGGAAGAAAAGGGGGAGTTCACCAAACTGAAAGAATATGTCCGCGGCAATGGTGAAGACCTGTACCGGAGAAGTTTGTATACCTTCTGGCGCCGGACCTCTCCACCTCCTTCCATGACAACCTTTGACGCCCCCGCCCGGGAGGTATGTACTCCTAAAAGACAACCTACCAATACGCCTCTGCAGGCTCTGGTCCTGCTAAATGATCCGCAATTTGTGGAAGCGGCCGTAGCTTTGGCAGAAAGAGTTCTTGTGTTACCAGACCTGGATGAAGAAAGGCGGATAGAAACTGCCTACCGCCTGTTGACCGGTCTGCAAGCATCTGATGAGATCGTAGATCTATTGCTGGAATTGCTTCGTCAGGAAAGAGACGGTTATGCAGCGCATCCCGCTAAGGCCACGGACCTGTTAAATACTGGCGAGCATAAAGAGGATCCATCTCTGGAAAAAACGGAATTGGCAGCGATGACTGTTGTATGCAGTACCATTATGAGTTTTGATGAAACCCTCGTAAAACGATAAAAGGAAGCACCAATGATAAAGACTTTGATGGAGCTTAACCGCCGTGATTTCCTCTTCAAGAGTACCCTGGCCCTGGGCGGCCTTGCCCTGGATAAAATGATCAGGATTCCAGGAGAGGAACTTCCACATTTTGCTCCGAAAGTAAAGAGGATCATATATCTTTTTCAAAGCGGAGGTCCCTCCCAACATGATCTGTTTGATTACAAACCACTGCTCAATAAGCTCAATGGGGAGGAATTACCGGATTCGGTCCGGCAGGGACAGCGGATTACCGGCATGACTTCCGGTCAGAAGTCCTTTCCGTTGGCGGGTGCCCAGTTTTCGTTCCGGCAATACGGTGAATCGGGTGCCTGGTTAAGTGAACTCTTGCCCCATACGGCGGAGATCGCCGATGAACTTTGCTTTATCAAATCCATGTACACCGAAGCGATCAATCATGATCCGGCACTAACCTTTTTTCAAACCGGTTCCCAACAACCGGGACGCCCCAGCATTGGATCGTGGTTGAGCTATGGCTTGGGAAATGGTGATAAAGATCTGCCCGAATTCTGTGTGCTGCTTTCGAATGGTACCGGCAAACTCAACGCACAGCCCCTGTACAACCGGCTTTGGGGCAGTGGATTTTTACCATCTGTCTACCAGGGTGTTCAGTTTCGATCTGGCAAGGATCCCGTATTGTATTTATCCAATCCACACGGCATAAGTGAAGAGACACGGCGATCGATGCTCGATACGTATGAAAAGGCGCAGAAATTACACTACAAAGAGGAACAGGATCCGGAAATTCAAACCCGGATAGCCCAGTATGAAATGGCCTACCGGATGCAGACATCGGTGCCGGAAGTAATGGATATAGATGGAGAACCGGACTATGTGTACGATTTGTACGGCCCGGAGTCCAGAATACCGGGTACCTATGCAGCCAATTGCCTCCTTGCCAGGAGATTGCTGGAACGGGGAGTTAATTTCATTCAACTGTATCACCGGGGATGGGACCAGCATTTTAACCTTCCGCGCAATCTCACCAATCAGTGCCGGGATACGGATCAACCCTCCGCAGGTTTGGTGAAAGATCTTAAACAACGGGGCCTGCTGGATGATACACTAGTCGTATGGGGAGGTGAGTTCGGGCGTACGAATTATTCGCAGGGTGTATTGGAGCCGGGCAATTATGGCCGCGACCATCATCCGCGTTGTTTTACTATCTGGATGGCCGGTGGGGGCGTGAAAAAAGGGATCAGTTATGGGGTGACAGATGATTTTGGCTACAATATATTGCAGGATGGAGTGCATGTTCATGATTTTCAGGCCACTCTGATGCATCTTTTTGGGATCGATCATGAACGTTTCACCTTCAAACACCAGGGACGATATTACCGTCTGACCGATGTACATGGGAATGTAGTGAGGGATATACTGACTTAGTAAATCCAATTTTTGGATTTCCCGGACACCTACAATGCATGGTCAAATTCGATCTGATAGACTTTCCAACGATCCAGGACTTTTTCACTTTCTACTTTGTTTTTTAACGCATCAATAAAGCGGATTGAAACACCCTGGAATTAATTCGGAACAGTATATTTTTAAATTCTATCCATGACCGGATGTGGCTTGTATTTAATAAGATAGAATTCTGAATCAGCCCCGTTGATTTGTCGAAGATATTGTTGGAATTCAGTTTTATTCGTTGTCATGGTGAGCAGTGTTTTTACCCCGGAATGCATGCAGGCGTAGGCTGTGATCTCTTTAGCTACTTCAGAATTTCGCGCATAATATATCGCCTCGTGGATGCCCTTCGGAATGACTGAAAAAATAGCCTTGATCGTCCATGTGTTTTCGAAACTCCCCGTAATCTTAAATTGACGAAAATTCAATTAATTCCTGTAGCGAAAGCATTGCGCCGGTAATTTTTCTTTGCTTAGAGTCAAACAAATTACGGTAAGTATGAATTATTCCCCTCAGGAACGGACTCAGGCTATTCATCCCTCAGTGTATCTACAGGATTTAGTAGCGCAGCTCTTGCACTTTGAAATCCAATGGTCATAAAGGCAATGGTAACTGCCAGTAGACCGGCAATCAAAAAGGACCACCAGGGGATCTCAATGCGATTGGCAAACCCTTGTAACCACTGTCGCATCACATACCAGGATAGGGGGGTGGCAATCACAAAAGCAATTCCTACTAGTTTTAGAAAATCCCACGATATGAGCCCCACAATATTTCCGACCGATGCACCTAATACACGGCGTACTCCGATCTCTTTCTTCTTCTGATAGGTAATGAAGGTAACCAATGCGAAAAGTCCGAGGCAGGGAGACGAAAATAGCCAGGCTGGTAAATAAAGTGAACACGTTGCTAAAACGCTGTTCGGAAGCATATTGTGCATTGAAATAATCATCCAGGAAAAAATATTCAAAGGGATCTTCCGGAAAAAGGTTTTTCCAGATTCCCTCGATGCCGGCCAAAGATTGAGATAAATTCGGCGTTCCGATTTTTATTGAATAATAGTCAACACCCCACTGGCTGGGTCTCGCGCGAAGTACCAGGGGTTCTATTTGTGATTTCGGTGATTCCTGGTAGAAATCTTTCAACACACCTACTATCGTAAATCGGTCTCCCCAAAATTCAATTTGTTCTCCGATGGCATCTTCCGGTGATTCAAATTGAAGAAGTGTAGATCCGGTTTCATTCAACAGGCAGGCAATGCTCCCGTCACTTCCCATTTGATCTGACATGTGACGACCTGCGGCCAACTCCATACTATAAAGTTCAGTGTAATCGACATCAGCGGCCATGACATGAAAATTCTCCGATTGGTCATCGGCCGTTCCCAGGCGATGTACCCCTCCGGCTGTCCAGCCAAAACTTTTGCCGGGTATGGAAGTGGATGCAGCCAATTTTTTAACCGAAGCCATCTGTTCCGTCTGCTGCTTGAATACCTGTGCCTTATTGACAAAGGTCGAATCAGTCACTTTCGGACCTTTTACGATTAAAGTCTGATCAATCTCCATACCCAACTTCTTTTCCTGAAGGTATTTTAATTGTTTGTTGATGACCAGCGTGGCTACGATCAATCCTACTGATGCCACAAACTGCATAGTTACCAGTCCTTTACCTAATATTTTTTTCCCGGTTGCCGGACCACTTCGTCCGGTTTTAAGTACTTGAATCGGTTTAAATGATGAAAGGACAAATGCAGGATATAGCCCCGATAAAAGCGTGCCACCCAATAATATCAACAGGATGATCCCGAATAGACGACTATCCGAAAATAGCGAAAGGGGGATTTTACTACCGATTAAACTTTCAAAAAACGGATGCAAAATTCTCACCAATAAAAGTGAAAAGGCGATGGCAAAAATATTAAGTAAGATGGCTTCCATGAGGAATTGCCGAATTAATTTTCCCTGACCTCCTCCAAGTACTTTTCTTACCCCGACTTCCTTGGCTCTTAATTCTGAATTTGCGGTGGAAAGATTTATATAATTAAACCAGGCAATCAATAGAACACTGATTCCAATCAAAAACAGGAATTGTACGGTGCGTTCGTTGCCATTAACTTCTGCTTCAAATAGATAATGGGAAGTAAGATGAATATCCTGCACCGGCTGGAGATACAACGCCAAACTTTTGCGCATATCCTCGCCATAGGTTTTTTCAATGACTGCAGGTATTTCGGATTCAATCTGTCGCCAGTCTGATCCGGGTCTTAACAATAAATACGAGAAATAACCGTCCCAGGTGGCAGAAGTCTCCGTAGGGGCTCCTTCATTAAGGACATCAGAAAAAGTGACGTAGGAAAGTAAAATATTGAATTTGATATGCGAATTCGCCGGTATGTCTGCAAATATTCCGGTGATTTTAAATTCCATATCATCATTTACGTGAAGCGTTTTTCCCATGGGATCCGTATCTCCGAAGAGTTTCAAAGCGGTCGATTGGGAGATGCAAGCGGTGAAGGGATCGTCTAAAGCCGAATCAGGATCACCCTGGAGCAGGGGAACTGAAAAAATCTGAACGATCGAAGACATGGAAAAAAATGCTTTGTCTTCTCTCAGTGATTTTTCTTTCTGGGAAGAGAAAACTGCATCCGGAGCGCCCCTTAATTTTACGTAATTTTCGATTTGGGGAAAATTATCTTTGAGCAAAGGTGCGGCTGACGCGGTGCCTGCGGCAAATTTCATGAAAGGTACACCATCTTTTATCCGCTCGGTGCGAACCCGGAATATTTGATCGCTCTTTTCATGAAAGGTATCATAGCTCCTTTCATAATAGACATATTGCCAGATAAATAATGCAGCGGTCATCCCGATAATCAGACCGGATAAATTTGTAAGGGTGACGAAACTGTTTTTCCACAAATGCCTCCAGGCAATCTTAATATTATTGCGAAACATACTTGGCTGATTAAATGGATTAAATGATGAAAATGGTTTAATGATAGATGGACGAAAAAGTGCAATGATGTCGAAAAGCAACATCCACCTGGCATACGAAATGTTCTTTTCATTTCTTCTTAGTTCGAAAAGTTCCAGGAGATCCCCTTCGATGTCAGGATGATATTCCGGACGGCAGAACCAGTGGAAAAATTGCAGGAACACACGCGGCGGCCCGGATATTTCTTTTTTATACATACAACACTACTTTATGTCAAAGCGGTTACTAATTAGGTAGGCTTGTCAGTTTATAAAGTATGATTCCTGCGATAAAATCAGGTCAATCGCAATTTCAATGCGGATTTAGGAATTGAATTCCATAGCTGATTTCGACTATCACGGGCGTATTCCAGTGCTCTCTGACCTAAAGCGGTGAGCTGAAAGACACATTTTGGTCTCCCTCCCCGCTTTTCCGTTGGTTTCACAATTCGTGAAGTGAGATATCCTTTTTTTTCCAACCGGCGTAAAGCCGATTGTAAGGCACCTACACTCACTGTCCGGTCCAGCCGCTCTTTGATCTCTAATTTTATCGATACCCCATAAGCATCATCGTAGAGTACTCCTACCATCAGGAGAACGATTTCTTCAAATTCTCCCAATTGATATTTCTTCATGTTGATTCTTATTTGTAGTAAAACCCAAGATAGATCTATTTAGGGTTATTTCCTAATTGTAGTTAAACTAATTTATTTCCTGGAGATTGGCTAAGCCATTTGCCGGTTTGCAGATCGTAAGTAAAGCTTAGGAGGAGATGCCCTGTTCGACCGGTAAAGTACTGAAAACAGGATGCTCAAGCACTTGGCCGGTTAAGTATTTTAAATCAGAATCTTTCAATTGGTAGTGCATCGTATCCTTGCGTTCTGGTTTGGGATCATCCGGTAACAAGTCTGCAATATGAAGATCAATGACTGCTTCCGGGGCTGTACCTAACCTTGCAATCAGCTCTTTTTCCAGGTCGAGGTTATCACCATCCGCACCTCCACTGATGGATAGATAGATGTATCTTTTTAATCTACCATGAAATTTTTTGAAGATGGACCGGAATGGCGTCGCAATATGTCCCATCCAGACCGGACCGGAGAAAATGACCAGGTCATACTTTTCCAGGTCATCACTGAACTCCGTGATCTTTGGATTCCGGTTGGTCATCATATCCCATACAATGTTCCACATGCGGCGACGCTTTTCTTCCCTGATGGTTAGCATCGGTACATCAAGGTTCCTTGCCACTGCTTTTGCCAATGCTGCGTTATTACCGGTCAATGTATAGGAGATGATTATCGTTTTCATAATTCATTTTTTAGATAAAGATGAGGTCATTGACATCGCTTAATACCTGGGTTTCGTCACTGGTTTCCGGTTCGTTATTATTAGCCGTGTTCTCTGATAAGATGGCCAGAAAACGTTCAATATCATAGATAGCATTGTGAGATGAACAAGAGATTCCCGGTAGGATCAGGTCGAATGCATGATCCGTTTGCGGAAACAGATGTAAGTAGGAAATCACCTTATTCTTCTGTAGCACTTTGTAAAGACGCTGAGAGGAAGATACCGGTGCCAGAAGATCATGCTGACCGTGAATGATCAACGTCGGCGGGCAGTCCGGCGAGACATGTTCAATGGGGGAGAAAAAACGGTAAGTCTCAGGTTTCTCCTCCGGATGACCACCCAGTATTGGTGCCAGTGCTCCGGCATTTTCGAATCCTTTATTAAGTCCAAGACGGTGAAAATCCTTTCCCATGGCTCTCTTAACCCACTTAGGCATACCCTTAGGTGCTTTCTTTTCCGGCTTCCCTTGCCTCTTTCGGGTAGTTATGTCTTGCCGGGTATGATAATAGATCTCTTTTAGATCAGAGGGACCATACAGGGAGATTGCACCCTGTACGTGCAGGTCTTCATTAACTAATTCGGATGGGCTGAAAGCAAGATCTCCTGCGGTATAGGCTGCCATTAAAGCCAGATGCCCTCCGGCTGAACCTCCACTAAGCACAATTTTTTCGGGATCAATCCGGAATCTCAACGCATTATCTTTCAACCAACCTATGGCTCTTTTCACATCCTGGATCATGTCCATCATGTCCGCTTCCGGTGCCAGACGATAAGCCACATCCATGATGACGTGCCCCTGGGCAGCTAAATGATTGAAAAATGGACGGGTACCCAGGTCTTTATCGAATAAATACCAGGCACTTCCGTGTAAATAAATCAAAGCTAATCCTGAAGGTTTAATCTGTTCGGGAGGCTCCCAGATATCACACCATAATTTGCGTTTCGTCCCAGGTAAGCCTGAATATGAAATGTTTTTTTGAACTTGCGCCTTCGGAGTTCCCGGCAAGCTCAGATCTTTCCTGCTGGAAATAAAGTATCGATCTTCCAGCTGATAAGCTGA
>JAGQWZ010000159.1 GCA_020436835.1 Saprospiraceae bacterium | reverse complement strand
CCGGTGAAACATAGAGACGAGTGGTATCGGTCTGGGTGGCATAAAAGTATCCAAATACGTTTGGACTGGATTCTCCATCTTCTACGTTGACGAAGTTGCTTTTAATGGTTCCGGCCGGTGCCTCAAACATATTACCGGTGCGGTTAATCACCTGACTCACCTGGTTCCAGTACCGGTAGGCACCGGGACTTAATGACTGTTGGACTATGGTCAGATAATAGCCTTCAGCAAAATAATAGTTTACGGGGGTTTCATAAATTAATGCCGACACACTCTCGACACCGGTATACTGATTGCCATCCAGTACATTTATGCTACTCACATCAATAACTTCTGTGATGTAACATTCCTTACCATTTTCCAGAGACCGGTTAGGGGAATCGGTGAGAAGATAGGTTTGCTCCAATGACCATAAATACCGGGCGGCCTCTCCATCGGAGGAAAGGACGATCGGTGTTTCGATGGAGAAGGCCAGGAAATCATCCTGCACAATTTGACCTTCATCATTCAACCGGTCTTTTTCAAAAAGAGTGGCTTCAACCGGGCCGGGCTCCGGTGTACTGCGAATGGTTTCCGGGGTGGAAATAATCAGCCGGTTGTCAAATGTGGTCACTTTCAGCCGGTAAGACTTACCCACCTCTACTTTAAAGCTGGCGTCATTTTCTATGGAAACCTTATAAGTCCCCGGAGCAATTTCATTCAATTCAACTGATTGATCGTTTTCGTCCAAAAGCAGCACCTCCCTCACATTCACCGGTTGCAAACTGCTGGCACTGAAGTCAAACAGGCGAGTGATGGTGATGCTCGCCACGGAAGGATTGCCCATGCTGAGCTGTCCTTCAATCACTATAGCCGCATCGAGATCCGGTTCAATCGGCAGATCGATCTCATCCAGACATCCAAGTGGAATTATCAAAATGAGGATTAATAAAAGATTAGAAATCCTAATTGCAGAAGAAAAAGTGTTTGCAGGCTGATTGTTCATCATCGATTATAATATCTCCATATTAAAGGTTACAGAAGGAATTGCTGAACCAAGGATTGCTAATTTATTAGCCTGTACCCGTCGAAATGCTCCTTGAGTAAAAAATACGGAAAAGGCATTTTTACGGGCATATACGTTATAAACCGAAAGGGTCCAACTGGTCTGTATCTTCTTATCTCGCTTATAACCCTTACCGATTGTGTACGCAACATCCAACCGGTGATAGTCAGGAATACGATATTGATTGCGGGCAGAATAGATAGGGATCACCAGACCATTCTGAATTTTATAATTACCTACCGGAGGGGTGGTGGGCCTTCCTGTACTGTAACTGAAATTGATCGTCAAGGTATTACGCCGGTTAGGCTGATAATTAAAGATCAGGGACGCATCATGAGGTTTGTCAAAATTGCTGAGGTACCATTCTCCTTCATTTATTCCTTCAATTTGGCGTTCACTTCTGGCATAGGTATAGCTTAGCCATCCATTTACCTTCCCGCTTTTTTTCTTAATGCTCAATTCCGCGCCATAGGTTCTTCCAATTCCGGTCAGTAATTCTGTTTCAATATGATCATTAACGACGAGATCGGCAAAGTCGCGATAGTCATACAGGTGATCGATATGACGCCCATAGATTTCAAAAGAAGTCTCCCATAGATTTTCCTGAAAGTTTTTGAAATATCCCAGGGAGAGATTATGGGAACGAAAAGGATCGAGATAGCCGGTACTGAGTTGCCACTGACTATTGGGAGTGGGGGAGTCGGTGTTAAAAATCTGATTAATAAATTGGGCGGTGCGGCTATATCCGAGTTTAACCGATGTTGATTCCGTGATGCGGTACCGCATGGAAAGACGAGGTTCTATGCTTTGATTGCTGGTAATCGTTTTGCCAGCCTCATATTCGGTTGTTCCGGTGATGGACTCACTGGTGGGTTCGTCCGGATTCTGATAATTGTAGACCGTATTGGGTCCAAGGTACTGATAAAGGACTCCCCGGAGTCCGGCGGATATGGTAAATGCCGGAGATACCGCGTATTCGATATTGCCGAACACTGCGGATTCGAGACCCTTGTCTGATTCGGTTGTCCTTGGAATAATGTCCGAATCTTCGCCGTATGGATCCTGTTTACCTGGTTCAACAAGGTAGAGCGTTGAAGACAGACCGAGATCCAGTTTTATTTGTGAATTGGGTGTAGTGGTAAATAATTCTTTCAGTTTAACATAGCTGATGTCATTGGTAACCCGGGCGGCATCGATACCGGCAAAGTCAGTTTGTGCGCTAAAATATCGGCTCCCAACCACAGAGAATTTATTGTATGACTTATCATTGAAAATCTGCCGGTAGATCAGCTGCCCCATCAGGGTGCCATAATCAAAACCAAACTCTTCATTGTAGCCGAATTCGTCTTCCGTTGCATAGGCTGATAGAATGATGGTGCTTTTTGGATTGGGACGAATGGCTAATCTTAGGTTAGCATCATAAAAGAAGGCTGAACTTTTCTGAACTTCCAACACTTTTACCTGCTGCAATATCCAATCTGAATAGGAGGAGCGGGCACCGGCGATAAATGATACTTTGTCCTTGACCAACGGGCCTTCAAGACTGAGCCGGCTGGTCACCGGGCCGAGGCCGGCTTTGAATTTAAATGCTTCAAAATCCCCATTCTTGGTTTGCACATCCAGTACACTGGCTAATCTGCCTCCGTATTGAGCGGGCATATTTCCCTTGTATAGATCAACGGTACTGAGGATATCTGCGTTGTAGGTACTGAAAAAGCCCAGCGCATGCGATGAGTTGAAAAAGAATCCCTCATCTTGTTGCACCAGGTTTTGATCCACATTGCCACCACGTACATTGAATCCCGTGGAACCTTCTCCCAGGGAGGAGACTCCAGGATTGAGCAGAAGGTTCTTGACCACATCGGCCTCACCAAGCAGCGCTGGTACTTTGCGGATATTCTTCAAGTCAAGGGTAGTCACCCCAATCTGCACATTTTCCACGCTTGCATCTGCTGCCTGAGCCCGCACCGTTACTGCTTCCAGATCTACGGCTTCTTCCCTCAATTCCAATGTCACCTTTCCATCTCCATAAACGCTGACTTTGGTATACAGATCGTCAAATCCCACATACTTTACCAGTACGTCATGCACACCAACCGGGACTTCCAGTGCAAATTCTCCATTCTCGTCACTGACGGTACCGGTTTCTAGATCCGTGAACGCGATTGTAGCGCCAATGATGGGCTCACTGTCTACTTTCTGCAATACGGATCCGGTGATCCTGGCGTTACCCGATGCATTCAAAGTTCGAGCATCACCAATAATGATATCTTCTTCTGTGGCCTCTTCTTCAGCCGCCAGTTCCTGAGAGGTCTGCAAAGCCTGATAAAAGCTGGAAGTATAGACCTGATTGATCTGTTGCTTTGGCATGATGACTATGTTTTCATCACGATACCTGACAAAACCCAGTTCCGTACTGTTCAAAAGTTCATTCAGTGCGCTTTCCAACGACGTAGCATCGGAAACGGGAGTGGAAGGTGATTGAGGGGGTAAATCATCGATTTGATAAAAAATACGGACGTTGTATTTTTCCTCCAGGTCCGACAATAGTTGTTGTAAAGAAGTGGTGTTTTGGGCGGCACCTTGATGAAAAGCAAAAAAGAAAATGAATAGCAGGCTGCATTGAAGCAGACGGCTGGCTGATTGTCTGACCATGGAATTGAGCTTTTTCTTTGTTGAGCCTTGCTTTAGGGCTACGCAAAAGTAATGAATCTCATCTTGTCCGGTATTACAATACGGACTCTACTTTAACGTGTTGAAGGTCAAATGCCGCTGCCACTCCTTCGTATACTACCTGACCTTTTACAATATTTAATCCTTTGCGCAGGTCGGATCTTTGTTTACAGGCTTTCTGCCAACCATGTTCTGCCAGTTGAATGGCGTATGGCAGCGTCGCATTTGTCAATGCAATGGTGGAGGTATAAGGTACCGCACCGGGCATATTAGCGACACAATAGTGAACGACATCATCGATCACAAAAATGGGATTGGCGTGAGTGGTGGGCCGGCAGGTCTCTATGCAGCCTCCCTGATCTACTGCCACATCGACCAGTACCGTGCCCGGTTTCATTTCGGTCAGCATGTCGCGGGTGATCAACTTGGGTGCTTTTGCCCCCGGAATTAGTACAGCTCCGATGATCACATCATGGTCCTGAATTAATTTCCGGATGTTGTACTCATTACTATATTGAGTGAGGACATTTGCCGGCATTACATCTGCCAGATAACGCAACCTCTGAAGGTTTACGTCCAGGATCGTCACCATTGCTCCAAAACCTGCTGCTATCTTTGCGGCCTGCGTGCCTACAATGCCTCCCCCTAAAATCAAAACTTTACCTGGTTGCACTCCCGGAACTCCTCCCAGTAATACTCCCCGGCCACCCATCGGTCTTTCCAAATATTTGGCTCCTTCCTGTACAGCCATTCGGCCGGCCACCTCAGACATCGGTATCAGCAAGGGCAATGTCCGGTCAGGTAACTCCACTGTTTCGTACGCCAGACAAACCGCTTTTGAGCGGATCATGGCGTGAGTCAGCGGTTCATAGGAGGCAAAGTGGAAATAGGTAAATACCAGTTGGTTTTCGCGGACCAGATCATACTCTTCTTCGATTGGTTCCTTGACCTTCATGATCATATCCGCTTTACTGTAGGTCTCACCTATGGTGGGCAAAATTTCCGCTCCTGCGGCTTCGTATTCTGTATCTAGAAATCCGCTGCCTTCTCCAGCCGTGGTCTGGAGGTACACTTTATGACCCCTTTTCACGAGTTCATTTACCCCGGCGGGAGTAAGTGCTACCCGGTTTTCATTGGCTTTGATTTCTTTGGGAACTCCGATGATCATCTGGTGCTGATTATTTTGTTTTCTGAGGGGACAAAGATACTATTTCGCAAGCTGGAGATACCTTTTTTATGGAATGGGCAAGCTAGAGAAAGTCGACTTTTTTGGGTTTTGAAATATTTCAATCGCCCTCTTAAAAAGAATTCAATTTCTCTGGTATGTTGATGTAGGTTTTCTAATTTTGCCCCCTCATCATTACATATACCTATTAATCTTTATTTGATGAAAATCCACAATTTTAGTGCCGGACCCTCTATTTTACCCCAGAGTGTGTTTGATAAAGCAGCGAAAGGAGTTTTAAACCTGGACGGTTCGGGACTTTCTATCCTCGAAATTTCCCATCGAAGCAAAGACTTTGTTGAAATTCACGAAAAGGCGAAGCGTCTGGTGAAAGAACTTTTGCATGTTCCGGATACCCACCAGATTCTATTTCTCTCTGGCGGGGCGAGCAGTCAATTCTTTATGACACCACTAAATTGTCTGCCTCAGAATGGCAAAGCAAGTTATGTAGATACCGGATCCTGGTCCAGCAAGGCGATAAAGGAAGCCAGACGTTACGGCGAGATCGATATCCTGGCTTCGAGTAAAGAGGCTGGTTACAACTACATCCCTAAGGGTTATACCGTGCCTCAGGATGCGGTTTATTTGCATCTGACCAGCAATAATACCATTTACGGCACTCAATATCACCAGTTTCCTGATTGTACCAACCCATTGGTGTGTGATATGTCATCCGACATATTTAGCCGGCCGGTTGATGTCAGCCGGTTTGGAATCATCTATGCCGGTGCTCAGAAAAATATGGGACCTGCGGGCGTGACCCTGGTCATTGTCCGGGAAGATATGTTGGGAAAAGTAGAAAGAGATATCCCTTCGATGTTAGATTACCGGATTCATATCAAGGGAGATAGCATGTATAATACACCTCCTGTCTTTCCTATCTATGTCAGCATGCTGACACTTGAATGGCTGGGTGAACAGGGAGGTGTTGCGGCCATTGAAGAGAGGAACAAAGAGAAGGCAGCGATTCTGTACAAGGAGATAGATCGCAATCCGCTCTTTACCGGGGTAGCGGTAGATGAAGACCGTTCACTTATGAATGTTACTTTCCTGGTAAAGGATGAATCCATGCAAGCTCCATTTCTTGAAATGTGTAAAAATGCAGGATGTGATGGAGTGAAAGGACATCGGTCCGTAGGGGGATTCCGGGCTTCTATCTATAATGCGATGCCAAAGGAAGGAATAGAAACTTTAGTTGAAGTCATGCAGCAGTTTGAAAAACAAAAGGGCTGATTTATTTGTATGTGAGTTATGAACGTTGATCTTACCGGAAAAAATGCCTTGGTATGTGGAGGCAGTAAGGGCATAGGAAGAGCTATTGCTGAAGAACTGGCCAGCCAGGGAGCCAATGTGATTGTAGCCGCACGAAGTGCCGATCTCCTTGCTCAGATCGTGACGGAACTCCCCAATAGTGTTACTCAAAATCACGGATTCCTGGTGATAGATATGGAGGATCATGATGATATGATCAAAAAAGTGCGAACACTCTCCTTGTCTAAGCCTATTCATATCCTGATTAATAATAGCGGAGGGCCTCCGGGTGGACCAATTTTGGAAGCACAGCCCGACGAATTTACCAAAGCAATGCAAAGACATTTGCTCGCAAGCCATCACCTGGTTAAACTACTTGCCCCGGGCATGAAGAAAGAAGGCTACGGCAGGATCATCAATGTGATTTCCACATCAGTTAAAGAACCCATTGCCGGCCTGGGAGTCAGCAATACCACCAGAGGAGCGGTTGCCAGCTGGGCAAAGACAATCTCCATGGAATTGGGTCCCTTCGGCATCACGGTAAATAATGTTTTACCGGGATTTACCCGCACTGAAAGATTGGAATCTCTGGTTAAGATTTGGGCCGATCAACGTTCAATCAGTGTGTCTGAGATGGAGAATGAACTATTTAACTCCGTGCCCATGGGTCGTTTCGCCGATCCGGGAGAGGTGGGAGCAGTTGCTGCTTTTCTTGCCACTCCGGCGGCTTCTTACCTTACCGGCGTAAGCCTGGCGGTAGATGGAGGCAGAACCAAATGCCTCTAAGCATTCAAAAAATTGACTTCAGGAAGTTACTTCTCTACTTCATCTACCACCAGAAGTTGGAAACCATTTCCATGGATATTCACGATTTCAATATTGGGATCGAGCTTAAGATACTTCCTTAGTTTGGTCACGAAAACGTCCATACTTCGGGCAGTAAAATAATTGTCTTCTCCCCAAATCTTGGTAAGTGCTTCCGAACGGGAAAGTACATCGTTTTTCTTCACGCAAAACATCTTCAGCAAATGGGCTTCTTTCGGGGATAATTTTTCCTGTACGGATTCGTCCCCGTCCTTAAAAGTTAATATGCGTAAGGGATAATTAAAATGGAATTTACCAATTTCAAATTCCTTCACATCCTCATTGGCATCGGATCGCTGCTGGCTTCGCTTCAAGATCGCCTGAATCCGCAATAAGAGCTCTTCAGAGTTGAATGGCTTGGTAATATAGTCGTCTGCACCGATCTTAAAACCCTGTAAAATGTCATCTTTCATCGTTTTGGCGGTGAGGAAGATAATTGGCATATCCTCATCCTTGGCCCGGATTTCTCTGGCCAGGGTGAATCCATCCTTCTTAGGCATCATTACATCAAAAATACAGAGACTAAACTCGTCATTCTGATAAGCATTTAAGCCGGCATCTCCATCGGTTTCCAATACAACATCGTAGTCATGCATCTCTAAATACGATCGCAAGACATCTCCAAAGTTCTGATCATCTTCTACAAGTAAGATCCTTTGTTTTTGTGCGGTCATGGTTTGTGCGTTGTACATATAAGTTAAAAAGGCTTTACAAGATTATCTCTTAACTAACGCCATTCTCAATTTTTTCTTGTCCACCGTCAAAAGGTAAGTCCAAAATAAAACTACTGCCTTCTCCCAGCTCACTTTGCACTTCAATGTTGCCCCGGTGTGCTCCTACCATCGCCTTCACATAGCTCAATCCAAGGCCAAAACCCTTCACGTCATGGAGGTTACCGGTATGTACCCGGTAGAATTTGTCGAAAATATGTTTTCGTTGATCTTTCGTCATCCCGATACCCTTGTCCTTAATAGTGATCCTTATTCCCCTGGATGTGTTGTCTGTAGCTACAGTGATCTCGGGCTTTTCGGGAGAGTATTTGTTCGCGTTGTCCAACAAGTTATGGATAATATTGGCCAGATGGGTATGATCAGCCATAATTTTTGGATCGGTAGCTTTTAGCTCTGATGCAACATGTCCACCTTTTTTCTCCACTTGCAGATTGGCATGTTCCACGGCCTGCAGGATCACTTCATGCACATTAACTTCGCCCAATTTCAGTTTAAAATCCTTTTTGTCCAGTAGCGCCATTTGCAGTACTTTTTCTACCTGACTGAGCATCCGGTTGTTTTCCTGTTTGATGATTCCGGCAAACCGGTCAACCTTGGAAGGCTGATTAATGATCATCGGACTGATGATTGAATCGGCAGCCAGATTGATCGTGGCAATGGGAGTTTTGAATTCATGCGTCATGTTATTGATAAAATCGGTTCGCATTTCGGAAAGTTTCTTCTGACGCAGGATGACATAAATCGTGTAGATGAAGCAAAATAGGATGATCGCCGTAAAAATGATCGACCCTGCAATAGTGGGCCAGACATCCTGAAAAAGGATGCTTTTACGTTCCGGAAAATTAATATAAAGGATTCCCGGTACATCCTTTTCGGTTTCAAACAAGTTGATCTTATATTCGGAATTGTACAGACTCTTATTCACAATCGTAGCGGAGAACTGGCTATTTCCCTCTTCGGGAACGACATAGTTGTCGTCGAGGATCACGAAACTTTTACTCTTATTAGAGAAGACGCCATAGTGGTATCCGATCTTAATCCCTCTCCGGAAAAGTTGTCTTTTAATGGAGGACGATAGTCTTTTGATATCAATTCGTTCCGTGAGATCCCTGGACTGTAGCCATTTACTTACTTCGATTCCCTCCATCAAACTGAGGTTCTGCTGAAATCGACTGCGTGATTTGCCCATTAGCGCAGATAGCTCGTCCGAAATAAGCGAACTATCTTCCAGTTTTCCCATCCGGTAGTAGAAATCAAGCTTTGAGTGACCGGGAAGCGCAGGACTAAGTTCACTGCCAAGGAGGTCAAGATCCAGGGTATTTTCACTGGCCACTAATTCTTTTTCGACATTGTTGAGGGCGGAAAACACCTCTTTGTTGAACTTTTCTTCGTTGAGATTGATGCTCCAATTGATCCACCGGCTCTGGATTACAATTATTCCCAGCAGCGAGACGGTCATCAGCGCGATCAAAACCCAAATAAAGCTTTTCTTCATATTTATATACCCGTAAGAGGCGATTACTGCCTAAATCCCGGCCTCTTTAACACCAAAATTCGCTCAATAAAGATCGGTTTTTTTGGCTTTAACGCTGATTTAACTTTTTTCTCGGCGTCGTAATTTCCAAACTATCTACCTTTGCATTTGGTTTCAATTAATAAAGACAACATTATTATGAAGACTGGAAATACCTTGGCCAAATTTTTCTTCTGTCTGCTCATTCTGGTGGGAATTGATTATATCCCGGTTTATGCCCAAAAGCAGAAGACGAAGGTGACGATCATTAAGGAAACTTATGATGAAAACGGTAACAAATCGGTACAGACCATCATAAAGGAAGGTGCCGAAGCCGATGCCATTGACCTGGATCAACTTTTGCAGGGGAGGAAAGACGATGACCATGCTCTTCAGTGGCAGCGCGATTTCAAGATGGACACAATGCCCTTTGGCGGCCAATTCTTCAATTATAACTTTGGTGGAGATCCCCAGGATCTGAAATCTCTTTTTGATTCACTGGGATTGGGTAATTTCGATTTCTTCAATCAGGATAATTTTAAATTTTTTGATGATCCTGGATTCAATCATGATTTTGATCTAAACAAACCGAAACTCGGCATCCGAATTAGCGAGATCGAAAGTCAGTCCGGGGTATTGATCAATGAGGTCATGCCAGATACACCTGCAGAAAAGGCTGGATTGAAAGAGGGAGATATCATCGTATCTATCGAAGGTGAGAAAGTCAAGAAACCGGCAGATATGATCGACCATATATCGACGCTGGATTTCGATGATGAGATCAAACTCGATATCCTCCGGGATGGGGAATACCAGGAAATTTCTGCGAAACTCAGTAAAATGAAACCAAAAAAGGAAATGGAAATCCGCAAGATCTGATCTTCATTTCCAGATCTACTGCAATGCAAACTGTACGGTTACTCCTGAATTTATGTTGGTGATAGGGTATGATCGGGAGGTATAAGGTACGGTCTTGTTGTAATCAAAAAAGAATCGCAGGCTTAGGGTTTCACTCAGAGCATACTCGATCGATGGGCTAATTCGTATTTGCTTGTTTCCTCTCGAAGCCTGTGGATCCAATTCCGTATCAAATTTATGGATCAAAGAGACATTGTCTCCATAGGAAAAATCAAATTTGATTTCCAGGTCATTACCCTTCTTTGCTCCGGCTGCCGGATTGTTTCCCTGCTGATCTTCTTCCTGGGCTTCCTCCTGATCCCGACGGGACCGGCTTCTCGTTTTTTTCTTCGGTTGCAAAAATCCGATGTAAACATTCTTCAAACGATACCCGAACCCCGCAGTGTAGTCGGTACGCTTTGTCTCATTCAACTGATAGTCGGTAAAACTTAGCGAAAGGTTCCTCGATTTTGTCATATCGAGGCGAAGGGTCATGTCATTTCTGGTCTTGATATTGAGACCAATCAGCGGTGCAAGCTGTTCAGTGATAGTGATGTCTGGTATTTCGAAGCGGCTATAATAGTCACCTGTCACTTCATTAATGGTGTTGAATGAAGGATCAAAATCAAAATCGGTATTGTAGCTATTAACTGCCAAAGAAGAACGATAACCATGAGAAAGACTCACGCTTGAAAATATCTCCTGGAAAAATGGCACTTTTGAAAGCCCATTATAAGTCAGTTGCCAGTTAGGTTTTGGAGTTTGATCAAAAACACTTAGCGCCACATCATCAATCGGAATATCAGCGTATGATGCAATGAAGGCAGGCACCAGTACATCTCTCTGATATTTGCCATAGCCGTAAGCATATTCTGCCCCGTCGTTGATGTGGCTGGTACCTGGATTGCCGACACGTTGCGAAATGATTTTTCTCCGCTCTTCAAATTCCGTGAAGAGATTTTCGATATCATTTCGAAAAAGCGTTCTCATTGTATAATAGGAGATACTAAATGAGCCGACATCCCGCGGAGCCAGATGCTGGAAATCCTCTCCTGGTTTCGGTACTTTGAAATACTCCGAATGGTTTTTCGTGTAACTGTAGTCCCAGGTTACTTCTATTCGGAAATCTTTAAACGGCTCGATACTCAGACCTGCATTCCATTTCTTGGTTTTGTTGAGCAATACTTCCTGGTTCAGATATACATTATCAGTAATCCAATTGTTTTCAGGTCTGATTGCTTCTTCAAAAAAAGCATCATCCGGCTGAAGCCCCAGAATATATTCGTAACCGGGGGCGCTCCAACCCTGACTGAGGCCAAAAAATTCAGGCGTGGGAGTAAAGCCGGGTACTACCGATCCCAGGTTTTCCGTGTATTGAAATTTTGCTTTTCTCAAAGCCATGAGCGGCCGGATCAGGACTCTTTCCAGTACTCCCGGATCGCGTGACTCCTTCTTGCGATCATCGTCCTGACCCTGCTGCCCAGATTGAGGACGGGTGGGTCGGGTTGCCGGTCGGCCCCGGGTGGGCCGGGAGCCCTGATTTATTTTGCGCAGATATGGGATGTTGTTATAAAGTTTTTCAAAATTGAGATCTGCGGTGATTTGACGGGTCTGTTGGTTCTGTATCACATTACCCAGTGAGTCGACATTCAGGGCAGCCGCGTTCCAGGAATATTGAGCATTGAATTGTCCCCGGATCTGGGCAAAGTCTAGCAATGGAAAGTGCTGTAATGGGGCGGTGTAACTGAGGTTGATGTTGTGGGTGTAATCTTTTGTCCGTCCAAAATTCCGTAAACCTGCCCAGATGGTATCGCGGTTTAGTTCGGGAGTAAAAATTGGGTCTCGCTCATTCAGTTCGTCAATCACGGCATTGTTGGATGCATTGAATCTGAATTTCAGTGATTTGGTAAAATCCCAATTGAGATCATAGTTTCGCTCCCAGGTAAATTTCTTGGTATACCAGGTCTTGAAGGCCGGTTCGGAAAAACGGTAAGATTTGGTGGACTTCTGTCGCTGGAGGGCGGTATTAAAGGCGAAAGAATTCGGGATCGGATTGAAATTGAATTCGGTGATAAATTTGATTAGTTTGGAATCTTTGGCAAGCCCTTTAAACGGCTGGATATAAAGTGGCTTTGTCGAATAATTGTAGTCAATTGCTCCCCGTTTATCTTCGGTGTCATCTGCCTCGATGATAGGATCGTGCCGGGTTATTTCAGACTGGGCATAGGTTAGGCTGAAATTCTCGATATCCCAGGGCTTTGGTGTTTTACCTGCCTTATTGCCGGTCCGTTCCTTTCGTACATTGGTAAAGTTGAAACTCTTGATTGAGGTAAACTCAATGGCTTGTTCGCGGATAGAATCCCGGGTGGTCTTGTCCGGCGCTTCCTGAAGTTTATCTTTCAATTCGATATCCCGGTCATATGGATCAAATTTAGGATTGGTCATCGTAGCGGAGTACTGGGCATAAAAGGGAATACGCAATCCACTACGGTCTCCGAAAAATTTCCCCAGTTCCAGATTGGTAGCGACATCATATTGCACCACTTCATCCAGACTGCGGTCAGCCAGCTTCTGATCGATAGCACCCCAACCGACACTACTGTAGTTGCCACTCAGGGAGAGTCTTCCGAAATCGGCCAACTGGAGATCGAGCCTTGCCAATCCAGCTGTACCGCCAGCCTCATTGAGACCGGTAAGGCGTAATTCATTTACCCACACTTCAAGGCACTTCGGTAATCCATCATCAGGGGTATTGCGCACTCCGATCATGATTCCTTTGACCAGACCAAGGTTCGGATTTCCAATGATTCGCACCTTATTACCGTTGGCGGGATCTTCGGTTTCATAGGGTTGGGTGAGCGAGAAGCCGGAATTGTTCCGCTCAATCTTTTTCTCCTTTAACAGATTCAAAGGAATGTTCAATTCGTTGGAGGGCATCCAGACGATTTCGGGCAGTTCCTCAAATGTTGCCTGCATAGCTGCCTCGGGATCACTCATCACCAACGGAATCTCATACTCGTAGTAGTTTTGGGTGTAATCACTTCCGAGCCTGACAAAAAGGGAAGTTTCTCCCGGACCGATGAGTTGATCTGTGGCAGATTCGGCATGAATAAACATTTGCAGGCTATCAAAATTTCGAAAGTCTTCATTCAGATTTTTAAACATCGCCGCTGCTTCGGCGTCGTCAAGATTACAGATATTTAATGCCAGCGATTGCTCATTCCTCTGAATGTTTGCATAGGTGCCAACAGCACGTTCCCGGATGATTCCAGGAGGCAAGACATAATTGAAGGGGAATTTCTTGCTATTCTCTTCAATGTTGACTGAGGCGATATCAAATTCCAGTGCTGATGGAGTGTTGTTGGGTTCTTTCGGACCGGGTGAGGTAAGGCTACGGGTATATTTTCTCCATTGATTTCGTACCAGGTCAAACTTAGCGAAACGAAGAGTCACCGGTTCACTGAACTCAGTCATGTATACCCGGATGAAACGAATCGAGCGAAAATCCTGTATCGAGCCTACCTTGCGGGCCCACCGCTCACGTGGTATTTGAAAGCGATACCAGATTTGCCCTGTTTCCTGGGCCCGTATCGTATCGGTGATGAACTCGTTGATAGCAAGTCCTCCAAAGCCATCATATTCGATCGGTATCTCATATTCGTAGTAATCTTCGGTTTCAATGAGGGTATTATCTTCATTCAGATCCTCTTTGTCCGGATAGTTAGTACTGGATTGTAAGGTGGCTCCATCAGACGTCTTCGAGTTTCCCTGTACGTTGTTGAATTTCGAATATCGCTCGAATACCTGCACATTCTCGCCATATTCGCGGTAGTGCTGAAAATTGTCATTTGCCGGGTCGGCATTGATTTCATCACGCGCATCCACGATCAAACTCTGCACCGATTGCAGATAGTCCTGAAAGAAATCCCGTTCAGCGGCATCATCCAATCCATCGTAACCAAGATCCTGATCCTGCCTTTCGTTGGGATCTATACTGAAGGAACTGGTTAAGTCCTGTACCACCGGGATTACGCCCCATACCGTGGTATCAAGGGGTGCGATACTGGTAGGTGTGGGCAATCCATTCTCATAAGACATGCGCGAGTCTCTCAGGATATCCTCCGAGATATTACCGAGGTTAATGAACAACTTACCATCATCTCCCAGGCGGCCTTCACTGGTCTGGGCATAGGGATTCATGATCCAGAATTCAATGTACTCGATGTTAGATGCCTGGAAGTCCGTATTTCGCAGGTCTCGCATGATTCCTCCCCACCTGTTCTCGGGGTCAATCAGGGTGCCATCCGGATTTAAGCCCTCGCTATATTCCGTACCTCCGGGTGGGTCAAAATTGTAAGGACCCCTCTTAGTCGGATCATAGTGTACATCGAAAACCTGGATATTGTTGTTAAAGCCAAAAACCGGAGAACGGTTTGGGAAAATTGCTTGCTGGGAAACGGGGGATGTAAATGGGTTTTGCTGATCCGATTCGTTCCGGATATTCGTTTCGATCCGGTACCAGTTGATCCGGGCCCGGTTCACTCCATTTCTGACATCATT
This sequence comes from Saprospiraceae bacterium, assembly GCA_020436835.1. GTDB lineage: Bacteria > Bacteroidota > Bacteroidia > Chitinophagales > Saprospiraceae > JABDMH01. The sequence continues at coordinate 5,385 of JAGQWZ010000159.1, read as the reverse complement.
GATCAGCTCCGATTCCGGGAAACGTGGGTTGTTATTTTCTGCATCATTTTGGGGAGTACTGGCGATGACCCATTCGTTGGCCGGAGTACGGAGATCGATGCCGATTGAGCTTCCTTCAAAGTCGTCGATATAGATCGTTCCATTCTTACTACCCTCCTGGTTTATCGCCCGCGAATGTCCCGGCTTAAGAATCGCTCCTTCCGCAGCAAAGTTGATGTTGGAGGGAGCTTTGGTGTCGATCAAAGGGATCCGGTCCACCAGGCGGGTCAACCAGGGAGCTTCTTTACTGTAGTTTACATCCAGCCCCAAAATCCGGTTGTTAATAGGATCTTCTCCAATATTGACCTTCTGGGTATAGGGTCTCTCAAAAAGGTGCATATAGGTAAATCCCAGATTCAGATGCTTACTTACTTCATAATCTGCCCGGAGTCCGAGCATAGTCTTCCGGTTAAAGCTGAAAAGAGCATTGTCTTCAAATGAAACATTAATGGGAACACTGCTGTTGATGTAAGCTTCATTGATGATCCTGACCTTTCCCAGGTTGTAATCGACATCGTAATCTACACCTTCCTGTAAGACCTGACCACCGGCAGTAACCCGTACCGAACCCTGAGGTACATTGAAGGCACCCAGGGAATACTCATTGGTGGCACTGGATTTAAATCTCGCCCGGATGGTAAACCGGTTTAGATCGGCGTATTCCTGGGCGATAAAAATAGTGGAATCATATAGTTGTTGAAAGACGTATCTCTGTGCTTCCGCCGGATCATCAAACTGCTTTGCCAGAGATGACCCAAAAGGTTCCAGCACCGGAAACATGATCTTTCCGGTATTGAGAAAAATGGTAACACCGGGAATAAAGTCAAAAGCACCATCTGGTTGTGGATCTCCCAGTGGATTAAGGTTATCAAGATTAAGCAATCTCAACAGTGGTTCACTGGCGAGTGAACCAGACGGTAAGAATCTCTTCTCTCCCTTACCTGGCTCTTCATAGAAAACATCGAGATAAAAATCTTCCCGGCTTACATTGAATGCACCGATGGAATAGACATTTTTCATCATGAGATCCCATGCCGGCACATCGGTGCGTTGGGTTGTTCCTTTCAGAAGTTTGACAATGAGCACCGAAGCATCCTCCGTCTCCGAGGGAAAATCGGTAGATAGCTCGCCTACCTGAAACTTCTGTCCATTATAGGTGTACTCATAGGCAATTCCTAATACCTGATCCGGTTGCAGACTGGTGTTAATCGAGATAAAGCCAAGCTCAGTATTGAGGGTGTATTCAGACTCTCTTAATTTTCGGGCTCTGACCTTCTCGAAATCCCGTGATGGAATCAGGTTGTATGGAGAGCTGCGTAACGCCTGCACGGTAGTATTTACATCGCGAACCATTTCATCCTGAACAATCAGACCATAAATCGGATTCGAACTGTTGTCCGGAAGCACCTTTGTTCCGGACAAGTCTCTCGGGCCGTCCATAGGTCTGGGTTGAAGATTAGAATTTGAAGTGGTCATTCGCTCATTTTCTCCTAGATCGGCCAGAGCGACAATGTCTCGTGTATTTTCTGTTTCCCGTCGGTCATTGGTGATCCACACTTCCACCTTCGTAATATTAAACAAGCTAGATATCTGAGGCAGATTACGCAGACCGGGTTCGAAAATATCCCGGTTGTACTGAGAGAGGAAGAAGTGACGATTTTCGTCATATTCATCAATATCTATCTCAAATTCCTGAATCTGAGCGCCTTTCTCAATTTTCAGGTCTTTCTTTTCTGAGTTCTGTTGAGAGACAATGGTGGTCAGGCGCAAGCGACCGAATTGCAGATCTGTTTTTAGTCCAAAAAGACTTTGATTTCCCTGGATCAGGGTACTCTTGAGAGGCAGACTTACATTTCCGGCTTCGATCTTTTTTAGGATCTCATCTTCGCTAAATTGTTCACTATCGTACTGGAGTTTTAATTGCCGGTCGAAGTCAAAAGTCGACTTCGTATTATAATTGGCATTGATCTTCATTTTGTCTCCGATCGAACCATCCATGTTCATCTGGATGTCCATATCAAAATCAAAATTTCCGTTCTTCTGTTGTCTCTCCAACAATACGGGGTTCTGTACATTTTGATAATCGTAGCCCAGGGTGATACCAATGTTACCTTTGGGGTTGAGATCTACAGTGGTTCCACCAAAAAGGCGATCGATCAGACTCTGCGATAAATCAAATTTTTTGATTGGGTCTACATCAGGGCCAATCTCTCCTCCTGCCGAATTAATACCTGCCAACCGCTGGAAATATTCCTTCTCCTGTTGCCTGGCTTTATATTCGAGATACTCATCGATGGTCATGTAAGTAGGCATCCGGAAATAGTCATCACCGATCTTTTCTGTGATTTCATAGGTGTTGGACTCCGTATCGTATTCTATCGACTGTTCTATGATATCAGGATCCCTGAGATCAAAGGGATTCCTGTTTTCTTTTTCCAGGAAAGAACCATTTCGATCTTGTAGGGGAGGTATTGTATCGAGGGGACTGACTTCAGCGCTGGAATATGGATCTGGAAGCCGGGAGTGGGTTCCAATTTCTGCCTTTAGGGCAACAATAGAGCAAAAACCCAAGAAAACCAGAAAAATAGTCTTGCGGAAAGCCATTCTAATGGAGTATGTGTTCTGAGCGATAATATGTATTCTATTGTAAAAAACTGATCTCACTTCTTAACTACGCTTCTGCCTCTAAAATATTTTGTAAAGCATACGATCTGTCGCATCTAAACTTCATACAATACTTACTTTACTTATGAGGAAAGTTTTTTAAGTGAAGCCTTAATGAGAGATTCGACATTGGCAAGATCAGGGGTCGTCTTACACACATCTGAGATTGCCTTGATCACACTCTGCTTATTGAATCCCAAAGCCAATAAAGCACTTAACGCTTCCTGTTGTAAAGTATTGTCTCTTACGGGCAGGGTAACCTGTATATCAGATTCTTTTGAAATCTTGTTTTTTAAATCCAAAATAATCTGCTTTGCCGTCTTGGCTCCAATACCTTTTACCTGCTTGAAAATCATCTCGTCCTCGCTAAGTATAGCATGCTTTACTTCGACCGGACTCAGCGACGAAAGGACGATTCTGGCCGTATTGGGACCTATGCCTGAAACCGACAGCAGATGGACAAATAAGTCCCGTTCTTCTCCGTCATAAAATCCGTACAACGTATGCGAGTCCTCTTTGACCACCAGATGCGTCAGCAACTTTACCGACTCCGCTTTTTCAATTCTCGAATAAGTGTTTAAACTGATATTGACATGATAACCAACACCACCACTTTCCACATATACAAATGTGGGATTCTTATACGTAATCTGACCTTTCACATAGGCAATCATATCTTATCCTCTATTTACCATTTGATCTTACTAATCCACTATGCTCAAAATCCATACCAATTATGAATTTCTTTAAAATTTAAAGTATTGATTAATAATGAATTTCATTCAATAAAAAAATATAATATCTTATTCTCTCCCTTAGGCCCGGAATGGAGCAGGGTGATTCAAGCAATAAAAACAATCATCTTTCAGCTTTACAAATTCGATTCTCGAATTAATCTGCGCATCTTTGCGGATCATTGATTTCTGATTTGACTATGAATGTTTTATTGTTGGGTAGTGGAGGTCGTGAACATGCCTTAGCATGGAAAATGGCACAAAGTAAAAAACTATCTCAGTTATTTATCGCCCCTGGAAATGCAGGCACGACTTCATTGGGCACAAATGTACCAATCGATTCAGGAAATTTTAAGGCTGTAGGAGATTTTATCACGGAGCATCAGATTCAGTTGGTGGTGATCGGTCCGGAAGCACCACTGGTCAACGGATTGGTAGATTATCTGGACCGGCATTTTCCTCAACTGCCGGTAGTGGGGCCGAAAGCAAGTGGCGCCCAGTTGGAAGGCAGCAAAGCTTTTTCCAAGGCGTTCATGCACCGGCATAATATCCCAACTGCCGCCTACCGGGAATTTAATCAGGATCAAGTGGAGGAAGGTCTTTCCTATATTGATCAGTTGGATCTGCCGGTCGTACTGAAAGCCGACGGGCTGGCAGCTGGCAAAGGCGTTCTTATTTGTTCAGATCACGAGCAGGCGAAAAAAGAGTTTAGGGAAATGCTCGCAGGTAAATTCGGTGATGCAAGTCAACGGGTCGTGATCGAAGAGTTTCTGGATGGGATTGAGTTTTCGGTTTTTGTGCTAACAGATGGCAAAGAATACAAAATTCTCCCCGAAGCCAAGGATTATAAGCGGATTGGTGAAGGTGATACGGGTTTAAACACTGGGGGTATGGGATCTATTTCACCGGTACCGTTCGTCAATCGAACTTTGATGAAGGAAGTGGAAGATACGATCATCAGACCTACTGTCAACGGTATTTTTGAGGATGGATTGGAATACAGAGGATTTATATTTTTCGGACTGATTAAAGTGCAGGATCGACCGATGGTGATCGAGTATAATTGTCGCATGGGTGATCCGGAGACTCAATCGGTCATGCCACGACTGCAAAACGATCTGATTGATCTTCTTCTTGCGACAACCAGGGGAACGCTGGACCAGATAGAAATCTCTGTCGATCCAAGGATTGTTGCAAGCATTGTCATGGTTTCGGGAGGATATCCGGGGGATTATGAGAAAGGAAAGGTCATCACCGGGATCGATGAATACGATGATGGAGTCATATTTCACGCAGGTACTGCCGTGAATGGAGATAAAATTGTGACTAGTGGCGGACGAGTACTTTCGGTTACTTCCTTTGGAAATAATATGGACGAGGCAGTGGCTAAATCGCGGAGGAAAGCCCGGGAAATTAATTTTGAAGGAGCGTACTATCGAAAGGATATCGGATTTGACCTTAGGTCATGAGATATGAAATTGCCACAGTTGGTCAAATCGTGGGTGGTCAGTGGTTGCAATGCCCATCACCTGATCAGCTAATCACCCAATTACTGGTTGACAGTCGTCAACTTCAAGATCCTGCACATACTCTTTTTTTTGCCCTCCAAGGATTAAGAAGAGACGGCCATCAATTCATCAGTCGACTGTACGAGGAAGGGGTTCGAGCTTTTGTAGTCCAATACCCGGTTGATCTTGAGCCATTGGCTGATGCCAACATCATCGTGGTTGATGAGGTGGTGAAGGCTCTTCAACATTTGGTAAGCTACCATCGTAGCCAATTCAGATTTCCCGTGGTCGCAATCACCGGGAGTAATGGGAAAACAGTGGTCAAGGAATGGCTATATCAACTTCTAAGCGTTGAATTCCAAATTGTAAAAAGTCCGAAGAGCTACAATTCTCAGATTGGTGTACCACTTTCTGTGTGGCAACTTCATTCGCAAGCCGAT
>JAGQWZ010000158.1 GCA_020436835.1 Saprospiraceae bacterium | reverse complement strand
GATTAGCTTCAAAGGTACAGGTGAAATTTTGGGGGTAGTTGGCCAGGGTACTATCGTAACTGTGATAGTCAATGTATTCGGTATACTCGTCACCCAGTTGAATATATGTTCCTCCGCCAGTACCTAAGAGCTCACCGGTTTCCCGGTTATATCGAATAAATGCAAAACGGTTCCGGGTAAAGATCTTCATTGACACGATCCCGGATTCGTTGGTGTATTCATCTGGCATCCCAGGATCCGGATGGGCCAGCTTTGCCGCCATCAGTTGCCAGGTACCTTCCAGGGTGTTGAATTCATCTACTGACCTGTCAATTTCCACTTTTGGACCAGCGGAGGAAGGGCTACTCTCCAGATTTTTAAAAACCGGTGTAAGCAATAGGAGGAAGGGAGAAAGGAGGATTGGTAAAAATGATTTCTTCATGGTGGCAGAATTGGATTATTGATACTTATAAGTTAAAAAAAATTATAAGCAAATGCCAGAAATCTCTTTGCAGAGTTGAGAGGCGTACGGATGGCATTTAGCCGGGGGATGCTGAATTCAATATTCGCTAAAAAGAATTCTTGTTAGTTTTGATGTCTATGTTGCACCGCAAAAAGAATACAACCAACATTACGAAGCTGATGGTGGATGTAGATGAAAAGCAGATACCAATGATCATCTACCGGGAAAGGCGACGTAGTTGGCGGGTGGCAGTCGGGCAACATTCTGTCAACCTGAGAATTCCCACAACCTGGCACTACGGTATGCCCGAAAATCCGGTTGAGTGGGCGGTAGAATGGACTCAGGCCAAGTATCGAAAGCAGCCTGAAATATTTGATCATTTTTTTCTGCGTCCACCTCACGACGGCCAGTTGTACCAAACTCTTTTTGGCGCCTTTGTCCTGTCTCTTCTTCCGGTCAGTCGAAAAACTGCAGCAGCAAAAATCTCTGGGAACATAATTCAAATCCGGTATCCGGAGATTTGGGGTGAACGCGAACAAAGCGAAGTATTTCCCAAACTGGTAAGTAAGGTATTTGCTAAAGACTTTCACGACCGATTCTCCGAAAGAGTGGCTATTTTGAATGAACGATTTTACCAATTTCATTATTCGGATATTTCCTTCAAATACAACAAGAGTAATTGGGGAAGCTGCAGCCACACAGGTCACCTTAATTTCAGTACCCGATTATTTCTGGCACCCCAGATTGTTGTAGATTATGTGATCATCCATGAGTTGGCTCATTTAAGGGAACATAATCACTCACCGGCATTCTGGAAAGTGGTAGAATATGCCATGCCCCGCTATAAGGATCAGGTTTCCTGGCTGAAAAAATACGGATCCAAGCTTTATTTTTAAATATGGACATTCGAAATCTTTTTCTACGGCATGTGGCACAAACTAGTCCGGCACCACTGATGACCGAAATTGCAGATGCAAAGGGTATGTATTTGCATACCTCCGGTGGACAACGAATTATGGATCTCATATCTGGCATTGGAGTTTCGGCATTGGGTCACTGTCATCCTGCGGTGGTGGAGGCGGTGCAACAGCAGGCGGCCCGTTATATGCATACGATGGTCTATGGTGAATTTGTCTTAACTCCACAGGTGAGTTTAGCGAAACGTCTGGCAGATTTACTTCCTGATCCCCTTGAAGCGGTTTATTTTGTAAACAGTGGGGCCGAAGCTGTGGAAGGGGCACTGAAACTTGCCAAAAAAGTGACCGGCCGTCATGAAATAATTGCCTGCAGAAATGCTTATCATGGCAGTACGCATGGGGCAATGAGTCTAATGAGTAGTGAGACCTATACCAGGCCTTTTCGCCCATTATTACCCCAGATTAGATTCATCGATTACAACGACCCCTCTCAACTGGATTTGATTACTACCCGAACTGCAGCGGTGATTATGGAAACTATTCAGGCAGAAAGTGGTCTATACACACCGGAAGATGATTACCTGAAGCAGGTGGAAAACCGCTGTCGAGAAAAAGGCGCATTATTCATTTTGGATGAAATACAGTGTGCCTTTGGACGTACCGGGCACTTCTTCGCCTTTAGTCACTATAACGTCGTGCCCGATGTTCTTTTACTGGCGAAAGGCATGGGAGGAGGCATGCCTATTGGTGCCTTCATTTCTTCCTCCGATCATATGCGAACACTCTCCGACAATCCGGCCCTAAGTCATATTACCACTTTCGGAGGACATCCGGTCAATTGCGCCGCGGCGCTCGCCACGATTGAAACCATACAGGAAAATCAACTCCTAAGGCACATCCCGGAAAAGATCGATGCTTTCCGGAAGAATCTTGCTCATCCCTCCATCCGGGAGATCAGAGAAGGAGGTTTGTGGTTTGCTTTAGATTTGGAGGACAGTGCATTGTTGCAGCGGGTAGTTCGAAGCGCCGTGAAGGCCGGAGTTTTGGTTGATTGGTTCCTTTTTAATGATCACAGTATCCGTGTCGCGCCACCATTGATTATCACAATTCCGGAAATCATCAAAGCTTGCCAAATACTGCACACGGTGCTGGATGACTGCTAAAGATGCTATGGTAAAATTTATTTATTTTACCGGTATCTGATTTTAATATCATCAAATAAAATGGAATCAAGACCCTGGTTAAAGAACTACCCCAATGGTGTACCGGCAAATATCAATGCGGATCAATATGCAAATCTCCTTGAGTTTTTTGATGAGACTTTCAAGAAGTATAAAAAGCAGACGGCTTTCATTTGCATGGATAAATCCCAGAGTTATGAGACTATCGACCGGATGTCCAGACGGTTTGCGGCTTACCTGCATTCCCGGGGACTGGAGCCAGGGGATAAAATCGCATTGATGATGCCAAATCTACTCCAATATCCGATTGCGTTATTTGGGGCGCTCCGGGCAGGCTTGATCGTAGTGAATACAAATCCTCTGTACACTCCGAGAGAGATGAAACATCAATTTGTAGATTCCGGTGCTAAAGCGATCCTCATAGCGGAAAATTTTGCTGCAAATCTGGAAAAGATACTGCCGGATACCGATATAAAAGTAGTCATCACAACCAGCATAGGAGAATTACTGGGATGGCTCAAAGGTTGGATTGTCAACTTCGTAGTCAGGTATTTGAAAAAGATGGTACCAAAATTCCATATTCCCAATGCTGTTTCCTTTTCCGAAGCCATCAAGCAGGGAGCTAAATTTCAGATCAAGGATTTCGAAAGTAATCCGGACGATACTATAATCCTTCAGTATACCGGTGGTACAACTGGGATATCCAAAGGAGCGGAACTAACTAATCGAAACCTGATCGCCAACATGCTCCAGGTACGGGCTATAATGAGTCCTTACCTTAAGGAATCGGAAGAAACCATTCTTTGCCCCCTGCCACTCTATCACATATATGCCTTCACCGTCAATTGCCTCACCTTGATGAGTATTGGTGCAAGAAATGTTTTGATCACCAATGCACGGGATTTGGGAACGGTTATCGCTGCCTTCAAGAAATATCCTATTAATCTCATGACTGGCGTCAATACCCTGTTTAACGCCTTGCTGAATCACAAGGATTTTGCCGGTATCGATTTCAGTGCCCTAAAGATTACCAGTGCGGGAGGTATGGCATTACAAAAATCGGTCGCCCAAAAATGGAAAGAGGTAACGGGTTGTGCCATTGCTGAGGGTTATGGTATGACCGAGACCAGCCCCGTTGCCAGTTCCAATCCGTTAGATGGAAACACCAGGCTCGGTACGATCGGTCTGCCAGTGCCATCGACCGATATGCGGATCGTAGATGAAGACGGAAATGTCCTGACGGTTGACCAGATAGGTGAAATTCAAATCAAGGGGCCCCAGGTAATGAAAGGATATTTTAACCAGCCGGACGAGACAGCCAGGTGCATGAAGGATGGCTGGATAAATACCGGTGATATCGGTGCTATGGACGAAGACGGCTATTTTAGAATTGTCGACCGTAAAAAAGACATGATTCTGGTGTCCGGATTTAATGTATTTCCCAATGAAGTAGAAGACGTGATTGCTTCTCACCCCAAGGTTCTCGAAGTCGCAGCTATTGGCGTACCTGATGAAAGATCAACAGAAGCGGTCAAGGTATTTATTGTAAAAAAAGATAAATCACTCACCGAAGAGGAAATCAACGAATACTGTAAAGAGAATTTGACAAACTACAAAAGGCCAAAGCACATCGAATTCAGGGATGAACTGCCAAAGACCAATATTGGTAAAATCTTAAGAAGAGCATTGAAGGAGTAAAAGTGCGTTAACTTAGGTTTTGTTTTGCTTAAATATTATTTGTTCATTAAATTTCTCTACTATTTTTTTATAATAAAATTGGAGCTTTGCATAATCGGACTCCGGATAAATGGCTTTCTTAAAATGAATGACTGCATTTACTTCCAAGATTGTATCCTTGGCTAATGTACTATATTCAATGTCCACCAATTCGTTGGATATTTTCAGGTCCTCCGGTTTAAATTCAACGAAATATCCCTGGGGAATAATAATCTGAGATGTATATTTCTCGATCTGTGAAGTAATAAAATCAATTGGATAGGTTCTCACTTTTTGAGTGAAGGGAAGTGAACTCACAGGAAATTTTAGCAGTGGTGAAATAAGAAGAAGATCTTCAAGCTGTTCAATCTTTATCGTTCCTTTAATGGCAACTACATATGGTCCTCCTGTGTCATCATAATGTGAGGTTTTTATCCGGTTTATTTTAACAAATCCTTTCTCCAAAAAAGCCTCTTTAAGAGAAGTCGTATCATCATGGTATTGATCCCGTAGAAAATAAGCTTCCACTTCAGTTGTATGATTTAAACAAGTGACCTCTGCCTCTTGGGCGTTAGGATAAATCTTATAAGTAATAATCCGGCTATTTTCCGAAGGCAAGGGAGATTGCAGATCTACCCATAGAGCATCTTTTTTTCGTATGATTAGACCCTTCTCATTCAAACACCAATATGGCAATCGATCAAATGGGACATTCGGATCCGTCGCATCCGAAATCAATAATTTTCCGTCGGACAGTGTCAATAAAAT
>JAGQWZ010000019.1 GCA_020436835.1 Saprospiraceae bacterium | reverse complement strand
GAAAGAGAAATCGAAGAATTAGAGAAGAGAAAGGGGCAGCTGGAATCCTTACTTTCGCAACCGGCCATTGATCTTGAACAGATCAATAAATGGTCAAGTGAAATTGGTTCGTTGGTAGAGTCGATCGACATGAAGACAGAACGGTGGATGGAACTGGCGGACAAGTTTCAGTAGTCCGACCTATGCAAACTCACACGTGCATTTAAAATAAGGTGCGATTGGAAATTTGTGAGTGCTCTTAAACCTTTGCCCAGATCAAGAGTCAAACAATCGAAAAAATTCTTAAGAAAATGAAAAATCGGAAAAAAGGATTCGCCACGCTTTTACTCATAACAGTTGCATCATTGACGATGTTGAGCCAAAATATTGACAGCACCGGATTGCCGGGCGATCATTTTAGTCTCTCAGGCGCTCTGGACCTGCTCAAACAGTCGGAAAACCCCGAGGAGTTTGAGAAAGCTTTAAATACAGAATCAAATTATGTTAATAATCTGGATTTGAATGCGGATGGGGAGATTGACTATATAAAGGTGATTGATCACATGGAGGAAGATGCACATGCTATTGTTTTACAGGCGATTGTCGGAGGAGATGATGCACAGGATGTCGCAGTAATAGAAATTGAGAAGACGGCAGAAAATGAAGCCGTACTGCAGATTATCGGAGATGAGGATATCTATGGAGAAGAAGTACTGGTCGAACCTTATGAAGAAGAAAAAGGGAAAGGAGGACCGAATCCGCAATATGGACAGCTGCGCGTAGTAGTCAATGTCTGGTTGTGGCCAAGTGTACGATATATCTATCGCCCTGGATATCTCGCCTGGGTTTCACCGTGGAGATGGATGCATTATCCTAACTGGTGGAGACCATGGAGAGTTCACCCGCTGCACTGGTTGACCGGTGTAAGACCAAAGTACCATATTCATTATCATCCTGTAAATGTACACCGGGTTGGCCGGGCCCATCGGATCTATACAACAAGGCGCACTACTTCTGTTATTGTGCATAACCGATACCACAATAGAATAGCCAACTACCGCATTGAGAGGGGGATTGTGCACACAAAAAAGACTACAGTGGTTGAAGGTCCCCGGGGCGGAAAAGTAGCAGTTCAAAAAAAGAATACGACGGCAGTTGGGAAAAATCCAAAGGGAGAAAGAGTTACTGTAAACAAGAAGACCACAAGAGTAGCCGGAAAGAAGCCTGATGGTAGCAGAGCAAGTCTAAAGAGGACACAGACAAAAGGTAAGAATGATTCCGGGAAGGTCAAAAAGACCAGTACAAAAGCAAGAAAAAAATCTCCTCGAAGGAATTAATGAAAATTAGTTTTTGATATACCGAACCATGGAAATGCTGGAGATTATAAATAAGCCTCCGATCAGAATGTTGGCTGTTATCTTATCGTTCATAAAAATAATTCCAACGCTCACGGCACCCAAAATTTCCACATAGTTGATTAGTGAAGCCTGAGAAGCATTGAGATATTTCAGGCCGTAAAAGAAGAAATTAAAAATCACTATGCCCATCAGAAACGCATAACCACTCATTAATACTATATCCTGGGTGTTTGGCACTGGGGTATTAATAAATATCAATGGGATGAAAAGCACACCTCCCACCAGGTTTTGATAAAAGATGACCTCATTACGGTGGTAATTTTGAATTTCAGATTTGTAGATGACATAGCTGATTGAATAAAAAAGGGCCGATACGATACCGGCAGACATGCCCAGGAAATCCCGGTTATCCAAGCTAAATGGTTGTTCGCTGTAGATAATCACTATTCCAAGAAATGCCAGCGCCAGTATAAATACCTGTCTGGTCGAAATTTTTTCTTTGAGCCAGATCGAAGAAATAATATTTACAAAAATAGGCCACGTAAACAGCATGATCACCGCCTGAGTAATGGTGGTATAAACGTAGGCGACTAAAAATAAATACATCCGGATGGCATTCAAAGTGGATGCCAGGAGCATTCTGGGGTAATTGCCCCGAAAAAATGAAAGACCCCGGTGAAACATCCAGAGTCCAAGAACTACGGTGGGGAGTGCTGTACGGACAAAAGCTATGGAGCTGGCCGGAACGGATATGTTTTTAATAAAGAGGCCGGTCAGACCTGCAATAATGGACCCGGTTAAGACAGAAAGGAATGCTTTTTTATTCATTCAACTGGTGTGATGCCTTAATTGAAAATGAGATGGGTTACTTATTGGCTCAGCTGAAATAGCGCGCCAACGAATTGATCGAGTTCATCGCGAGTTGTATAAATGTTGGGAGAAATCCGACATCCATGTACATCTGCGCCATCGATTGCTACCGTCCAAATTCGATAATCCTCCATCAATGTTTTAGCCAGTTTGCTTGGAGACATTCCGTCGATCCCAACGTTAGCGATGCCGCAAGAACGAAGAGGATCTGCAGGGGTATTGAGAATGATTTTTGGCCAATGTCTGACCTTATTGGTCCAATAATTCTGCAGATACCGCAATCGGGCTTCTTTTCTGTCTAGGCCTAAGCGGTCTAAATAATCCAGGGCATTGCCGATCGCAAGATCATGATAAACGGGATGGGTTCCTGTATGATTTAATCTTCTGATATCATCAGGTTCCTTGCCCATCTCCCCGTAAAGCTGCCATAGATCTTTCACCTTGCCTTCTTTAATATAAAGCATTCCGCAACCCAGAGGTGCACTGAGCCATTTATGTAAGCTGGTGCCATAGTAGTCACAGTCCAACTCAGCTATGGAAAAATTAAAATGGCCGAAAGCATGCGCTCCATCAACCATAACTTCAACCCCACGGGAATGGGCCATGTCGCAGATCTTTCGAATCGGGAGTATCTGACCGGTAATATTTATCATGTGGCACACCATCAACAAACGGGTATTAGATGTGATGGCCGAAGCATACAATTCCACTATGTCCTCGTCTGATTTGGGATGGTTCGGAACGGATACCAAGCGGTTAATGATTCCATGCCGTTGGGCCTGAAGTCTGAACATGTCCAGCATGGCCCCATAATCCTGATGAGCCATCACTGCTTCATCTCCCTTTTTCCAGTCGATTCCCTGAATAACCGTATCGAGAGATTCCGTAGTGTTTCTGGTTACGATTATTTCCTCCGCTTTACAACCAGCCATCTGCGCCAATCGTTGACAAACGGACCGTTTGTTATCCCACTGCGTGGTACGCATGTAGTATGACCCCTGGTAATTGATTTCACGTGCGTGGTGAATCAAGTTTTCCAAAGTTTCCTGAGGAGTGATGCAGTAGTAGCCGTTTTCCAGATTAATATAATCAGGTTTAAGGCGATATCCTGCTCTAATGCCAAGCCAGAAATCCTCGTCGGAGGCTAATTCCCGCGCGTTACGGTTTTCCACTGACGGGATAAGTTTGTCCAGCTTTTCAAAACCTGACCATGGGGCAAGACTAAGCAGTCCCATTTTCTTAATAAAATCTCTTTTATCCATTGTGGTTGGGTAGATCAAAATCTAAAATACGACTTGCCTAATATTTTAGGTCATCTACCCAGCTTCAATTTCCTGTAGAAATTGAGCCGTAGATTCAGCCAAAAGGAGCAACGCCTTCTGCTCGTCAACGTTAAATTTTTTCAGGAAGCGAAAGGAATGATCTGCACCTTCAAAGATTTTCAGGGTGGCCAGATCCAGGCTTTCGATAAGGGGTTCCAGAAGATTGATTTTGGCGAGGTTATCTCTATCGCCTTGAAGAAAAAGCATTGGGACCTTTACCTCAAAAAGATGACTGGCTCTTTCAGTGCCGGGTTTAGCTGGCGAATGGAGTGGAAATCCGTAAAAAACCAGGGCCGACACAGAATCCAGCTCTTCGGCCGCCATTGTTTGAGAGGCCATTCTACCTCCAAAGGATTTACCAGCCAAGATCTTGGTCAGACCAGGATATTCACTGTCTGAGTATGCGACGACACTTCGAATCGTCTGATGTGCTACCGGCGGCCGGTCGGGTCGTCCTTTACTATTCTCCATATAGGGGAAATTGTAACGGACTGTGCCTAAATTTTGAGCGGCCAGAGACTCAGCTAATCCCTGCATAAATCGATGTTCCATTCCTGCTCCTGCTCCATGACCAAGGATGATTAATGCTTTGGGACTCGTTGGCAACATGGTGATAATGCTGGTATAACCAATTGCTTCGCTGATCTTGATTCGTGTTTTGTTCACTTTAGTCATTAGCCCGCAGATATTTATTTTAGTTGGATCCTTCGAATCAATTCTGTTTAATTGCTCTCACCATTTCTCTTTTTCCTGGTGGTCCGGGAAGTTTGTGAACATCGAAGCCCAACCTGGTCAATGCCCTTCTAAATTCACCCTGGGCACAATAGGTCACCAGAATGGCATCTTTTTGGGCTGACTTTGCGATCTTCTCAAGAAATGACTCCTGCCAAAGATAAGGTTGTTTTTGCGGGGCAAAAGCATCGTGGAAAATTAAGTTGAAGCACTGATCCCTGTCAAGCTCTTCAAAATGTTTCAACTGCTTATTTAAAGTCACCTGGGGAGATACTCTATGGGTCGTGTTCCAGCTTAGATCATGTATATTGATCAGATCATTGCTTTCCAAAAACCGGCCATATTGCAGTTGATCGGACATAGTCTTAGGCACCGGATAAGCTTCCCAGGATTCATAGTACAATGTGAGTTCAGGCCGTGTTTTTACGTATTCGTAACTAAGTATAAAGTTCAATCCGGTACCAAGGCCGAGTTCTAGCAACTTGATTTCATTGGTAGTTTTGGCCAGGTATTCCAATCCATGTTTGATAAAGACATGATTACTCTCTTGCACGGCTCCATGCAAAGAGTGATAGGAGTCATTAAATCGTTCGGAAAAGAATGAGTGAGAGCCATCCCGGGTCAGGATGAGTGAAAGGCCGGATGTCATATGACTTCCCTGATTTCTTCGACGGTTATATCGAAATGAGAAGCATCGTGAATACATTCTCCATTTTCAATGATGAGAATTTGAGGTGATTCATGATGGACCTGAAAGTAAGAAGCTACTTCCTGTGAGATTTCTCTGTGAGAAATTACGTCTAAGAAATAAATCTCTGAATTTTCAGATAGTGTACTGTCCCAATGATCTTCCAGACGTAATTTGGCAATGCTGCTGATACTGCAACGACTGCTGTGTTTGAAAATGAAAACTCGGCGTTTATAGGATTTGCTGATAACTTCCTGCAGTGACTGCAAAGAATTACAAAGAATCCAATTGATCATTGATCACTTCTAGCGTATGTGAAATATGCTAGTAACAATATTGGGCACTACTTGTTCAACTGAAAAATCACTCGGGCAGCCTATACCCCGGTTACAAGATGACATGGCTAGAGCTAAGGCAGCTAAAAGGGTAGTGGTATAGACTAATTTCTTTATCCCTTTAAAGTTCATGATTTGAAATTATTTATTATTGCTATTTAATCGTACTACTTTTGCGTCTCAAACGTCCTTCAGCATAAAATTAGTATATAAGTGACATTCTTCCTAATCGAAGCTTATCTACACTATTAGCCAAATATGAAAATACACTTGATCGCGATAGGCGGAAGTATCATGCACAACCTTGCCATCTGTTTGCAAAAAGCGGGCCACAATGTCACCGGATCGGACGATGAGATATATGAACCGGCCCGGTCAAGATTAGCGGAGTGCAGTCTATTGCCTAAAAAGATGGGGTGGAATCCGGAGGTGGTATCTTCGGATATCGAGCTGGTTATTTTGGGCATGCATGCTAAAGAAAATAACCCTGAATTGATCCGGGCAAAGGAGTTGCGTATCCCCATTGTGTCTTTTCCTGAGTACATAGGACAACACGCAAAAAATCAGAAAAGGGTAGTGGTGGCTGGAAGCCATGGCAAAACAACCACTACTTCTATGATACTTCATGTACTAAAATATCATAATGTTGATTTCGACTACCTGGTCGGAGCTCAGCTAAAAGGTTTTGATACTATGGTCAGACTGAGTGATGCTCCTTTGATTGTCATCGAAGGTGATGAATATCTGTCTTCTTCCATTGATCGCATTCCCAAAATCTGGCATTACCATCCTCATTTAACCATCGTCACCGGAGTAGCCTGGGATCATATGAATGTTTTTCCCACTCTGGAAAGCTATCACCAGGCATTTGAAAAATATTTTGAGAGCCTGCCGGATAGTGCAAAGGTTTTCTATGCATCAGATGATCCATTTCTCGCTGAAGTTCTGCCCTCGAAAAAGGCCATCGATGCACAACCTTACCGACCTTTTGATTTTTCGGTTATCGATGGTCAATGCGTAATTCGCATCGGTGCAAGGGAAGTACCTCTCAAAGTATTCGGAGAACATAATATGGCGAACCTCAGGGGTGCATACCTGGTTCTGCGCGAATTGAATATATCGGAAGATCAATTCGTAGAAGCGATCCGAACCTTTGAAGGTGCGGCAAAGAGGCTTCAGTTAAAAAGATATGAGAAGTCTCATTTGATCTATCAGGATTTTGCACATGCTCCTTCGAAGGTAAAAGCAACCGTAAAAGCCATGAAGGATCAATATCCTGACCGCAAGCTGACCGCATGTGTTGAATTGCATACCTATAGTAGTCTCAGTCGTGATTTTTTACCTCAATACCGGGGGGCAATGGGGGCCGCTGACCAGGCAATTGTTTTTTTCAGTGAGCATACACTGGAAATGAAAGGAATGCCACTCTTAGAAAAAAAGACGATCAGAGAGGCCTTCGGAAGAGAAGACCTGCTGGTGTTTTCGAAACGGGAAGAACTTAAGGAGTTTCTGGAGAACGTAGAAAGCTGGGAAAATCATAACCTGCTCTTAATGACTTCGGGAACTTTTGAGGGGTTGGATATTGAAGCCCTTAAAACATTACCGGGGCAGCCATTCCAGTAGTTATGAATTCAAAGCAATGGAGTAAGCCTTCATCAGTTCTTCTAATTCTGGATCACCGGGTGGAGGGGCGATGGGTTCTATGATTCTGCCGTCAGAACCTATCAGGATATTTCGGGGAAGTGTATGTATCATAAAGGATTCTTTCACCCGGTCCACGTCTTCTGGTGCGACCTTTAAATGGATGATGTCAGCGGATGTCTGCCGGTTTTCCATTTCTGCTTTCCAGTCCGCTTTTTCCTGATCAAGATTGATGGATATGATTACCAGGTCTTCATTTCCTTCCGTTTCACTGAGGTGTCGGAGCTGGGTGGTATCGTTCAGGCAAGGTTGGCACCAGGTAGTCCAAAAACGTAAATAGATAAACTTTCCCCGGTAGGAAGCGATATCAAATGGTGTCGCATCGATCGTCTCTGCGGGCAGGGAAGGTATTTGATTTCCCCTCTCCAATACTTCCCAGCGACTGACCAGATCGCCGATAGCAGCTCGCATCATTCCATTTTGGGCGCTATTCATGAAAGACTTTAGAATCTGTTTATTTGATTCATCGAGACCGGTTTGAAGTGATTCCTTCAAAATATCGAATTGAGCAAAATCTTTAACCTGGGGCTCAGAGATGAGCTGATTGCTTAAGTCAAATCGGATCAGGGTTCGGCGCCTCTTATCACCCTTCTCCTGGAGGATATTTGCTTCTGCATCCAGGTAAGCATTAATAAATCGTTGATATTCCGGTAGCGTAATCAATTCCGATGCATCTAAGTTAACCGTCTTCTTGTAGTCATGATAGGTGTCACTTACCGCAAACTCATCCTCACCGGTATAATAAATATGAGCTTCGGGATAGTGGATAAGACGGTTGGCCCAGGCATATAGAATCCTGGCGCGTTCCTTCGCGATGAAATTTGGATCCAGGTTGAAATGGTGCTCCTGATAATTTCTCAGGAAAGCTTCACTCTTGGAGCGGTATCTCCTTGCTTCAATTAAGAATTCACTTTCGGATTTCGCCAGGAGTTGATCATAAGCCGGTTTGTTCACAGATTCAAATTCGGAGAAGGAAAGAATATAATTGTTACTTTCCTTACCTCTTCCCTCAAACTCCAGATCAGCTTCCTTACCTTGCTCATTGATCTTTAGGATAAGATCATATTGAGGAGAAAGATAGATGGGCATGGCCGAATCCCCGTATTTCAATTGATAGTAAGCTCCGGAAGCAGCATTGAACGCAAGTGAGAACTTGTTGTCTTCATCCAAATGACTGGAAACCACCGGAAAATCATAAGCATCGAGCAGTGTTACGCTATCAGCTAAGGTTCCCAGTAAACGTCCCTTTATCCAGATATTGGACTCAGGTTCCGGAGCATCTGCGGCAGAACAGCTGAGGAGGATCAATAATCCTAAACCAGATAATATTCGATTCATGATTGTTGTAAGTGGTTGATTCTCGTAAGTAAGGATAAGTTATTAACCGGAATATCGGAAGATCGATTGTGTATGTCAGGGTAAAAATCATGGCAGAAGAAGAATGAAATACAATCAGAGATACGGATGAGATTAAAGTGCTGCTGTGATAAAAACCTCTAAAATGTTGATTTATAGGAATATGTATTGAGACATAGCGGTCTTCTGTCTCGGTCGGATAGGGTTAAATACCTGGAATAACCTAAAATCCGATTAAACATCTTTGCCGGTTGAACCCTTACCAAATATGAAATAAAGGCTATTTTTGCCATCCAATCAGAAAACAAAGATAACTATGGCCAGAGAGATCACATTAAGGGAAGCACTCAATGAGGCGATGAGCGAAGAAATGAGGAGAGATGAGACGGTCTTCCTGATGGGAGAGGAGGTTGCAGAGTACAATGGTGCATATAAGGTGAGTAAAGGGATGTTGGATGAATTTGGAGCCAAGCGGGTAATCGATACGCCCATTACGGAACTGGGTTTCACCGGTTTGGGTGTGGGGGCAGCAATGAATGGTTTGCGTCCCATTGTAGAATTTATGACCTGGAATTTTGCCATACTTGCTTTTGACCAGATTGTCAATAATGCGGCGAAAACGCTCTCGCAGTCTGCCGGGGAATTCAATTGTCCCATAGTTTTTCGTGGACCTTCAGGTGCGGCAGGACAACTTGCGCAGCAACACTCGCAGACGTTTGAAAGCTGGATGGCCAACACGCCGGGCCTAAAGGTTGTTTCATGTACCGATCCTGAAGATGCAAAAGGGCTGCTTAAATCAGCGATCAGGGATAACGATCCAGTCTGCATGATGGAATCGGAAGTGTTGTATGGAATGAAAGGTCATGTACCGGAAGGAGAGTATTTGACACCGATAGGTAAAGCGGCAATCCGCTCAGAAGGTAAAGATGTAACCATCGTATCTTTTAATAAAATGATGGAGGAAGTGAAAAAAGCGGCTGAGGAGTTAAAAAAGGAGGGTATCGAAGCGGAGGTCATAGATCTTCGAACGATTAAACCACTCGATATCGATACTATTGTAAAATCTGTAAAGAAGACCAACCGGCTTGTAGTGGTGGATGAATCCTGGCCGTTTGCCGGAGTGTCAGCCGAGATTGCATATGTGATTCAGAAATATGCTTTTGACTATCTTGATGCTCCTGTGATCCGTGTCAACGCGGCAGATACATCTCTTCCTTATGCTCCCACGCTGGTCGATGCTTATATGCCAAACCCGGAGAAAATAATCAAAGCGGTCAAGGACGTTATGTATGTTTCCTGATCCAGGTCTCTTCTTATGTGCTGATGTCTGAACTCTTTCATTCTATTCAGAGGAACATCAAGGGTCCGTTAGTGTTGCCTGACGGAGAAATGCGTTTTCAGACCGTGGACCTGCATACCTGTGGCGAACCCCTCCGGGTCATACTCTCTGGCATACCTTCTTTGAGAGGCAGTACAATCCTGCAAAAGAGATCCGAATTCAGTAAAAATTACGATCATATTCGCAGACTTTTAATGTATGAACCTCGTGGCCATGCCGACATGTATGGTTGCATTTTGGTGGAACCCGAACATCAGACTTCTGACCTGGGAGTGATCTTCATGCACAATGAAGGATACAGTACCATGTGTGGACATGCTACCATTGCTTTGACAAAATTAGTGGCAAAGATGCAATGGGCGCCGATCGAGGATGGATTTATGCGCTTAGTACTGGATGTGCCCTGTGGCGAGATCCGAAGTACTTATGACGCTTCCGAAGCCAACAATGAATTCGGTGTCAGCTTTGAAGGGGTGCCATCTTTTGTACTTTCCCGGGATCTGGTCCTGGAACTGCCAGGCTATCCTCCCGTTACTTTCGATATTGCTTACGGTGGAGCCTTTTATGCCTACGTAGATGCAGATCTAATTGGTTTGCCCCTTGACCCTTCCCATGTCAATGAAATAATAAGATTGGGACGTCAGCTAAAAGCATCGATCATTAGATCTCACATTCAAATAGAACATCCATTGTCTTCTGATCTCAGCTTTTTATACGGCGTCATTTTTCGCTCTAAAAGGACAGTCAGTTCTGCTCCATACCGCAATGTATGTGTATTTGCTGATGGGGAGGTCGACCGGAGTCCTACTGGAAGCGGGCTCTGTGGTTTCATGGCACTATTGCATCATAAAGGGTTGATTAACAATGGTGATCGCATAATTGTCGAAAGTATTATCGGAAGTCGATTTAGAGCAGAAATTGTGAAGAACGTCGATCTTGAGGGGCTCCCGGCGGTGATACCGAGTATAGCGGGCAATGCCTACATTATTTCCAGTCAGAATTTCATTCTTCAACATGATGATCCGTTGAGGGAGGGCTTCATTTTGCGCTAAGGTCTCCTACAACATATAGCTGCGGGCAAAATATTTGGCAAGAAAAATGCACATGATATGCTGATCCTGCTGCGATCAATTGTTTCCCGATTTCATACCAATAAGGAATATTATTAAGTTTTACAATCGTAAAATCAGTTGATGAGTAAAAGGGTATCTACCAATTTTCAGGAATTCAACCTGGATCACTATCTATATAGCTCGATCCCCCTCCGGTTTCAGGGAGTTGACCCGGCAGAATTTGAAGATTTTATTGCTTTTCTCTTCAAGCAGAACGGGTATGATCTGGTGCAGACAAGCTACAGTGCTGACTTTGGTGCAGACATTATTGTGAAGAAAGATCATATCAAAACGGCAGTTCAGGTCAAACGCTACTTCGAATTGCATAAGGTGGGTGTCTCCGATATCAATCAGGTGATAGGAGCTCAACAATATTATCAGTGTGACCAGGCTATGATGATCAGCACATCATCATATACTCCTGCGGCTAAGCAGCTTGCGGTTACTGCCGGAGTAATCTTATGGGACTGGGAAAGGTTGGAAAAGGCAATATCCGATACCTTTCTTGGAGGTCAGCATCACCTGGATTATTACAAAGCTTACCCGGTAGATATTTCAGCGAACAATTCAACCACCCTGAAGCTTGAAATCGCCGAAATTTATTTCTCCGACAATGAAGATAACGCCTCACGAATTTCTCTTCGTCTGACCAACCTTACCGATATTCAACAGAAGATCAAGTGTGATCTTCCTATCCTGCTGAAGACCAACCGTTTTCAACTGTCCGCCATCAATTTTAGTGAAGAAAGCTTCAGTAGTGGCATCCTCTACCCGAATGCCATGGTGGAGGTCATTTGTGAATTTTCTGGCCGGCAGTTTTCGGACTATGACCGTAAGGACAGGCTGCTACTTCCTATTCATCTTCTACAGTCTCAGGAATATCTGGTGCTGGAGCAGCGACTGGGAAAGGTGAAGAAAGAGTGTTTTTTAGTCACTTTTTATTACGGTCGCAACTCTGTCGAGTACACCCAAATGATTAGGTTCAGGGACCAAATTCTGGCCAGGTCAGTATTGGGATGCTGGAGCATTCGCCAGTACTATAGATGGGGAAGTGTACTCACAGCCTATCTGGCAGACAAGCCGCTAATTACAAAACTGCTTTCTCCCATGATACGGATTATCGTTAGTGCAGTAAGTAGGATTCAGTCTAAATTATAGGTTGGCTAACAAACGTTTCTTCTGGTCATTAAAATCCTCTTCGGAAATTACCCCCTTGGCTTTAAGGTTAGCCAGTTTTTCCAACTTGGTATAGACATCATCTTCCTTAACGGTCCCGGTTTCCTTCGTCCGCTCCATTTCCTTCGCCACTTTCTTACCGGTTTCAAACTCCCGCTCGTAGATCTCCTTTGCCTTTTCGAAGTTAAAATCCATGAAATTGCCTCCGGTGCTGAAGTGCCAGATAAAGACCTGTCCAATGGCATAGGTAGAGGCACCACTGAGAACAGACATGGTCACTCCTCCCAGGATAGAGCCAATTCCGGGAATAGTTTTAACCAGGGAAGCTCCCATCCTGGCCATGGTACTTCCCGTGATAGCGGAAATCCATCCCTTTCCCGCCGACTCCTTGAAATCCTCATCATATACTTTCGCCAACTGTTTCAGCATGTCCAGCTGAACTACGGAAACAGCAGCAATATCAAGAAGTGGTACAGGTACCAGTCCAGCCCCTAGGGAATACAATACATGGCTCTTTACGATCTCCTGAGCAAGGTCCTTTTTTTCCATAGTGTCTTGTTTATGCAACTAACGTTAATCCCAAGATGGAAGTTTGATCAAACCTACCAATGATTAAAATAATCAGATAAATGCTGAACGTTCCTATACCTAATCATTGAGAGATTCATTGGTAGGCAACCCGATTTTCCGGCTTAAAGTCTCGGGGATCACATCCTTGTGCACCGTAATACTTATTGTATTCAGTTCGAAATATGATTTGGAGGCAAAAAGGTAGCCGTCCAATCCCACCGCTTCACCCCAGGAGTTCTTTACATAATAGTAGTCGTTTCCTTTTTGATCCTTGGCTACACCAACCAGATGCATCAGATGATCATCTGTCAAACCATAGCTGTCGAACTCCAACTGTCTTAACTCCGGGGTGATCTCCATTTCTTCGGTTGGCAGTTCAAATGGATTTTGATCTCTGCTGGCAAGAACCTCCTCTGAAGGCACGATGGCTAATCCTTGTCTGGCAGAAAATCCCTTTTCACTTACATCACAATCCCACACCACCGAGTATCCTTTCTCCAAAGCATTGCTCGTAATTTCTGTCAAATCTGCTAGACGCACGTTAAAAAAACTGGCATGCACATAGTTGTCGGGAATCTCCAGGACAAAGGATTCATATAGAGGGTGGTGACTGAAAGAAGTCAGGCTGACATAATCGCTGGCATTAAGACCGACAAATTCTTTAGCAAATGTCTTTGGATCCCAGGTTCTGCCCTCGTAAATAAATGTTGCAGGCAGAGGCCCGAGATGCTCATCCAGAATCTGAATATAGCCGTCCCTCCAATTCGCCGGAATCTCTCTTCCTGATATTAAATTGTCGAGGTATTTCTTCAGAAGGCCTTCCATACGGCCATGACTATGCCTTGAAGTATTACCGACCAGCCCTGAATAAACGGATTCTGGAATCGCACCATATTTCTGGTACAGACGGAGAATGTCGTGACTCAAGCTTCCTTCACCAAAATTGTTTTTGCCCTGATATCTGAGATAGAGATCAGCCTTCTCAAGATAATTGAGACGGACGTAAAACATTTCCGAAAGATCGATCAGCTGTTTGCCTGTGCGGACCATTTCGGACTCTAAAAAAGAAGCGGTACTGAAACTCCAGCAGGTTCCGGTAGAGCCCTGATCTTCAACCGGTCCGCAACTTATCTTAGCGCTGAAGGTGAAAACATAATCATTCTTTTGGATCGTTTGGGTAAAGCCGGAAGGGACTCCAGAGAGTAAGATATAAATGCTCGCCAAAACCCCAAAAAGTGACCTTCTCATACCATAAATATTTACTACAAAGTTAACGAACAATGATGGGTATTTATACCGGGTCATTTGATAGAGGTCCGGTGACTTGGGATTTCTGGTGAATTTAACATTTAAAATTATAAAAGGGGGTAATATGTATAAATCGTAAAGCCTTAATAATTAAGACTTTAGTTAAATTTACAATATGAAAAGTCTTACAAATTAGGCATCTATTTTGCCAAATATATTGTGTAGATTTATTTTTTGTAATGAACTTTCGGCAAAGGCCGGATCTACGTGAGCATAATTTTTAGTCCCTAAATCGTGTGTAAACCCATGAATCTGACAAGTACGAGAACCATCCTGCGGGGCCTCATGGCCGCTGCATTTCTATTAACCTATACCGCCATGCAGGCTTCTGAAATGGGAGGAAATCCCTTCTATTGTCCGGAAGAGCATGTATATCTGCACTGCGGTGAATTGCATGACAACTATGATTATTACGGATATCCCAAGCCGGCATATGGTTATGGGCATGATGTGATCATTTATGGTCCCTATACTACGGAGTATCTGGATCATTGCGGAAGAGGAAAAATCATCCGCAAATGGAAAATCAAATACCACTATGACTGGTATTGGTGTGAGCAGACTATTCATATTTCCGATCCTTATGGCCAGACCTTTGATGGTTATCATGATGTGCATTGGCCCGCAGACTACGAAATGAAAGATTGCCACGGCAGTAAACATCCTGATCATATGCCTTATGGATACGGCTGGCCGGAATTTAAGCACCACGGTTGTTCACAATTAGGCCTCAACTATGAGGATAAAATACATCCATATTCTGTGTACGCGCATGGAGATCACGGATATGGTTATGGTAGTCACTATCACCATCCCTGCAAAGTTATTTATAGAACCTGGACCCTGATAGATTGGTGCCAATATGATGGTCATGGGTACGGCGGTCACTATACGGGAAAGTGGACACACGTTCAAAAGATCTATGTATACGATGATGTAGCTCCGGAGATCACCTACTGTCCGGAAGACATAGAAGCGGACGGCGGCGATTGCGACGGTAAAAAAGTGTACGTGGACATACCAAAGCTTCAGGCCGAAGATGATTGCGGAGATGTCTACTATTCTTATACAAGAAAACATCTGGGGGAAGACTATTATCATTCTTCTTACAATGGATATGGAGTGGATTATGGTGGTAATGATGCCAGTGGTTATTATGAACCGGGAAAGACGTTGGTGACTTTCAAGGCTTATGATGTCTGTGGAAACACCACTGAATGTAGTTTTATTGTCAATGTTGTGGCTGTAGATAATAAGCCTCCGACGGTGATTGCCATTTCTTCTATTACCGCTGTTTTAATGATGACAGACACCAATGAAGGAATGGTTGAAGTATGGCCGGAAGAATTTAACAGCAGCAGTTACGATAATTGCACGGCGAAAGAGGATCTGAAATTTAAGCTGGAACCTTCCGTCTTTACCTGCGAGAACTATGGAAGTAATGAGGTGAAATTTATTGTGGAAGATGAAGCGGGAAATTTCGACTATACAATCGTTGAGGTGATCATACAGGCCAATGCCATGCCTTGTATGGGAGGAATAATCAATGGAAGTATCGTGAGTGATCAGGGAAATGTGGTGCCTGATGTTGAGGTTACCTTGACTGATGGGCAAACCAAAATGACCGATGGAGAGGGAATATTCACCTTTGAAGATGTGGTGATGGGTACGGAAGGACTGCAGATCACTCCCCGGAAAGAATTGGATCCGATGGAGGGCATCGATATGTATGACTATACACTCCTGTCTTTGCATGTGGAAGGTATACGTGAGCTTAAGGATCCAAGAAAGCTGATTGCGGCAGATATCAATGGTGATCGGCAAGTAGACTATTTGGATTTACTTGATCTTCAGAAACTAATCCTGGGTATTGATCAACAAATGCCTGGTGATAGTTGGAAGTTCTATAAGAAGGGTCTTGAATTTCCGGATAGCATCAATCCATTAATGATGGAAATTCCTAGGAATATTGACATCCCGGCCATTTATAACGGAGAGATGTTAGTGGAATTCGAAGGAATTAAGATAGGTGATCTTGGCACCTTATTGAAGGTTCCGGAAGAGGGAGACCTCCGGGTCAATAACATGTTCGTTCAAGATCAATTTCTGGAAGCCGGTGATGTCGTCACCGTACCATTCGTATTGTCTGCGGATGCATCTGCAAATGTGTTTTCTTTTACGCTGGATATCAATTCGGACAAAATTGAAATACTCGAGATTGAAGGTAAAGCACTCAGTCAGCGAGGTTCTCTGAATACGCTTGATCCCTCGGGAGCAGGTGAGGCAATGGTCGCCAGCTGGTTTTCCATGTCTGAAAAAGAATTTAAAGCAGGGGAGACCATGATTGAGCTTACAGTTCGAGCCAAGCAGTCCCTTACATTGAGTAATTCGTTGAAAATGAGTTCATCACATGTGAAAGCAGAAACGGTTGGAGCCGAGTCAGGTAAGGCCAGTCTGCAGCTCATTTATCAGCAATTGGTGCAGAATGATCTGACGCTCTATCAGAATAGCCCGAATCCATTTACTGAGCAAACAACAGTAGGCTTTTATCTGCCCGAAGCAGGTGACGCTTCACTTACGGTTCGCGATCTAACGGGGAAAGAGATACTGGTAAAACAAGGAAATTTTGAAAAAGGATATCAGGAGATGATCCTCGTCCGAAATGAGTTGCCGGCCTCCGGAGTGCTACTCTATGAACTCAGGAGTGGCGGAATGAGGCAAGCACGAAAAATGGTTTTGGTAAACTAAGTTGAATACCAACTAACTCAATATATCGATTTACGGGCTGCTGGATTAGCAGCCCTTTTTTTATGAAAAAAATCGGGTTGTTGTCGGATACGCATGGATACCTTGATCCAACGATTTTCAAGCACTTTGATCAGTGCGATGAAATTTGGCATGCCGGTGACATCGGACCAGGCGATATTATCAAACAGCTATCAGACTTCAGGACCACGAAAGCTGTATTTGGAAATATTGACGATCGGACTATGACCAGGCAACTACCGGAAGATCTGCGCTTCAGTGTTGAAGGGCTGGATGTTTTCATTACGCATATCGGAGGATATCCCGGCCGTTACAATTCCAGAATCAGGCAACTTATGGAGCAAAATCCGCCAGGGTTGTTCATCTGTGGTCATTCGCATATTTTGAAAGTGATGTATGATAAGAAATATCATTGCCTGCACATGAATCCTGGTGCCTGTGGACATCATGGCTTCCATAAGGTCCGGACGGTGCTACGTTTTGATGTCGAGGCCGGTAAAGTCCAGAATGCGGCGGTTATCGAGTTGGGACAGCGGGGTCAGCTCTCCGGTTATAGGAGAAAGTAGACTCCGGCAGATACGAGGTAGTTACGCAATAGTACGAGCGGTACATGGGAGTCATGTCTTTGAGCCGGGGGCAATTGGGCTACCTGATTTACTACTTCGGCGTTATAATATAGCCGGTTTAAGCCGATAGAGGTCCGCAGTATTAAACCTAAACGAGGTGAGATAGCAATACCTCCACCCAATACGGCATTAAATTCTGACCTTTCAAAGTTCGGCAGTGCATCTTCATAGCGCATGATGGTTTGACCGGTATTGCCATCCTTAAAACTATTCCGTACCAGATATGAAACTGCCAGACCAGCTTCACCGAAGAGCATTCGACGTTCTTTGAAGTAGAAGCGAAGCAGCAGGGGTACCTCGGCATAGTCCAGCCGGACAAATTGATTCTTTAAACCTGGATTTTCGGAATCCTTGGCTTCGAACCGGCTTCCTTTTTGTTCGTAGTTCAATTCGACAATGAAATCCAGGGAAGGTGAAAGATATGCCTGACTCCGGATACCAAGACGAACGCCCAACTTATCATATCCGGTGAATCCATCCCCATCCAGTTGAGAAAAAACGATGCCGGAATTGAAGCCCATACTAAAGCGCTGACCGTTCACTCTGGAGCAGAGAAATGCAGTTAGAACAAAGCACAGGATGGCGGTAATTTTTGTCAATCGGTTACATTTCAAAATTAATACGCATGAGCGGACAGCGATGCTGCCCCTTTTCTTTCTCTCTTTAAGTTAGGAATATCCTGGCAGTTATCCGCCAGATAATGTAACATTGGCGTGCTTTCTTTCCAATTTTAACTCCCCAAATCGAATTTGAACCTTATCTTAATTGCCGAAAAAAGAAGATATTTTGAAAGAGCTATTTTCTGTAACCGGAAAGGTAATTGTGATCACTGGTGGTTCCGGCGTCCTGGGAGGTGCAATTGGAGAGCATTTGATTCAACAGGGAGCCAAGATCGTAGTCATCGGATACCGGGAAGAAAGTGTTATTGCAAAACTTAAAGATCTGGCCCGTTTTGGTAGTGATCCACTTGGGTTAGCAGTGGATTGTACTAAAGAGGATCAGTTGGTGACAGCCAGGAAAAAGATCATGGACAGATGGGGAAGAATCGACGTCCTGATCAATGGCGCAGGAGGGAATTTGCCCGGTGCCACGATCGCACCAACACAAACGATCTTCGACTGCAAATTGGATGATATCCAGTCAGTCATTGATCTGAATCTGATGGGAAGTGTGGTTCCGTCATTGATTTTCGGAAAAGTCATGGCTGAACAAAAGCAGGGAAGTATTATTAATATCTCCTCAATGGCCGCGGATCGGGCCATCACCAGGGTTTTTGGTTACAGCTTAGCCAAAGCAGCTATTGACCAGCTCACAAAGTGGATGGCAATGGAAATGGCACATAAATTTGGGGACGGTATCCGGGTAAATGCGATCGCTCCCGGTTTCTTTATAGGCAATCAAAACCGCCGTTTACTGACAGAAGAAGATGGTTCCTACACCGAAAGAGGAAAGACGATCATCAACAACACCCCAATGTCCCGTTTCGGTGATATCACAGAATTGAATGGAATTGTACAGTATCTTTCTTCGGACGCCTCAAAATTCGTCACCGGTACGATCATTCCGATCGATGGGGGGTTTAGCGCCTTCAGCGGAGTTTAACGGATCCCTACATAGCTCCATAAGCTTTCACCCCAAATGTCAATAAGAAGGGTAACGAAAGCCAGAAAAACTCAGGGAGAAAGGCCAGCAATAAAACAAAAGCTACCAGAGATATCAAGGTATACATCCAGTATTTTCGGGAAGTTTCTTTTGCGCTCGTCATATGCTAAATTCTAAAAACAACGCAAACATAAAAAAATGATGTAAATACCGTTATCTTTTATACATATTACGGAAATAAATATGAAAAGATCTGGCTATAGTGATTTACCCCTGCATGGTGGCCGGGTACCCGCTTGGTTGTACTCGCGCATGGGTAAATTGGGTTCAGCCATGGTCGATGTGATTGTAGCAGAATTTGGCCCGGCTGAATTCTTATCCAGGATGAGTGACCCATTCTGGTTTCAATCCTTTGGTGCCGTAATGGGTATGGATTGGCATAGCTCTGGCATGACAACCTCTGTTCTTGGCGCGCTGAAGAATGAGGTGAATAAGCGGTCAAACGACCTGGGATTATATTTTTGCGGGGGAAGGGGCAAGCACTCCCGGGCTACACCTCGAGAATTGATGGCGATTGCCGATCAAACCGGACTTGACGGGGGAGAGCTTGTGCTGGCCTCCAAACTGAGTGCCAAGGTGGATAGCGCTGCGGTGCAGGACGGTTTTCAACTCTATCTTCACGGCTTTATCCTTTCCCGGGAAGGAGATTGGTGCGTTGTACAGCAAGGTATGAATACTCAGAGCAGGCTAGCCAGAAGATACCACTGGCATTCAGCCAGGCTCAGCTCTTTTGTGAATGATCCACATACTTCCATTGTCGGGAAGAGTGTTGGACAAATTCTGAACCTGGTCGATAGGAAGGCAGCATCTTCCAGACAGGGTATGCTCGATATCGTTCATGAACCCCCATCACGTATCTTAAGTGAGATCCCTTATTTGAAAATGCCAGATCACCACGATCTGCGTGTGAATGATGTCAATCTTAAAAGACTTGGGGCAATACTATATCTGGCTCATGAAACAGATCCGAAGGATTTTGAAAGTTTATTATTGCTCAAAGGTGTGGGACCCCGAACTTTGCAATCACTGGCTCTGGTAAGTGAAATCATCTACGGTACACCAAGCCGGTTTACCGACCCGGCCCGTTTTGCCTTTGCCCATGGTGGTAAGGATGGACACCCATTCCCGGTTCCCTTGACGGTATATGACGAAACGATTACCTTTCTCAACGACATCGTGGTGAAGTCTAAAATTGACCGTTCAGATAAAATTCAGGCCTG
>JAGQWZ010000157.1 GCA_020436835.1 Saprospiraceae bacterium | reverse complement strand
TCTGCAACCCCTAATCTCCGGTATAATAAATTTTGGCTAAGATTTACTAATGGCGGAATCACCGAACAAAGTTATGATGACTTTCAATCGTATTTTATGAAACAGCGATTCGATGATGAATCCGGTCTTCAAATCTATATTGAGAACTTTGATTCCATCTTGTCCGGGATTCGGTGTCCGGTGCTGGCCCTCTTCGGTGAAAAAGACATGAATGTCGACTGGAAAAAAACCAAAATACTCTATGAGAAAACCATAGGGAAAAATACAGCTTTAACTATCAAGTCATTTCCTGACTGCAACCATAATCTGTTTCAATGTAAAACCGGTGGTTTTTATGAGATGGAAGATCATGATCTTCCCTTTAAAAGATGTGACGATTTCCTTGATGAAATGTCCCGTTGGCTTGTACAGCTTAAAAAATGATGTGTCTGTGATACCCATTCCGAAAAAGATAAGATGGCTCATAAGCTAAAATCACCTAATTACCAGAATTACTCATTATAGTCGTTATACAAGAGCCAAAAAAGTCAATTCAATGCTCTTACCAGCAGTAGATCAACCTAATTCTAATGACAAATTCTGGTGCCTCTTTACAATTCTGGAAGGTTAATTTATTGAGTACCGAAACCAAATACCCTTCTAGCTGTATTATAGAATATATTATTCACTGCCTCCTTCGTTAATTGAATTCCCTGGAAGGAACCATTCACCAGATCGCTTTCCATCTGCTGATCGGTACTAAAATAGGTCCAATCCCTTAACCAGACTTCATGAAGGTTCGTCTGCAGATTCTCTACTTCTGAAGAGCCATTATCTCCCAGGTCCGTTGCATACATGATCCGGTTGGAATATTTCTGAAAGAAATTACGCACTCTCTCCCGGTCTTGTTGAGTCTGATAAAATACTTGTCCCATTCTGGCTGCAAGATCGATGGTAGCATCTGGATATTGTTCAAACCAGGCGGCCAGGGTATCTACATTCCACTCTATACTGGCCATATGCGCTCCGGCAAATTTCAGTTCCGGATTTTTATCCAGCCGTTGATTGCGAGCATCCATCTGATCCTGGTAAGAGGGTAATTCAGGATGCAGATACATGTGGTATTGGGGATGTTCTTCAAAATAATTCCGGTCATTATTGGTGGTCATTTCTTCCAGAGGCAACCAACAATTCAGGGGCTCCCCCAAGTGACCCACTACCATTTTGTCCCTTTGAATAATATGCTTAAATACAGGATCAAAACGCGGATCATCCAGCATCACATTTTGCTGGTTGGTGTCTTTCAACACCATTCCGATATTTTTCCAAAATTTAACCCCAACCGCCCCCTGATCAAAGCAACTATCCAGCCAGGCAATGGAACGATCAGCCCAACCAGGTTCGTGAAAATCCTCCACACTTACAGCCGTGACCATCCGAAAACGTTCCGGATGATTTTCATGCTGCATTTTTACGTATTTAAATTGATTACGCACTCCTTCCCAGGTACCTGCACCATCTACGACAATATTAACCAGCGAAAAATTATCCTTGATGGCCTGTTCGACAAAAGAATTTCGATGGGTTCGGATGTGAATGTGTACATCCGCTTTCTCTACCGCGGCAAAATCATCAACAGTGTAGTACATTTCATTGTCTCCACAAGACAAAAGACTCAGGCAAATAAAAGTAGCAAAGGCAAATAATAGATACTTACTCATAGAAAATGATTTCATTCTAAGATACAACTCGCTGATCAGTATGCAAATCCAACTTAATGTTCTGCTGGATTCCAATCAATAACAACGTTTCCGGTTTTTTGTCCTGACTCCACAAAGTGAAATGCCTCCACCACCTTATGGTAAGGATACACCCGATCTATGACCGGATGAAATTTGCCGTCGACTAATAATTTTAATGCCAAAGATATACTATCCTTGATTCGGGAAGGAACAGGAAAGATAACCTTGTGGCTCCCAGTCATCGGGGTAAGCAAGGCATAAAATAAATTCTGGCCAAAGGGGCCCAACTCGGAAGAAATGTATATTCCCTTTGGTCTAAGAATCGGTTTACACTTTCCGAAGGTGCTTTTACCTACCGCATCAAGAACAAAATTGTACCGGGAATCTGTTTGAGTAAAATCCTCTTTTTCATAATCGAACACCTCGAGTGCCCCCAGGGATTTCATCATCTCGACATTCTTGGTATTGCATACTGCCGACACCTGCAGACCGTAATATGCACCCAGTTGCAAAGCAGCATTTCCGATGGCTCCGGAGGCACCATTCACGAGGACCTTCTGTCCAACCTCAAATGCAAACTTATTAAACATATTGATGGCGTAGTGCATTCCCTCCAAACTTGCAGCGGCCGTGTGAAAATTTATAGCCTCGGGAATTTTAGCAATGTCTGCCTGAGTGGAAATTTTTAAATATTGAGCATGAGATGAAAGGCCACTATCATTAAAACCGAAGATCCGGTCACCGGTGCGATAGGCATCCACTTTCTTTCCTATCGCCTTTACTTCTCCGGCAAAATCAGTGCCCAATATAGGATTAGAAGGCTTCATTAAACCAGTAAGAAAACGCATTATGAATGGCTTGGCCCGGAGCATAGCACAATCGGTCCGGTTTACGGTAGTGCTGTGTACTTTAATTACCATCTCATCGTCACCCGGTACTGGTATTTCTACATCTTCCAGATTCAGCAGATCGGGCGATCCATATTGCTTATGAATGTATGCTTTCAACTAATAGCTCTGATAAATTTAAGATTATGATCTAATTCAAATATCCCATGAATTGCCAAAATAAGAATTATTGAGACTTTTACGATGGCTGGTCACAGGTCATTTACTGTAAGTACCCTCGTGGGTCAACTCAAGGAATTCATTAAATCCCAGTGGATCCCAGTCGTGGGACTGTTCGATTAATTTCTCGATCATGGCGATGTGACTGGCGCCCAGTAAGATCAAGATCCGGGAGTCATTTGCCTCTATTTTCTTTTGCATGATGGACCACATATACAAATTTCTTTTATACCATTCAGCCGTTAAGAAAGGTCCGATAAAATTATCCTCCCCACCAATTAGTAAGGGAATTCTGCAATGGAATCTATTAGAAAAATCCTTCAATCTGGCTGAATTTAAAAATTGAGTCAATTCAATAAGGGAGGCCCCGGAATCTATCAGGTCATCAAATTCCGATGTAAACTCTCCGATAATTTCCTGAATCTGGGCCTGCAATTCAATCTGATTTTCGGATCCAACAATTT
>JAGQWZ010000018.1 GCA_020436835.1 Saprospiraceae bacterium | reverse complement strand
GCTTTACTCGCATTGTAAACGGCCATCAAGGGGCTGGGAAGAAATCCGGCAACCGAAGCCACATTCATTATTTTACCGGCACCTTTACTCAACATCTCCGGCAGAAAAAGTTTTGTAAGATGGGTGACCGTCTCGATGTGAAGCCGGATCATTCCTTTCTCTCTTTTCCATTCAGTGTCGCTGAAAAAACCGAGCGTTCCAAATCCGGCATTATTAATTAATATCTCTAGATTTATTTCTTTCTTTTTTACTGCCTGAAATAATTCGTTTGCGGATTCTTCACGACAGAGATCCTTGCAGCAGACATAGATCTGAATATCCGGGTATTGATCTAAGATACTTTTTTTGGTATCGTTTAAGGTTTTTTCAGATAAATCAACCAGAAATAGATTTATTCCGTCTTTAGCTAATATTCTTGCCATGGCCGCTCCAATTCCCCCGGCCGCTCCGGTCACCAGTGCCCACCTATCCATTTCTAATCCATTCCAGCGTTTTATTGATACCTTCAGTTAAATCAGTGTAAGTGTAATGCAATTCGCGCATAGATTTTTCACTGCTTAAATTCCAATTTTTTGATAATTTTTGCACAAAGGCCGGAACGATCATTGGTTTTTTATTAAAAACCTTGGCCATGAATACTTCCGAATGAGACCACAACATTAATAAATTGACCGGCACTTTGAATAATTTTTGATTTCGCTGTGTGATATGATTAAGCTTGCTGAAAAAGTCGGAATATGAAATATTCTCCCCTCCAAGTATGTACCGATTACCACTCACGCCGAATCGCATCGCATTGAGATGCCCCTGTACCACATCTTCAATAAAAACATAATTACCCATACTGGTGCCATCTCCGGGAATGAAACGCCATTTTCCCCGGTCAAATAATTCTATAAGATTGGAAACCGAATTACTTACTCCCCTGATTCCTGGCCCATATATTCGACTGGGATTAACGATTACAATGTCCATTTCCTGTCCCGTATATTCCATAGCCACCCTCTCTTGTTCAAACTTGGATTGGTCGTAACGGGAGTAAAATGGTGGATCAGGGTTCGTATCTTCCGTCACTGGCTCCGCATTGAATTCACAGGGTCCCATCACTCCCGCCGTGGAGGTTACGACTACTTTCCGGACGCCTTTATCTGATGCTATGTCCAGGAGATTTCTGGTACCTTGAACATTGATTCGGTGATACGTTTCTGGGTCCTGGGTCCAAATGTCAGCAAAGGCAGCAAGATGGTAGATTTCTTTACATTCGTTTACCGCAGCTTTTAAAGCAGTCAGATCATTGAGATCTCCCTCAATCAGCTCGACATCTTTGACCTTTACCAGCTTATTAAATTTGTCCCTGGATCGCACCAGGCACTTCACATCCTGCCCCATATCGATTAATGTATGTACTAGTTTTGCCCCCACATATCCGGTGCTACCAGTGACCAGTGTTTTCATGCCTGTGAAGTTTTGATCGAAATTTTTGGATTAAAGTAGATAGAAAACCATTCATTTGACAAAGCCAGGACAATATGCAGAAAAACTGCTGGCCAGATCGAGTGGCTTTCAATTACCAGATAACAAATTAGAATACCAAATGGGATAGAACCAACGGCTTCTTTTGCACCTTTTTGAAAATGAAATAAAGAGTAGATCAGGACATTAATAATTACAGCAGTTTCCGCCGGCATACTTGCCAGGCAAGCAAAGAGCAGGATACCTCTAAAGGCATATTCATAACCCAATAGGTAAATAATCCAGGTCAACGCACTACCGGCGACCATCCCCTTCGACCAGACTAAATCTCTGATCTGTGGGTAAACGATCAAATTACTTGGACGAGGAGCGTTGAAATAATTAACAACCAGGATAAGCAAAGTCAGAAAAAACACGATTAGCCAGATGCCTGATGACCCAAGGTTAAATAAACCGGCAATTTGTATTTCATCCTGTGCTTTCAAGGTGAGTACCACAAAGGGGAAAACCCCGAGCCAAAAGAAACCCATCAGGCGGTCAATGATGACAGTATTTACATTTGAGCCTGTCGATCCTTTTTTTTCAATGAAACGGGAAAAGGCCCTGCCAGGTATTTTGAAACTGTACATAAGCATGGCAATTAAAAGTGTGACCAAGCTCAAATTGAGATCTAATAAAGATCCTGACATTAGTACTGGGTTTATCGTTTCATCCACGGCATTGAAATGAATTACTGATGCGTAATTGTTTTGATTATCTGCATTAAATTCTCTTCATGTTTTTCGCCCTTTTTCTGGAGAGCCAGACTCCTGGTTAATTTGGCACCTCCCGTATAGTAGCGAAAAAGCCAGGGAAGAACCGATATCGTGGCGTCGAAAAAACTCAATTTTCTGGCAGTATCGATAAATAGCACAACCAGAGTTCCATTGAGTAAAATAGAATTGACACTATTCCTGGCATCTCCCAAAATAATTTGACCTAAGCCGGGGAACAAATACGATATAACCTCATATGTCTTGGGATTTAATTTTTCAATTTGAAGTCCTTTTGAAATTAAATCTGTCAGTTCCATTTTAGAAGCAGGAGTGCGGCACAACGTGCTGAATGCCGCTTCCGCAGAAAGGAAATCACGTAACATGTAGTGGCAATATCCCTCATACAGAGACACTCTATCCGGATATATTTCTGTATCTATTTGATAGAGTTCAGCCAGCGCTTTTTGATAGGCCGATGTTTCAATAAATATTTTTACCCGGTTAAACTGAATGGTATTCTGGAGATATGGATCTGAAGTCTGAAAATAGGCCTGATCAAGATAATTTAAGGTCGTGAGTTGGTCGTCGGAGCTATCTGAAATCTCAGCTAATTTCAGCAGGCATTCAGTCCGGTATTGATTTTCCCGGTCAAAAAACAACACTCTTTTGAATGCTTTTTCAGCTACGTTACGATTGCCCAACGCATACTGATCGACGGCAAATTGATATGTTTGTGCCAGATTCTGAGCCGACACATTCAAGTGACATGAACTAATAACGAGACATAATATTTTGATCCACTTCATGATAGATCGAATCTAATTGGCGTTTGTTATAATTTTTAGCAGATTGATGTGCTCCATAAATATTACCCAAATAAAACCCTAACCCCAATCCTCCATAAATCCACCCGCTGACGGCTTTGCTCCCTCGCTTATGGAATGCGCGATAACTCTGATAACCCAGAGCCGCAACAAAAAAAAGCGAAGTCACTCCTTCCTTCACATTGTGGGCGTACATTTTGCCGCTTCCAGGGATGATCGCTGAATACGTCGCTGCCAGCCATGGTTTCTTGGGCCTGAAGGCCTGAGCACGGTCAATCGTCTGTTGATACTGATTTGTCCAGTCTGGACGATCACCTCCTGTCGATATCAAAATAGCTGATGCTGATTTCCACTGCCGTTGGAGCATAGCAAATTCTACCTTTTTCCGTTGTACCTCAGCGGAAGAAAGATATTTTACCTGATTCAATCCCCGGTTAAAGGCAAAAGAATCCTTTTGAAACAATAGGGTGGCTATATATTCATTTTCTACCCAATCACTTTTTAAGTCGGTTTCTCTGCCAGCAAACACTTCACTGGCAAGAGCAAATTTCTCTTGTTTGCGATACGATTGTGAAAGTCGCACACGTATGGAGTCGTTGCCAGGTTTCAAGAATAGCAAACGGGCATATTCTTCACTGGCAAAGTCAAAATCACCCTTAAGGAACAAATAATTGGCAAATTGGCGGGTAGCCTCATACGAATAAAGGTCCTCCTGTCCATACAGTACCGGCATCAGCATACAGGTCAGGATCAAATGGATGAAAGTAGTTCGCATAATGCTGCTACTTGACCGGATCAATTAGTTGTCCACTCTCCCTGTCAATTTTATAATTTTCAGGGCTCAAATAATTGCATCGTGATAAGCGATCAAATGCACCCATTAAGCCCTTTATTACTCCTCGCTTTTGCACGGAATGTAAACAATAGGTCGAACAGGAGGGGATGAATGAACAATTTCTTGTATCCTGCGAACTCACGTAGTTTTTATAGAACAGGAAAAATAATTGCACACCCATTTTGATCTCATTGGTTTCGGTTTTCTCTATTTCATAATGAGTCTTAGGTAGCGACTGATTTAATTGTACTGAGAGGAACGTTACATCTTCTTGTAGCTGAATCTGTCCCAGCCCGTAAGAAACCGAAAAAGAAATCATGAAAAAGGTGTAAAGAACTCGCATTTCAGAAAGTATTGTTGTTCCGAGCCCAAAATAAGAAAGTTACACACGCAGATTCTTTGTGCAGGGGAAAAAGTAAAAGACCCTTCTATTATTTACTGTTTTTATAAATTGATGCCATAAAAGAATTTCTGATGCACCGACTTTACATCCTTCTTTTCGTACTGCTATTGATTCCCTTGCTTTCTCATGCGCAGTCCTTTCCGTTGGAAGCAGCACTTTCTGCCCCTTATTGTTCGAGTCTCGTCACCTCTCCTGATGGAAGTGCGGTTGGTTGGATAATGGAAGAAGCAGGCATTCGCACCATTTATACCGCTTCGAAGCCCCACTTTGACCCCCGTTTGAGATTTAAAAGTTTGTATGATGATGGACAGATTCTGGGGAATTTGCATTTTGATCATCAATCTGCTTACCTCTATTTTGTTAAAGGCAGTGCTAAGAACCGGGTTGGTGAAATTGCCAATCCGTCTTCGGAAGTAGAATATCCATCGAGACAACTATTGCGGGTAAATCTTGATACAGATAAGTTGGATACAATTGGTGAATATGAAAATTATGTAATCAGTCCAGATGATTCCTATCTGCTTCTTTTTCAGGCAAATAAGCTAGAGAAGTATGACCTGAAAAGTCGGGAAATCAAGCCACTTATAAAGATGAGAGGGTCTTTTTCAGATGTGAGCTTCAGGCCGGGAGGTGAGGGGATTGCTTTTGTAAGCAACCGTGGGGGGCATAATTTTATCGGCTATTATGGTTTTGGAAGTCGATCAATAGAATGGATTGGGCCATCCCTTTTTAGAGATCAGAATCCTGTCTGGTCGCGAGACGGTAAGATGATCGCTTTTATAAGAATGCCCGGACAACGGAAGGGAGAGTTGGCCGACATCACCGGTGGCACTGAGTTTTCAATTGTGGTATACGATATGAGCACCAATGAAGGGAGCATTGTATGGTCATCTCCGGGCGAGGATGGAGGATTTACCCAGTACTACCATGACAAACCCTTACGCTGGACCGGTGATGGAGATCTTTTATTCTATTCAGAGCACGAGCAATATATGAAGATCTACCATCTGGACCTGAGAACGAAAGACGTTTCAGCGGTGATATCAGGAAACTGTGAAGTGGAGCATAGTGATCTGTCTCCAGATGGGAGTCAACTTATATTCAGTAGTAATTGCAATGATATCGACCGGCGGGACCTCTTTATTTATGATATCGATTCAAGGCGCTTGAAGCAGATAACGAATGGGGAGAAAATTGAAACCAACCCGTATTTTCTAGCCGGAAACCAGTTTATATACAGGGAAAACGGGTTTAATTTTCCAACCCGGATCTCCATATGGTCGGAAGCGGGCATTGAAGTCCTTTTCCCCCGTCAGTTGTCAGTGGATTATCCTGAATCACACATGGTCAAACCAAAGCAAGTAATCTTCAAAGCCGCGGATGGTACCGAGATTCATGGACAATTATTTGTGAAGAACGAAAGCGGAACAAAACCCGGTATCCTCTTCATGCATGGAGGGCCGATCCGGCAAATGCTGTTGGGGTATCACTACAGCAGCTATTATGCCAATGCGTATGTCCTGAATCAGTATCTTGCTGATCAGGGATATGCCGTGCTTAGTGTGAATTACCGCGCTGGGATTGGGTACGGTCGCGACTTTCGGAGAGCAAACAAACAAGGACCCCGGGGAGCCAGTGAATACCAGGATATTGTTGCTGGCGCCAGATACCTGCAGAGCCTGGATTTTGTCGATGCAGACAAAGTTGGTCTTTGGGGTGGCAGTTACGGTGGATTATTGACAGCTCAGGGTCTGGCTCGAAACTCAGATATTTTTAAAGCGGGCGTAGATTTCCATGGTGTCCATGACTGGAGCTGGCGGGCCACTGATTTCTCCAAGGGAGGATTTTGGGGCATCGACGATGAATTGATGGATCTGGCCTATAAATCTTCTCCGGTGTCTGATATCGAAGGTTGGAAATCGCCAGTACTGTTGATTCATGGTGATGATGATCGTAATGTCATGTTCGGGCAATCCATTGACCTGGCAGAAAGACTAAAAGAACACGGAGTTCATTATGAGGTGTTGGTATTGCCGGATGAAGTGCACGGATTTTACCGGTATGCATCCTGGCTTAGGTCCTACAGGGCAACGGCTGATTTCTTTGATCGATTTCTGATAAACTAGTAGATAAGTATCTGTGAGATAATTTAATAAGATTTTTGATGAGATCCGAGAAGGAAGTGCAG
>JAGQWZ010000156.1 GCA_020436835.1 Saprospiraceae bacterium | reverse complement strand
TTAGGGTGTGAGTGTGACAAAGTTAGTTCTTTCAAAATCAAGCGTTAGCAGGACTTTCCTGCTACCA
Source organism: Saprospiraceae bacterium (assembly GCA_020436835.1). Classification (GTDB taxonomy): domain Bacteria; phylum Bacteroidota; class Bacteroidia; order Chitinophagales; family Saprospiraceae; genus JABDMH01. The sequence continues at coordinate 6,040 of JAGQWZ010000156.1, read as the reverse complement.
GCATGGGGTGTGCGTTAGAGTGTGAGTGTGACAAAGTTAGTTCTTTCAAAATTAAACACTAGCAGATCTTTCCTGCTACTGGCGTTAGGGTGTGCGTTAGGGTGTGAGTGTGTCAACGTTAATTCTTTCAAAATCAAACACTAGCAGATCTTTCCTGCTACTGGCGTTAGGGTGTGCGTTAGGGTGTGAGTGTGACAAAGTTAGTTCTTTCAAAATCAAGCGTTAGCAGGACTTTTCTGCTACTGGCGTGTGGGTGTGAGAGTGAGTTTCCATGTGGGTGTGAGAGTCGTCTTGATCAAGGTGAAACTAATAAAAAATGCCGGGCAAACCCAGGCACTTTTCACTTAATTCCTTGAAGTCACGACAACACCCGATTGAAGTAATTACTGGACTGTAGCCGAGAATTTCTTCAATTTGTATTGGGCTTTCAATATTTCGTTGCGGCGCTCTACCGATGGCTTGGTGAAATGCTTACGATCTCGCAATTCATTCATAATACCAATGCGTCGGTGCTTTTGCTTGTAGCGTTTGAGGGCCCGATCTATCGTTTCTCCCTCTTTGATATTAATGATAATCATATACGTTATATAAATTACGGCGCGCAAAGATATATTATTCCCAAATTTCAAGCAAGAAATTTTTCGAGAACAAAGACATTATGAGTACTTCGCATAAAATTCCTGAAAAGAGATCATCTTTTGTCTTTCTTCATCATAGAGATTATTGTGAATACACTGCAGACTCTCCTTAAATCCAATCGTCGGCACGTATTTCTGCAGGATGGGATTTTCCCGGGCGCACTGCTCCAAATGATAGTTTGGAATTTTTGAATTCAAATGATGAATATGGTGAAAGCCAATATTTCCCGTAAGCCATTGGAAAACTTTCGGTAACTTATAGTATGTACTCCCCAGAATACTGGAAAGAAGATGATCCCATTGATCTTTCCAACGCATATAGGTCTTCTCGTGCTGATGTTGCACATAAAAAAACCAAAAAGCAACTACGGAAAACACAAATATGATGGACAGTTGAACCAGAAAAAATTCTCTCCAACCCAGGAGCCAACCCAAAAGCACATATATACCGGCAAGTGTCAGGTTGTTCCAGATCTGGGATCTACGGACGGATTCCCATCCCTTGAAATGAAAAAAAGGATACCGGTTAGAAATCGTGAAATAGATGACCGGGGTGAGCAGAAATAAAAATAGTGGATGCCTGAAGATGCGATAAGCAATTCGCTTCCAGCGGCTGCTCTCCTTAAACTCTCTCACGGTCAGGAAGTTAATATCCCCTACGTTCCTGTGTTCCAGTTGACCTGCATGTCCATGATGATAGCTATGTACTCTTGACCAATATTTATAGGGTAAGGACGTAAGTATGCTACAGGCAAATCCGATAGCATTATTCCACTTCTTCGACTTGAGAAAAGACTGATGGCCGCAATCGTGTTGTATGATGAATAGCCTGACCAGAAAGAACCCATTGACCAATGCAAGTGCTAATGTTATCCAAATAGACCAATTCAACGATAGGTACATTAGGATCCACAGTCCAATAAAGGGTAGAAGGGTGTTTAAAATCTGAGTTAATGCTTTGGTCGAATCCGGTTGAGAGTATTTAACAACAATTTTCTGCCAACCCTTCAAGGCATCTTTGATTTCCAGTTCTTGCATAAGCTCTAAAAGTACTCATTTTACCCCTGAAAGTCAAACAGCAGGGCTACCGGAATAGTTTTAAAAGGAGCAAAAATCAAAATGTTGCTCTGCCGCCGGAGAGATCAAAGATGAATGCCGTATTGAAGCTGGCTTCCTTACTGACTATCCAACAAGATATCGCTGCTGTTTCTTCAATCGTACCCAGTCTGCCCACCGGAATTTTGTCTGTCATGTATTTCAATGTGTCGGGATGGGTATCCAGATTCATGGGGGTCGCAATCACAGCGGGAGCTAATCCATTGACGGTGATTCCTGTTTTGGCATATTCTTTACCAACCCCCTTTACCAGACCCATTACTCCTGATTTACTTGCTGCATACCCCGACATTCCCGGATTACCTTCTTTTCCCCCTATGGAAGCGATTAACAGAATGCGCCCGTAATTATTTTTCAACATATGCGGAAGGGAATATTTCGTCATCAAAAAAGATCCCTGAAGATTGATGTCTACCACCTTCCGGAAATCACTGTACGAATATTCAGTGATATTGGTAGCGGTGGGGCCGACAATCCCGGCACAGTTTACCATAATGTCCAGACGTCCGAATTCTCTGGCAACTCGTGCAATCTCCTTGATCACCTGGTCTTCCTGACTGATATCGACCAAAGCTGTACGGATTGATAAATCGCTCTTTGAAAATCGATTGCTTGCTTCTTTTAAATCATCTTCCAGCACATCAAAAAGGATGACCTGTCCACCTTCACGGGCAATCCGCTCTCCGATACCGAGACCAATGCCCCTGGCTCCACCGGTGATAATCGCAACCTGGTCTTTGAATCTGTTATTCATGGTAAGTATTTAGAAAAAAGCTGAAAATAACTCATTTGGAAAATAATCATGACATTTCTCCGTTTCGATATTATCGAACGCATTAATATTTTCTGTAACATATTAATGTTCTTCCCCCTTATCGGATACACTCGTCACCAAAAATGAAATTGAGATGAGGGTGGTATTTATAATCGTTTGTTTGTTTCTTCTTTTTTTGGCCGCCGGTGCCTGATGGTGAAATGAATAAGCCGGCAGTTGGTTCCAGGATCGGTTAGCTTGGAGCGTTTACCAGCGAAGTTTGCTCTGTGATAAACTTCAAAGTTATTTGACGTTGACTGCCGCGTTTATTGGCAGTCCTTCTTAGTCGTGGCTGGCAATAGCATCAGTCTGGATCCGTCCTTGGTTCGTCAGCCTGCCATTGGGAGGTAACAAGCAAAGGTGATTTCGTTTATGTGAAAGAGAAAAGTGGTGCTCAACCAGGCTGAAAAATAAACCCGGTAAAAATTGATAATCGAATAATGCAGAATTCTATATATTTGCAGCCCAAGATAGTAATCCCCGCTTGCGAAAGTAGCTCAGCTGGTAGAGCACGACCTTGCCAAGGTCGGGGTCGCGGGTTCGAATCCCGTCTTTCGCTCAGAAGCCACCGGCTATTAGTCGGTGGCTTTTTCGTTTACCATCGTTGATGCACCAGTGATTTGATTTCTTTTTCGTAAACCTGGTCAATTGCCTGCTTCTCACTGGTACTAAGCGCGGACATCCTTAATGCAGCAAGATTATCGGTGACTTGTTCGGGTCTGCTGGCTCCCGGTATCACTGTACTGACTTCGGGGAATTCCAGAATCCAACGCAGGGCCGTATGTACCAGATTTCTTCCCGAAAGTTGTTCTCTCAGTTCTTCAACTGTCCGCAAACCGGTTTCGTATGGAATACCGGAGAAAGTCTCCCCCTTGTCAAACGAAGATCCATCCCGGTTGAAGGTCCGGTGATCATCCTTGCCGAACTGGGTATCACGGCTAAATTGGCCGGACAATAAACCACTAGCCAGTGGCACTCTAACAATGATGCCCACATTTTTTCTCCTGGCTTCCCTAAAAAACAACTCAGCTGGTCTATGCCTGAACATATTGAATATGATCTGTACACTGGTGACATTGGGAAACTCAATGCTCTTAAGCGCCTCTTCCACTTTCTGCACACTGACTCCGAGATTTAAAATTTTACCTTCTTCCTTGAGACGGTCAAAGAGTTCAAAAATCTCGGGTCGATAATATACCTGCGTGGGTGGACAGTGTAGTTGGATCAGATCCAGTGTCTCCACCTGCAATCGACGCAGGCTATCTTCCACAAAGCCGCGTAATACATCCGGTTTGTAACCTTCGTTCGTATGAGGACGAATCTGTCTTCCACATTTGGTGGCGACGTAAATACGTTGCTGATGTCTTTTGAGGGCACGGCCTACTGCCTTTTCACTCAAGCCGTCACTGTAGACATCGGCAGTGTCGAGAAAGTTTACCCCGCCTTCTATGGCGGTGTCCAGAATCCGGTCAGCAAGTTGTGCGTCAAAAGTATTTCCCCATTTTCCTCCTACCTGCCATGTTCCCAAACTGATTTCTGAGATCCTGAATCCGGTTTTGCCCAATATGCGATAATTCATTAATAGATGATTTTCAGTACAATTATACTAATAGACCCTTTGGCATTGCTTTTGTGTAAGAGGATTGCTAAAAACATCCCTCTGCCTCCGGACTTTGGCAATTATAAGATTTATCGCTAAAAATAAACATCAGAAAATGAAACGAAGAGCTTTTTTAAAATCAAGTACAGGAGCAGCAGCAGCCGTGGTTATGCCATTTCAAATAAAGCCGGCAAAACCTAATCTGGCCGGTATGGTGATCGGCCATGGAAAATTCAAATACCGGGTGCACAAGCAATGGGGTGACCTGGATCCGGCTCAACATCCGGTAAAAAACTGCCATGAAATGATCATGGATAACCGGGGACGGTTGATCATGGTAGGTGACGAGACGAAGAACAATATCCTGATTTATGATAAATCGGGAAAACTACTTGATTGGTGGGGAACGACTTATTCCGGTGGGCATGGTCTTACCCATTGGGATGCAGGGGGTGAGGAATTTCTTTTCATAAGTGATAATGCCGGCGCGGTGATCAAGACTACGTTGGATGGGAGGGAATTGATGCGCCTCGAACATCCCTCTAAGTACGGAGCCTATAAAGAGCAGGACAAATTTATTCCAACTGAAACCGCTATAGGACCAAATGGAGATATTTACATAACCGATGGTTACGGATCACAATACACGCTGCAGTTTACCGAAAAAGGAGAATTCATCCGTAAGTTTGGAGGAGCCGGCGATGGCGACGACCAGTTTCAGACTGCACACGGAATCTGCATAGACCGCCGGAGTGGATCACCTACTTTATTGATCACGTCCAGGACGCATAACAGTTTTAAGCGTTTTACGTTGGACGGTATTTATGTCGAGACCATATTTTTGCCCGGTGCCTATGTTTGCCGGCCCGTAATCGATGATGAAAATTTGTATGCCGGTGTCTGCTGGTCAAGAGTGAAGTATCTCAACCTGACACCAAATACAGGCTTCATCACGATCCTAAACGGAGAGAATAAGGTGGTTTCTAATCCAGGTGGTACCAAACCCCAATACAAAAAGGGAAAACTACAGTTGATGCTTCAGGAACAATCTATCTTTTATCACTGCCACGATGTATGCATCGATGAGGACAAAAATATTTACGTCTGTCAGTGGAATGGCAATAAGACCTATCCGATCAAGTTGGAGAGAGTGTAAAATTATGTGGATCAGTTTTCAGATCCAATTTCCGCAAATTTTTGGTAGATTTGACTTGGTCTTTCTAGGATCAATTCTGGTGCAATAATAATTATTTGTCTGATCAAATGAATATTACTGTACCTATGTGTCCTTTATCTTCAAACTACGCTCGTAGTCTCAGCATTTTTCGACTGATACTCTTTGCATCAGTAGTCCTCTATTGCAGAGTCAATGCTCAGCCCGATGCCTTCATCACGGGTTGGAATTCTTTCAGCGGCCCCACGTCCTGTACGTCGTGTATCACCATACCTACCAAGGGACCTGGATACAATTACGATGTGGATTGGGATAATGATGGAGTGTATGATGAGTTTGGTTTCACGGGAGATGCTTCTCACGATTATGGACATGAAGTGACAAATCAAATGATTAGGATTAGGGGCGATTTTCCCCGGGTATTCTTTTATGCGGCCGAACAACCTGATAAACTTGACCGAATACATCAATGGGGTGTGGGGAGACAATGGACCAATATGGATAGTGCTTTTTACAGCTGCCGTAATTTGACAGTGGCAGCCATAGATACACCGGATTTGTCTCAGGTGACCGGAATGCGGGCTATGTTTTTTGAGGCACAGAACCTGACCGCTTTCATCAATGATTGGGACGTTTCGAATGTCCAGGATATGTCTTATATGTTTTCCGGGGCTTCCGGCTATAATCAGGCACTTGAC
>JAGQWZ010000155.1 GCA_020436835.1 Saprospiraceae bacterium | reverse complement strand
TGCGCCGTTGGCCATGACCAAAGTGGCATAGACATCTTCAATAGTTCCCTTTGCACATATTATACATACTTTTTCCAAAGGTTTTTTCTCTTGAGTTGCCATCTTTTTTTCTAATTCTTTCGTTTCCATAATTGATTTTTTATTTCGTCATTAAACACAGCTGGTAGGTTTTGGAATACCTGCTATTTTGGAAGAGAATTTCAATGGTCCCTTAGGGAAAAGCTTATACAGTTCTTTGATATCGACAATACCGGATTTGCCTACCTTTCTAATGGTTAATGCCTCACCCTCTTTGGTCTTATCACGTAAATAATTCAGCACTTCAAAATGCTTGCCGGTCAATTCGATACCTAATTCATCAGCAATTTCTCTGGCGATGTTCTCATTCCATTGATCCATATCTTCCAGATAACCTTCTTCGGATACATTTAACTGTACTCCTGCTATTGTTTTTTGTGCCATAATATTGTTATTTTAGATTTAAATTATTGTTGTTCGATATTGACATCTCTGGATACATTCTTCATAAAAGTAACCCCATATCCAAGTGCCTTTTTCATTTCCGGGCTGTTCATTTCCCGTATAAGTTTCCAAACTGAATATGAAGGAACACTTTCGGTTTCCATACTGTTGAATGCTTTAATTGCATTATTTAAAGTGTTCAGCACCTCAGGTTGTGTAACTTCTTTGAGTGTACGCAGAATAGAGACAACACTATCTGCCAGTTCTCTGATATCCTTAGGAGTAAACCCTTGAACGACATTATCCAGGATTGGAATAAATTCTTTGAAGAATCGGAAGTAACCTCTTTCCTCCAGGATATTAAGCTGCCTGGTAAAATCAATGATTACTTCATTTGCAATAGGTCCTACTTCCTTGCCCAGGTCCACAGCCATTTCCATGGTATCCAGGATCAGTTTGATATTGCCGATATTTCTTAAGACGCTTATCGCCAGGTCAGTAAGTTGAGAAGGATCTATTTCCACTTGCCTGTTGTCGAGCGCAGCAACCGTAGAGTCGTATGCATCTTTTCCGACAAGACTCAGATCATTCACAAGGTCCTCAACCATTACTGAATTTAGTCTCTGCCTATTTACATATTCCAGGACCAGATCCAATTTTTTATCGAGGGCATCTATTCTGATTTCTAGATTTTCTTCTTTCATTTCCAAGGATCCAACATTAGGTTAAACTTTGTTTTCCTGCCATTGTCATGTGAGCCTCTATCGGCATCTCTTTTCCTCTTAACAGTATATGCCAATATATCCATCTGAAGAGAAGTTTACCGTAGTGGTTCATCTTCGTATTTTTCAACAGTCCGAAGGGTCCAATACCCGGTAGCGGAAAGGTTCCCGGAAGTGGTTCAGTTTCATAATTGAAATCGATCAAGGCTCCTTTACCGTAACCTGTTTCTATGTAACAATTGGCATGGCCATCGAAGCTGGCGGTCAGCTCCCTGCCTTCCATTGCCGCCAGAATATTTTCGGTGAGGATTTCCGCGGCAAAGTGGGCAACCGAACCAGCTTTTGAGGTTGGAATATTTGCAGCATCCCCAATGACAAATATATTTTCAAAGGCCTCTGACTGCAGAGTATGTTTATCTGTCTTTACATAATTCATATCATCTCCCAAACCGCTTCTGGCAATCATCTCGGAGCCCATATTCACTGGAACGATCGTCAGAATATCGAAGGGAATTTCACGCTCATCGTACGAAACGATTTTCTTGTTCTCGTTGTCGACATGGCTCAGATAAAAATCAGCTACAACTTCGATATTCTTTTCCTCCAGCAGATCTCCCAATACTTTAGATGCAACCGGTTTTGTAAATGCCCCGGACATCAGAGTAACATATTTGATATTCACCTTGTCCCGCATGCCTCTTTCTGCAAAATAGGCCTCGGCAAGGCAGACAAATTCGATCGGCGCAACCGGACACTTATAGGGCAATTCCGGAATACACATCACGAGATCACCCCCTTCCCAGTCCTTGAATCTCTTGTGCAGCGCGACAGCACCCTCAATGGTATAGAAATCAAAAATATCTTTATACCAAAGCTTATCTTTCAATCCTTCCGTTTCAGAAGGGCGGGTTACTGCACCGGTGGCAATAATTAAAAAATCATAATTCAAAACTTTACCATCTTCCAGATACACCTTATTCTCCTCCCCTGCGATGCGGTCTATCGGGCTAAAAACGACCTGAACCCCCGGAGGGAAAAAGTCGTACTTGGGTTTTACAACATCCTGTTTTCTATAGATGCCAAATGGTATAAATAAGAATCCAGGCTGATAATAATGTGTTTTGTACTGGTCAACAATCGTTATTTCCCATTCATCCCGGTCAATTTCTTTATATAGTTTGTTGAGCATCATTGTACCGGCTGTACCTGCACCCAATATCAATAGTTTCTTCATGATGTATCTACTTCAAAATTTATGAAACAAATGTGTTCTGAATACAAGGATAAAATTAAGGCATATCGAATTGTTTTATGTGACTTAGATCACCCTGGACCATGCTTTTTGCCGGGGCAAATTCGTCCGCTGTCATACCATCCGATCGAGCTCAATCAGTATAGGTGCCATCTGGCTTTGGCAAGGGAGGAAAGCCAGCGCTCCCCGTGTATATTTTGCAATTTAGGCCAACCCTGGTGGTCATTCTCTCCGTCTGTACCAGTAGATAAAATCATTTATGAGAAGTACACTTTTTTATCTGCTGATTACCGTCTTATGGATATCAGGACCGCATTGCACCCAAACTGATATTGTGGATGGTCCTCCGGTCGAAATAAGGGTCAGGAATATCAGTGATTTTAATTACGATGAGCTGGTCATCTGGAATATTAAACTGGGCCCTTTGAAAAGTAACGAAACAACTGATTACTTCACCCGCGAAACGGCCTATGACAAGGCAACGATTTCCGTGCAGGTTGATTCCTTCCAATTTGGACAAACAGTCATCGACTATGTAGGAGAAAAACCCCTCAAAAAAGGAAAATATACCTTTGAAGTCGATCTTTCGGATTTAAGCGATTTTGGCCAACTAAGTCAGAATATCGTCAAGGATCAGTAGTTATTCTCCTGATCTCCATTCTACTCCAAATGTAACTTTACCCTATCTTTACCCGGTGATCAGGAAAAGATGGATATACCCTATCTGAAAAATAAAATCAGGAAACATTATCTTTCAAGAAGAGAGAAAATTCCGCCTTTTATTAGGAATAAATTATCCATAGCGGCAGCGGAACACCTGAAAACCTTTGTCCTTAAAAATCATACATCGACGATTCATGCTTTTATTCCTTTCCGTACGGAAATTGATCTGATCCCTTTTCTTAAATTCTGCCTCGGACAAAAAATGACCATTGTCACTCCGAGGGTTCGCAGGAAACCGGAAATGTTACACCTTGTCACCTCATCATTTACCGATTTAAAAAAAAATCAGATGGGAATTTACGAGACTTCATCCAATGTAATTTATACCGGTAAATATGACCTCATTCTGGTACCTGGTGTCGTCTTCGATCGATCGGGTTATCGCATTGGATATGGTGGTGGATACTACGATCATTTTTTAGCTGATCAACCTGATGCACTCAAGGTCGGGGTAGGTTTTCCCCTGCAATTATCCACATCTTCGCTTCCTCATGAGGAGCACGACATTCCGGTAGACTATCTGATTTTAGGACATAAAAAAATCGAAATCACGGGTGATTAACGGAACAGAATTTCAGCCGTTTTTACCTTGGAATCATCACTATCCACTGCTGTCCACGAAAGATATACCCGGTTGTTTACCCGGGCAATTTGTGGAAAGCCTGATGATCTCGAAGAAGACGTTTCAACGAGGGAAAATGAAGGAGAGCGATGCAGATCGGTCGTGACAATTGCGGCCATAATTTGCGCGTGCCCTTCAGTCTCTTCCATCCAGGTAGCCAACACTGTTTTAGCGTCAATAAATTCTACATCGACCCGTCCTAATGGTTGGTGGTGGCTGAGCATCATAACGGAGTCAAAATTAGCTCCGGCATCCCGGGAAAATGACAATTTAACCCGAGGAATATTATCAGCCATGGTATACCAGACTACGACCACCTGGTTACCCATTGCAGATACCGCCGGTCCATTTACCGGACAACCTCCAATTTTCCAATGATCATTATGGACCGGATATGGCTCTTGCCATACCCCTTCCACCATCCTGACCAGGTAAATATCCCTTATTTCTGTTTCGGTACGATTCCGGTAGACCACCACGGGACCCTGGTCCGTCATTGCGGCATCGGTCTGACAACAGTCACAAACCCGGTGATCCAGTTCATATTCATCTGTAATCTTCCCTTCCTTCGAAATCACGGCTGTACGCAGAGTCATTGCTCCCCCTCCATGATGATGACCGTCACCCTGTTGATCTGCAATTTCCGTAAATCGTCCATCCAACCATACTGCCATCAAGTCATTTTCCATAGTGGGTAAAAGACTGACGAAACCATGTTCTGCCTTCACACTGTCCCGGTGCGGCACCAGCGTCTGATTCCAATCCCGGCCATCAGCGGATAATGCAATTTTTACGTCGTACTCGTAAGTACCTTTGCCCCGGTACTCCAACCAGTGGGCAGCGAGAAACCCGGCACCATCCACCACAGAAGGAAAATCGGCCCAGTTGACAAACCAATTGCTTCCTGATCCAATCGTCGTTGATTTTGTCCATTCATCATCCTGTAGCGCAGTATAACGTAATTCAACCAGCGTATCATCCAGATATTCCAGCCAGGAACAAAGGAGATTTTCGTGGGATCCGGCAACCAATTGAGATTGCCCCCCTGCCTGACTGGGATGGTCAATGATACGTATTCCGGCTATTTGCCCCACCTGATCCTTCTGGCAACTGTAACAGAAAACTGCGGCAAGAAAGTATAATCCAAACCAATGCTTCCCGGTCATCATTCCACCTTTGATATCAAGACAAAATTCTGAAAAAGGATATCATTTCCATTGAAAGGCAAAATATTGACATTGACCGCTACCTACATTTCTGGCGGCATGAGGAACCATTGAATCGAGAAATACCAGGTCACCGGGAAATGCCTTGAACCATTGACCATCGATATGCATTTCCACTTCCCCCTCGGTGATCAAAATGATTTCCTCAACGACATGTGTATGGGGAGCGTGACTATCGGTATCTTCTTTGAGATTGGTCATATGCATTTCGAAGTCTTCACACATTGCCGTAGGGCGATCGAAGTAATTCCGGCGGCCTCCTTTATCATGTTCCCTGTAAACCAGGGAGTTGAAGTCTTTTAAAATCGATCCCCCATTCTCTTCTGCTCTCGCTGCATTCATCCCCGCCCTGGACCGGTATCGCAATACATAATAAGTCGCTGGGGAATCTCCTGAATTCCGGAAGCCATGCATTTTATGCGGTTGAATGAGGGCAATACTTTTCGGCCCCAGGAGCTCGACCTGATCGCCAATGGTGACTTCCAAGTGACCCTCTTTCACGATCAATAGTTCTTCGTCAAGATGCTCATGGGCGGGATGAGGTTCGGTCCCAGGAGCAATGGTAGTTGCATGAATTTCATAATACTCCAAATGTGTGGTAGATCCCTCTAAAATCGGTCTGGATATCCGGCCACCGTTTTCTCTCTGCTCCAGTTGAGTCCAGCTATGTACCCGGGAAGGAAGCCGATCTTGTGCTATAAGAAATAATGAAAAACACATGGAGAGGAAAATCACGAAGGAAAACCGAAGCATACGATCCTTTTTAGTTTTTCTAATATACAAATTACCGCATTAATGCAGAGAGTGTGTATCCCTGTCGATGCTTCCGATTCCTATTCCCGATCCTCACCCTTTAGAAAGTCATCGGTAAAATGTTTTCTTTCCCTGGGGTGTCTAAACTGTTGCTTATTATAGACTTCTGATTCACCGCGTGGAATGGAGAGGGATTGCCAATTTGCTCCCTTGAGGATTTTTCCAATAAAAACAATCTGACCTATGTGGTATGCATAATGCGCTAACTGCCGGTTCAGGGCTTCGAAGACGGTGTGACCCATATTTCGGATGTAAACCATTTTATCGAGATCATTTTCAGACAGAGATTCAAGAACCTGAAATAGACAGGACCAGCCTTCATCCCATTTTTTAAGCAGCACCTCTTTGCTTGCATTTCCGCCTTCGAATTCCGCATCCCGGTTACGCCAGGTTTTTTCGCCGTCCTCTGTTAAAAAATTAGTAAAACGGGAAAGCATATTTCCCGAGATATGATTGATTAAAATGGCCGGACTATTAGAATCTTCATTGTATTGCCAATGCATTTGATCATCCTCTATTTGCTGAAAGGTTTTATCACCCAGATTCTTGTAATATTGAAACTGCTTTATCAAGCCTGGCAAAATAGCTTCATGCATCCTGATTTATTTATTTGTTAAAAAAACGGAGTTAAGGTCCGGACCTTTGGAATTATAGCTGATATTTGCTACATATACTTGATATCAAGCCCGGTATGATGCCTAAATTAATCATTTGCTTTTTTCTTTTTTGTTCAATAATTCCAGGTAAGGCGGAAGATGGTTACCGTCTTTGGCTTCGGTATGATCTGATCGAGGATGGTGCACGCCTTCAGGAATACCGGGCAAGGATTAGCTCGATGCTGATCGTTGATGAGAATGCAACGATGGATGTAATCAAAAAAGAATTGGAGCATGGTCTGACCGGACTCCTGGGTCAAGAAATTAGAAATGGTACGCTGGCTGACGACCATTTACTCCTGGTGGGCACCTATGGCCCTAATACTATTTTATCCGAAAGGCTCACACCGAATGAAACACAAGATTTAGGCAGTGAGGGATTTACGATTTTGTCCAAGGTAATTGATGGAAAAAACATCACCATCATCACCGGATTGCACGATGCCGGGGTACTTTATGGCGTCTTTCATTTCCTGCGGTTGTTGCAGACCCATCAATCCATTGAAAATCTCAATATTAAAATTGCTCCCAAAATTCAGGTCAGGATCTTAAATCATTGGGACAATCTGGATCGAACCGTCGAAAGGGGATATGCTGGTTTTTCGATTTGGAATTGGCACCAATTACCCGAATACATCGATCCCCGTTATATCGATTACGCCCGTGCCAATGCGTCGATTGGTATCAATGGAACCGTACTGACCAACGTAAATGCCAATGCTTTGATCCTCCGGCCTGATTATCTGAGGAAGGTTAAAGCCCTGGCAGATGTTTTTCGACCATTTGGCATCAAGGTGTATCTCACCGCCCGGTTCAGTGCGCCCATTGAGTTGGGAGGATTGGAAACCGCAGATCCTCTTGATGAAACGGTCCAGCAGTGGTGGAATGAAAAGATAGAAGAGATCTACGAACAGATCCCGGATTTCGGCGGATTTGTAGTAAAAGCGAATTCCGAAGGACAACCCGGTCCGCAAAATTACAATCGCAGTCATGCGGATGGGGCAAACATGCTGGCAACAGCCTTAGGACCACACGGTGGTATCGTCATGTGGCGAGCTTTTGTTTACAGCAATGAAGAACCCGAAGACAGACATAAGCAGGCAAATAACGAATTCATTCCGCTAGATGGAGAGTTTAAAAGCAATGTGCTGATTCAGGTCAAAAACGGGGCTATTGACTTCCAGCCCAGAGAACCTTTTCATCCACTTTTCGGCGCCCTGGAAAAAACTCCGGTGATGATGGAATTTCAGATCACGCAGGAATATCTGGGACAGGGCACCCATCTGGCTTATTTGGGCTCCTTATGGAAAGAAGTGCTGGAATCCGACACATATATGCAGGGAAAAGGAAGCACCGTGGCGAAGGTCATTGATGGTTCGTTGACAGATCAATATGTGACCGCGATGGCAGGAGTGGCAAACATCGGTTCCGACCGGAATTGGACCAGTCATCCGTTTGGCCAGGCAAATTGGTATGCGTTCGGACGGCTTGCCTGGGACCATGAACTGTCGGCAGACTGGATTGCCGACGAATGGATCCGGATGACTTTCGGAAATGACGGTGATTTACTTGATAAGATTAAAGAAATGATGAGCCAATCACATGAAGCAGTGGTCAATTACATGACTCCGTTGGGACTGCATCATATCATGGGTGCAGGTCATCATTATGGTCCGGGACCCTGGGTGGATAAAATGTCAAGAGCGGATTGGACTTCTACATATTATCACCGAGCGGATAGCCTTGGAATCGGATTTGACCGCACGCAGACAGGAAGCGATGCGATCAGTCAGTATCAAAGGCCGGTTGCCAAAATCTTCGAGTCAAGAGAAAAGTGTCCGGAAAAATATCTTTTGTGGTTTCACCATGTAGGCTGGAAAGAAAAACTGGCATCGGGAAAAATCCTGTGGGATGAACTTTGTCTTCACTATCAGGAAGGTGTGGACCAGGTGCAGGGATTTCTGGATACCTGGATGACATTAAGGGATCAGGTAGATGAAGAAAGATTTGACCATGTGCAGTCGCTTTTACGGATCCAGCTAAAAGAAGCAAAGTGGTGGAGAGACGCCTGTATCTCTTATTTTCAACAGTTTTCTAAGCTGCCCATTCCGGATAGCGTACCGGTATCAGAGCATGATCTTGAATACTACCGGAATAAAAAATATCCCTATGCTCCGGGAATCCGGCCTCGATGGTGAGGAATAATCTTTATTAATGAATTTTAAAAAAAAAGGAGCATATAAAATGCCCCTTATAATCTGATTCAAAATGATTTTCTATTTCGGATCCGGAGTCATTCTCAGATAAGGCTTGATCACCGTAAATCCCTTGGGAAATTTTGCTTTTGCTTCTTCGTCAGACACCGATGGAAGAATAACTACGTCTTCTCCATCTTTCCAGTCAGCCGGAG
>JAGQWZ010000154.1 GCA_020436835.1 Saprospiraceae bacterium | reverse complement strand
CAACTGCTTCCTGACCATTGATTAACCAGTTACCTGATCACCTAATCACCTGATCAATTCTCTACTTCTACAATTCAACCAACATTTTCCAGTAGTCAGTAGTCAGTGGTCAGGAGTGAGGAGTACCAAAGGTACCATAAGTACCATGAGTACCATGAGTACTATGAGTACTAAGGATCGCATCAGGCACCCGGCATCCGACATTTTCAAACAGCATTCAGTGGTCAGAGGTGAAGAGTACCAAAGGTACCATAAGTACCAAAAGTACCAGCCTATCTGCAATTAGACACAACTGCTTCCTGACCATTGATTAACCAGTTACCTGATCACCTAATCACCTGATCAATTCTCTACTTCTACAATTCAGCCAACATTTTCCAGTAGTCAGTAGTCAGTGGTCAGTAGTCAGTGGTGAAGAGTATCAAAGGTACCATAAGTACCAAAAGTACCAGCCTATCTGCAAATAGACACGACTGCTTCCTGACCATTGATTAACCAGTTACCTGAACTAATCACCAAATTACCTCATCACCTCATCACCTAATTGATAAATTTTCCGAAATGCCAAAGTACACCAGTAGGAGTGACTAGGCGACAAACTCTTCCCCAGGGTTCATCCACCGGCTCGGCAAAGCGAATTCCAGCATATTTATTTTCAAGATCAAGCCCTTTTAAAAAATAAAACCACTGGTCCACATCATCAACTTCGAGAAACATCATGAAATTATCGGCCCAATCTTTTACATAATAATTCTGCAGGTAAAAACTAAATTCCCCCTGACTAAAGACAGAGAGTGAATCGTCATAAGTACGTTCTTCAAAACCTATTTCACGGTAGAAGGACCGTTCAATATCGAATTCTTTTGCAGGAACAAAAGCCCTGATGATCCCCGTTTTTATTATCGTCGCTTTCAAAAAAAAATGGTAGTTTATTCTTTTATGGCAAAAACAATGTCGGTCATTAATTTTTCATCAGGAACTTCACCGGGCATATTTAAATACATTTCATAGGGGTGCACATTCTTCAGCGGTTTGAATTCCTTGTTCCGATGCATCATGTACATGGTAGTCCAGGCATTGCCGAGGTGATCGTACGACCCGACATGACGGAGCGTATAAATTTTACTGGCGGGAATTTCCCCTTGCACAAATTCGGAAGGTAGATTGGAAGGAATTTCTTCCACTGGTACGGCCGCGGTATAACTGACCTGCCCTTTTACCATATCCCACTTGTGATAGATAGAAAAGAGGGGAGCAGAAGGAGTAATGTTATTGGACTTCAGATATTCACCTAATTTACCAAAGTCAGTTTCCATGCTTTGCAGGTTGTCGACCGTGGTGTCTTTTTTAATGCCGAAATATTTTCCACCGGCATGTTGAGATACACCTTTAAATTCCAGTTTTGAATTGACTTTTCCGATTTCTACATATTCCTTGAGCATCTTCAGACCCCGGTCAAAATCAGCCCCGATAAAGGCTTCCATACTCTTTTTCATCCAAAACATAAAAAATGGAAGACTACTGTCCATAATCCAGGATGTTTTGGTTTTCTGACCTTCCGGTTGGAGGATGAATTTGACTTTGGCCGTGGATTTCCAGGGCTTTAGAAAGGTGAGATCTATATCCACTAATTTGTCCGGATCTTCGTTGATAATCGTCATCTCTCCCGCTCCTACACGTTTTCCTTCCCATTCATAGAATTTACCATCTTCTCTTACCTTGACTTCAGACTCCGGTTCAGCTACCAACCAGGGTGACCAGATTGTCCAGTGGTGAAAATCGTTAATGATTGAAAAAACGCGGTGAGCCGGGGCATCAATTACAATGGTTTTTTTGACATGTGTCTTTGGCATATTCGTCAGCTTTTGATCTTGATGATCAAGATACAAAATTCATTATTTCACGTTTTGAAGCTGCGTGATTATTCAGTGAATGGTATTCATTCTGCTGGTGAATGGATTTTCCCAGGTGCTTTAGTTTGATCCGGTGGAGCAGAGAACTATCAACGCTTATCAGAATGTCAAATTAGAATTCGTGTCTTCCCCAATCGACTTTATACAATAAAAAGGTTTTTTGCTGCAACAAGGTCAGTAACCATGGTCACTTACTCACATAGACTGTTTTTCTATTGATAAATTCCATGATACCATCTTTAGCCAGTTCTCGTCCATAACCTGACCGCTTTGTTCCACCAAATGGTAATCTTGGATCTGATTTAACCAATTCGTTAACAAAATAAGCGCCGTCGCTGACCGATCCGGCATAGGACATCGCTTTTTCAAGGTCTTCGGTGCACACAGTGACTCCCAATCCGTATTTTGAACGTTCAGCCAATGAAAAAGCTTCGACCTCATCCTTTGCCCGGATCATTGCTGCCAGGGGTCCAAAGGTCTCCTCATCAAATGCAGGCATGCCCGGTTTGACTTCCCCTAAAATGGTCGGACTATAAAAACAACCGGTCATTTCTCCTCCCACAATAAGTTGGGCACCCATCTTGACCGAACGTACAATCTGATCATTTAGATTTTCTGCCAGGTCTTTTCTCGCCAGAGGTCCCACCTGTGTCTCCTCATCCAGGGGATTACCGGTCTTCAATTCAGATAAGGCCTTTTTATACTTGTCGACAAATTCATCATAGATCTCCTTTATTAAAATGAACCGTTTGGCGGCGATACAACTTTGGCCGGTATTAAGCATTCTGGCGGTCAGGGCGGTCTGCACTATTCGATCGATGTTGGCGTCTTTCCAAACAATAAATGCGTTGTTCCCCCCCAATTCCAACACGGATTTCTTCAGACACTTGCCGGCAATTTGAGCAACGGCTGTTCCCGCCCGTTCACTGCCGGTCAAGGTGACAGCCCTAATGGTATCATGTGAAATAATGTCCCCGACAAGATCATGGTGGATGATGAGATTCTGGAAGACATATTCCGGGAATCCAGCGTCTTTAAATATTTGAGCAATTTGAGTTGCACATCCAAAAACATTCGGGGCATGTTTCAGTATTCCGGTATTCCCTGCTGTCAAAGTGGGTGCAGCAAAGCGAAATACCTGCCAATAAGGAAAATTCCAGGGCATGATCGCCAGCACGCTGCCCAGGGGATCATGTCGCACATAACTCTTGAATGCTTCGGTCTCAATCGATTCATCACGCAGGAAAGCTCCGGCATTTTCTGCATAATATTCACAGACCCAGGCACACTTGTTGATTTCAGATCTTGCCTCTTTTATTGGCTTTCCCATTTCCAAGGTGATCATGCGTGCGTATTCTTCAACATTGGCTTTCAAAATTTTACCCACATTAGCCATTAACCCTGATCTCTCGGTGACCGGTGTTTCCGCCCACGGTCCGGAAGCCTGTTTCACTTTGGAAAGTATATCTTCGACCGCTTCTTTATCGAGGCTTTGGTATTCACCAATGATTTTGCCGTCATACGGATTGATGCTGTTAAACTTCATTTGTCTGCTTATTTCGTTAAGCTACCGGTTAAAACCGGCATCTCGCGTTTATCCTCAATAATGTTTGATACATATTTGGAGCGAATGGCTTTAATCCAGTTTTTTGCTCTTTCGGTTAGTTTGAAATTATTGGTCATCATTCGGCCTCTCGCCACCAGGATCCCCATATCAGCACCTTCATAGAGGTAGTCTCCTTTGCGGGTGATGCGTAGAAAAAATGCTTCTTTTTCACTCTCAACCGCACGTCTGTGGGTATCCATACGATCAAAAACAATGTCGTTATCGCCGGTCATCTCCCAGATTCCGGACTGAGGTGCTTGAGTAACATATTCGATGGTATCTTCCGTATGCTTTATAATAAGCTGACTCCACTCGTCAATGTTTTCCTGTTTTGCCCACCGATTATTTATTTCAGACACATTCAGTTCATAATCCCGGTTCATCCATTCCAGGATATGGAAAATAAACAAGGGGGCATCGGCAAGGGCGAAGACGGCATGATTGGTGATAGAACTGGCTCCGGTAATTCTTGGATTCAACTCTCCCAGATATACTTCACCATCATCCTGGTCAATCAGGAAATCCAGTTCGAAATATCCTTTATAGCCCTCTTTTCTTAATTGTTCACCAAATAGTTGAGTATTTTTTCTGGCTTTTTCCCGTATTTCCGGAGTGAAAGCATTGGGATAAATTTCATTCCCGCACCAACCGCCTTTATAGGGAGTCAACTCTTTAAATCCTACCAGTTCTGTCATCAGAGGCGCTACAATGGTTCCGTGTCTAGTTACACAGGCCTCTATAGCGGAGCCCCGGCAATTAATGCGTTTCATTATTTTTACTTCCTTCTCCTTTACGATGTCTTCTTCGTGTTTTTTAAAATCTTCTTCGTTTGATATAAAAAAGGTAGTGTGGCCTGAATCGCCGAAAGGAGTCTGAATTACCAAATCATTTCCTAATTTCTTGGAAATGGATCTGAGGTTTTTGTAGTCCTTGACCGGAGCGAGTACGTAGGGCACACAACTGACCCCTGCTTTTTCGGCAATTCGGTTCGTGTTCACCTTATTGTCCATAAAGGTCCGCATCTTGGCACTGGGAAACATGATTTCCAGGCCTATTTTCTTCGCCAGTTTTTCGGTCTCTTCATCAAACATGAGAAATAGCGCTTTCCCCAGTTTACCATCTTTCTTCTTCTTTTTTTTCTTGTGTTTTTGCAGATATGTCTTAACCTCCGGATGTTTGAGTAAGTAATTGTTTATATCTTCTATACTTTCAAATTCATCGTGAGGTACTTCTTCCTTTGGGGAAAAAACATTGGGATGAAGGCCATCGAAACACTCGATAAAACAAATAAATTTAAAGCCCTTGATCCATTCATCAGCTCCCAATAAATTAAAATTAGTGGCACTGATGAAGTATAATGGAGTTTCATTCTTATAGAAATACCTTCTGATATCCGGTACTCCATGCAGATTATGGTTATTAGTGGTAGTTGTAGCAGTCATATTTATTTTTGATTTGTTGATGATTCACTTTTTTTTGCAGGTTGAGATTTCGTTATTCCGATTGAAGTCACCTTCTTCTGACGATTGAGAACCCCCTCTTTAAAAACCCTTAATCCAAGATCCGAGCGGTAGCCATGAATCTCCGAGACATCCAGAGCTAAAAGAAATTGAATGATCTCCTTGCTGACTACCTGACCCGGAACCAGCACCGGAAATCCAGGAGGATACGGAATCACAAATGAAGAGGCCACCAGCGTTTTGCCCTTTTCCATTTCCGGCAAACAATCGCTTAGTGGAATATATTCATAGTTATCTTCGTCATAGGCGAGGAAATAGGCGGCGCGGAGATTTCCACCCGGCACTCCGGGAATGGCCTGAAAAGATTCATGAAAGTGACTAAAATCCGGCAGGGGAGGCACATCGACTGTCAATGAATGAATTCTTTCTTCGTATATCTCTTTTTCCTTTTCATTAAGTGCCTTGATTTCAGCATCCAGCGAATCAGCAATTTTTAACAAGGCATTGGTCAGATAAGTGACGCTACCATTCGTGGTACCGATATTGGTCAGGAATAACACGGAGTTGCGTGAAGTCTTGTTAATCTGAATATTAAATTTCTCCATCAGGTACAGATTCTTGAAAGTATCGCCATCCAGGCCAGTACGTCCGATGCTTAAAGTAATTTTAGTGGGATCTAATACAAATTCATCTTTTTGCCAGGCTTCTTCCATTCGATTCCATCCGTTTTCCCGGTCATAATATTCCATCAGTCCCGTTTGCCGGTGGTGATCAGGAATGAAATCATGCACGGTCAAAACATCGAAATATTTGCTCAGTTGGGGATTATCATTTATCCTCGCCCTGAGTAACATAGCCATTTCGATGCTGCGTTCCACTAGTTCGAAACCCTCAAATTGTACCTGTCTCCGGCCAATATCCAGTGATGCCAGCATTTGATAATTCGGTGACGTAGAAGTATGGGTCATATAGGCCTCCATAAAAGTGTTTTCACTTTTCCTCCGAAAGTCCTGATCCCAAATATGGATCATGGATCCCTGGCGAAAACTACTTAGCGTCTTATGAGTACTTTGAGTGGCATAGACTCTGATGCGCACGAGATCCGGATCAGGTAATGACGGTGGTTGCTTTCCATCATTCTTCTTCATTTCCTTTTCGTAGTGGGAGCGATATTCCTTACTTCTGTATTTTTCATATAATTTATTTGCCACATACATTCCCGTACGTTGCTTGTAGATATAATTGAATCCGGCAAAGGCAAACCAGGCTTCGTCCCAGAGGAAGATCATATCTGGCTTGATGGCAAGGATTTCTTCCATCACCCGTTCTACATTATAGACAAGACCGTCAAAAGTGCAATTGGTCAGAAGAACCATTTTGACTTTCTTCAACTGACCCGCTTCTTCCAACTGTTTTAACTTCTGCTTGATTTGCTCAAGAGGGACTGCGCCATACATGGAATATTTTTCAATCGGATATGAATCGAGATAGACCGGATAGGCTCCGGATAGAACCATCCCATAGTGATGAGACTTGTGGCAATCCCGGTCTATCAGCACGATATCTTTCGGCGCAATGAGAGACTGCAGCACAATTTTATTGGCCGTGGAAGTCCCGTTAGTTACAAAGTAAGTATGTTGTGAGTTATAAGCATCCCGGGCCATTTTCTGAGCTTTTTTCAGAGGACCCTTGGGCTGTAGCAGTGAATCAAGACCGCCGGTCGTTGCAGAAGTTTCTGCCAAAAACATATTCCGGCCGTAAAAATCGCCAAAGTCCTTGATCCAGCGGGATTTAAATACGGAATTACCCCTGGAGATCGGCATAGCGTGAAAAATTCCCGTTGGTTTTTGACTGTAGTCTTTCAGGGCGGAAAAGAAAGGCGCATCGTACCTCTCCATGATGCCCTGGAGTATGGTCAAATGCAGTTCCTGCAAATCTTCTTTACGATAGAAAATACGCCGAAATCCCTTTATAGTGCTATTCTTCAATTCGCCAAGCGAGGTATCGGTGACGTAATAAGTATCCAGCTCAGGTCTGAAATTCTTTATCCACCGGCCCAGCATCGGTCCCAGATCCTCAGTCGATTTCGCACTCAGATCCAGCTTTAGCAGATGATCAACATAGGGTTTGACCAGGTCTCCGATTTCATTTGTCCTGAACGAAGGTGCATATCTGATGACGACCGCCTGAATATTATAATTTAATTGCAAGGCAATCATTGCGTCCTGAAAAGATCTCTGCACCACGATGTTGTATTGGAATTTATCGGTGGATGACCGCAAATCCCTTAGTGAAATCCGAAGTGTTTTTTCGTCTTCCGGTGAGATGTTTTCAACAAACAGAACTTCAAAGTCACTTTTGCCGCTCCATTCCTCGGAATCTTTCTCATCCAGGAATTGTTCCTCCTCCAGATAGTCAGGATGACTGCGATAACTGTCACTCACCAATTGTTGGGTTGTTTCAGCTACGAGATGAGACAACGCCATATATTCTGCTCTCGGTAGAGCCGCCTTCAGGCTCTGAATGCGGTGTCTTCCGGGAAAAGCGAAATATTTCTCCACCTCATTCAGCTCCTTCAAAATGATGCCGGCTGTTTTCTTTAATTTTTTTTCCTCTGCGGAATCCTTCTGGCTGTGCGCCAGGGCGATGACCGTGTTTTTTAGATTATTCCAGTACTGAATGCGTAGTTGAGCGACATTGTAGAACTTGGTACTTAGTATTTTCTTATTTTTTTTGATAACATTATAAATTTGCAGTGAAGGGCTAATTTAGTCCCTTCTCAATCGAGAAAAATCGCATGGTATCCAATAGTGGAATTAAAAAACTTTTCGAATGAATGATCCGGTCGCAGATCTCGTCAACTTCATGCAGGATTTTATTTGAATCCCCTATACCCTGGAGATAAATCAGCGGAACTTTTTCACTTGCAATTGCTCCATTTCCTGAAACCACCGAGTCTGTTTTGTCATCTTTTTCCTGAGGACATAGTGTCATTGAATAATCACCAGATTTGATTTTTTCCATTTCAATTTCGCTAATAGTAGAATAAAATGGCACCGGCCGATCAAAATTCACTGCCGGGATCTCAAACCAGGTTATCAGGTTTTTTACCACAAATACAAATTGCTGATATATTAAAAGTCCTCCCACGACTTAGATATAATTAAATATTGTTTTCGTCTTTATATACTATTGGAGTTGGTGGTTCCTCCAACATTTCATTTTCTTTCATTTTTAATTGAGACAGTTTATCTACCCGCTTTGGTTTGATTAGGGGGCCTAAAGATTCCAGATATGGGTGCTTTTTCCCCGGCTGGTAGATGCTGAACTGCCCCATGTGATCCCGGAAGCTTTTCAACGGTTGGCCCAACCGAAGTACCCCGAGTTCTCGACTTCTTTTTACTCTTTCAACGTCGAGTTCAATGGGAATGATCTCTTCGTTTCCTTCAGCCTGATAAAGTACATGTCCATCCGGGCCGCAAACGATGGATCGACCACTGCCACCCGTATCCAGGCCATTGACATCAAAGAAAAAGCACTGATTGACGGTAGCCATCGCCCGGGCTATGGAGAGTTCAATATCCCGGTCGATGGTTCCGGTCATGGTGGGGTGCAGTATAACTTCTGCTCCCATTACTGCCAGGGTGCGTATCGTCTCGGGAAACCACATATCATAGCAAACGGAAAGACCGAATCTGCCCACATCCGGTACGTCAAAGACGCAGTATTCCGATCCGGGCGTTACCCCAACTTCATAGGGATAGAAGGGAAACATTTTACGGTATCGGGTTACTACTTCACCTTGCGGATTGATCACCGAGGCAGTATTGTAAATATGCTGACCGCTTTTTTCGAAAATGGATCCCGGAATCAACCATATTTTGTACTTCTTGGCCATCTTCTTCATTTCTTCCTCAAATTCGCCGGGTATTTCCTGGGCAGTGTAGGTAAGGGGGCCGAAGGCACAGAGTTCACTGAAAAGTACCATCTCGACCCATGGATAAAGATTCATGGCGATGTCAAGTTTCAGTTTCATCATTTCCACATTGGAGTGAATTGCAGAAATCCTCATTTGAATTCCGGCAATCGCAAACGGTTTCATCATATGTTTGTGGATTCCACTTTTAAGGTATTTTCCAGAATATCTAATCCTTCTTTTAACTGCTGATCGGTGATGACCAGTGGACAAAGTATGCGAATCACATTACCGAAAGTCCCGGCACTGAGGAGAACCAGACCTTTCTCAGCACAGCCCGCCACAATCCGGTTGCACAGATCACCATCCGGCTTTCTCGGATCATTTTCTTTGACCAACTCTATTGCCATCATGGCACCAATACCCCGAACATCGCCTATTGAGGGATATTTTTTCTTCCAGGAACTAAATGCGTCAGAGATAATCTTTCCCACCTGGATGGCACGGCTATTTAACTGCTGATCTTTGATATATTGGATCGTAGCCAGTGCAGCGGCGCAGCTCACCGGGTTTCCAATATAAGTGCCTCCGATCGTGCCGGAGATGGCGGCATCCATGATATCGGCTCTTCCCACGACGGCGGCAATCGGCATTCCGGACCCCATTGATTTGGCGTACGTACTAATATCCGGTTGCACATTATAGTGCTGCCAGGATGCCCAATGGCCGGTACGGGCAAATCCACTCTGGACCTCATCAAGGATCAGCAAGATTCCATATTGGGTGCAGAATTGACGTAGTTGTTCCAGGTATCGTTGGGGGACAGGATTAAAGCCACCTTCACCCTGAATTGGTTCCAGAATGATGGCTGCCAGATTTTGGGGATCCACCATATTGGAAATGCTTTCTTGCAGACTTCTGATTTCATCACTGACAAATTCCGCCTCAGATCTGCCATTGCCATAGCGGTAGTAGTTTGGGAAAGGAAGCCGGTATACTTCCGGAGCAAAAGGTCCGCATCCTATTTTGTATTTAATTTTACTGGTGAGGGTCATGGCCATCATCGTTCTGCCGTGAAAAGCATCAGTGAAACTAAGAATAGCTTGTCTTCCGGTAGCTTGTCGCGCGATCTTAATCGCATTTTCCACCGCTTCGGCACCGGTGCTAACGAGCATTGATTTTGTTTTTTCCCCATGAGGAAGTATTTCTGCCAGCACCTCACAGAGCTTAATGTATGGTTCATAAGTCACAACATTAAAACTTGTATGCAGGTATTTTTCTGCCTGGGCACAAATAGCCTGTACTACCGGTTCTGGACAATGACCGGCATTGACAACACCGATACCGCCGGCAAAATCGATGAGTTCCCTTCCATCTTCGTCGATTATTATGGCTCCTTTGGCCGATCGTACACTGGCCGTATTGAATACCCCTACACCATTAGCTACAATATTTTTTCTCCGTTGCAGAAGCGCTTCTGATTTGCTGCGTTGATCAATCATTAATTAATTAAAAAAGTATTGTGAAAAAAATAGCAAATTTGGAAGTCAGCGTGGACTTTCAATGAAATAACAGATAAAAATTAAATGCTTTTCTATTTATTATTCTAATAAATTAATTTGCTTTAAAGTCAATGAGTTAAGTCTATCTCATTTTTTCAAATATAATAAATTTAGATCGATTATGTTCCTCATTCTGGAAGAACACCAATTAAAAATTCACTGTAAGTATCTGTGCGTGCAGGTTTGTCCCATCGTTTGGGGGAGGTCCTGCTATTCGTTATTTCAATACTACAGAAACGATCCAGCACTAAAGGATGGGCACTTTTTAAAATGCCGGCTGTTTTATTCCTGGTCTTAAAATCATGAAAATATTGTACAATTGTGAAATGATATTTTTCGCATTGTATTTTCTCAGAATGACTAAAGAAGTATGAACCGGTTTATTTTGATTGGTTGTATCTTATTCGCTCTTTCTTGCATTGATCTGACCGGTCAGACGATCGTCAATCAGGGAGTTGATTTGAAGGAATTTTCCACAAACAGTTTCAGTATTCCTTTGATTGATCTGGACTCCAAACAGGAATGGCAAATCGTCGTCGACCGGGAAGAAGGTCAATATCTGGGGCACCCTACCACTGTTCTGCTCCCCGACGGAGAATCCATGTACATCGTCTACCCTAAAGGACATGGCCGGGGTGGCATCGTCATGAAGAAGAGTAAGGATGGAGGCAGAACATGGAGTGACCGGCTAACCGTGCCGGATAATTGGTCAACATCCCTGGAAGTGCCCACTTTGTATCCGGTGACCGATCAAAATGGGGTGGACAGGGTAATCATGTTCTCCGGTTTATATCCAGCCCGCCTGGCCTATTCGGAAGATTGGTGTGAAACCTGGACAGCATTAAAACCGGTGGGAGAGTGGGGTGGCATTGTGGTGATGAGCGACCTTATTGCGTTGCAAACCGGCCCCGGACATTACATGGCCATGTTTCACGATGATGAACGGTTTTTTACGAAAAGAGGCAGACCGGCATCCTTGAACGAATCAGTTTCCCTGAATCAGGCGAATTTCACCTTGTATAAAACCATTTCAAAAGATGGTGGAATGAACTGGTCAACCCCTCAAACTATATATCGAAATTCAATAATCCATTTGTGTGAGCCAGGGATAGTTCGTTCTCCGGACGGAGCCCAAATCGCAGTTTTATTGAGGGAAAACTCCCGGAGACTAAATTCTTTCATCATCTTTTCGGATGACGAAGGAGAGACCTGGTCACCTCCCCGGGAATTGCCGAATGCATTGACCGGTGACCGGCATCAGGCCATTTATACCGAAGATGGCCGGTTATTAATTTCATTCCGCGATAATTCACCCGCATTGACCCGCGTGGAACAATTAAAATCTCAATGTCCCAATTGCGATGAAAAAATATTGTACGATAAAGCAGGACCGGTCAGTCCTACCGCCGGTGATTGGGTAGGTTGGGTCGGCACCTACGAAGATCTGGCCAGGGGCAATGAAGGACAATACCGCCTACGTTTTAAGGACAATACAAAGGGTAGTGATTGTGCCTATCCGGCATTGGAAAGGTTAAATGACGGAACGATTCACGCCGTCACTTATGGGCATTGGAGCATGGGAGAAGCGCCCTATATTTTGGGATTCAGGTTTACCATGGAGTCACTGGATAAAATGCTTGACGAGTAGATAAATGAAAATTATTGCGATTCTTAAAATCTAGATTGCTATTTGATGGAAAGTGAAATTAAAACGAGGATCTTTTTTTACTTATTAATTTTTTCCGCTTTTATGTCCTGCAAATCAAAAGGGGGAGAAACGGGCTCAGATCATACACCGAATATTGTGATGATCCTTGCAGATGATCAGGGGTGGGGTGATTTAAGTATCAACGGTAATTCCAACCTGAGTACCCCGCACATCGACCGGATCGGTCAATCCGGTGCCATGTTCGATCGCTTTTATGTGT
>JAGQWZ010000017.1 GCA_020436835.1 Saprospiraceae bacterium | reverse complement strand
ACCAAGTTGGGCGGCAGAAACACCGCCGGCATGGTGAAAAATGCGATCAAATTCGGATTAATCTAAATGCCGGGTATTTATTGACCTCCAATAAAGGACTATTCGTTTCGGATCACATTTACCGGATTACTAAAAGCAGCTTTGGCCGCTTGAGTACTTACCGTAATCCAGGCAATCATCAAGGCAAATAATCCGGATAGAATAAATATTCCCGGTCCTACCGAAACCTGATAGGCAAAATCTTCCAGCCACCTCCGCATGATCATCCATCCTATCGGGGCTGAAATAACAAAGGCGATAATCACCAGCCAGGCAAATTCCCTGGATAATAATAGGACCAGATTGAAGCTGGAAGCACCGAGTACCTTCCTTACGCCTACTTCCTTCTTTCGCCGTTCCGCGGTGAAGGAGGCCAAACCAATCAAACCCAGACAAGCAATGAAAATGGCCAGCCCGGAAAAGACACCAAATATTTTTCCCTGCCTTTCTTCATTGCTGTAAAGCTCGGCGAAGTTTTCATCGACGAAGGTATATTCAAAAGGTGCTTCCGGATTAAATTCTTTCCATTTGTCTTCAATGAAAGCGATGGTCCCGGAAATATCCATTGGTTTTATGCGTATCACATAGTTCCAGGCCATATAGGGTGCGATAAAGTAGACTGTGGGGATTATTTCCCGTTTTAGGGATTCGAAATGAAAATCTTCCAGTACTCCGATGACTTTGCCATCCCGGTTTTCCCACTGCCCATTTTCCCAATCTTTAATTTCGCTGCTGCCGAATGTTTTATTGATCGCCTCTTCGTTTGTCCAACCTATTTCTTGTACAGCTGCTTCGTTCAATATGAATCCGGTCGTGGCATCGGCAGGAAAGTCACGCCGAAAGCTTCTGCCTTCTGCCATTTGCAGTCCCATGGTCTCGATAAAGTCGTAATCGGTCCATACCGTTTGCATTCCCCTCTGTTGATCTTCCGGCACGCCTTCTGGTCTTGCCCTCAACGAACTGGATAAACGGCCCGGAGGAACTCTGGAAGACGCTGCCGCATTTTCTATTTTCGGATTTGCCAGCAATTCATTTCTGAATTGGTCGTAGCGAGCCCTTAAATCGGTCGGTGTGCCATTGATCACCAGGAGATGGCTCTTGTCAAAGCCAACATCAAGATCACTACAGTATTTAATTTGTTTATAAACTATGCCGGTGATGATGATTAAAAAAATCGATATGGCAAACTGAAACGTAACCAGGACTTTTCTCAGCGATGTGCCTTTAAATCCCTCTGAAATATTTCCAGCCAGTACATTGATCGGTGTAAATCCGGAGAGCAGGAGTGCTGGATAACTGCCAGCCAGAGCACCAACGAAAACTGATAATAAAAGAAATCCACCCAGGAGTGGCCAGTTATCTAAAAAGCTAAATTGAATACTGCGGTCAGCCAGCGAGTTAAACATAGGCAAACTCCATTTCACCAGCAGCAGAGCCAGTCCGAGACATATCAGGGCCAGTACGATACTTTCACTGAGAAATTGCATAATCAATTGTGACCTTTCTGCACCCACCACTTTTCTCAATCCTACCTCTTTGGCTCTTATGCCGCTTCTGGCGGTAGCCAGGTTCATGAAATTGATACAGGCAATCAACAAGATAAAGGCGGCAATGAATGAGAAAGCGAGCACATAGGTCCGATCTCCGCCCGGCATCCAGCCGAAAATGTTTGCTGAGTCGAGATAAAGATCTGTCAGCGGATACATTATTATCTTCGGCGAAGCGGCTTTCCAGGCTTCCAGTTTCACATCGACAAATGCCTGAAGCCGATCTTCATAATCTGCCGGACTTTTATTATCAGGAGTCCGCACAAATGTCCAGACGTATCCTTCTCCCCAATTTTCCAGTACGATCTTGGAGAAGATCTGGGGAGCACAATTCATGGAGATGAGAATATTGAAATCGAACTGCGACTGTTCGGGAATTTCTTGCATGATACCCGTCCCTTTAAAATCAGCATTCCGTATTCTCAACACTTTGCCGATGGGCTCATCGGTGCCAAAATACTT
>JAGQWZ010000153.1 GCA_020436835.1 Saprospiraceae bacterium | reverse complement strand
TGGGCAATCCTCCCAGGATGGGCATTGTATCTCTCAAAGTATTTCTGCTTAGAGAAAGCAACCGGCACTGGGGCAATGCCAGATTCGGCAAAGCGCCGCGGAGATTGTTGCCGGGCAGACTGACACTGACTACCTGTCCGGATGGATCGAGACCAATCCCGTGCCAGGTATCCATGGGCTGCTCGAGATCCCAGGTGATTGACCACATGGGGCCTTCTGTACTGTTATATAATTTTACCAGTTCGAGGGAATCCGCCTCCCGGTCGGCATAGGTGCGCAGGGAAGTACTAAAAATGGTGACAACCGTCAACAATAGAGGGAAAAATCGGTGCATGACTATGTAGTTTTCTCATCAAAAGACCTGTAAAAATACAAATTACTACAATATATTATAAAAATATTTAAAGTGTATAGTATTGTATTTCTGACCTTGCTTTACCAAATAACGACTCTCTGCCCGGTTTGTTTCATCGAGTATCCGGTCTCATGCAGGCACCCAACAAACTCTCATAAAAAAAGATGGAGCCGGACCGTTGTCCGACTCCCAAGAAACCTTGACATTAATATCTATGAAACTCAATACTTACTACGGCTATATTTTTGGTGTTTGAAAGGGGCTTTTACTGACTGCAACTTTCCTTCAGCTCCACCAGGGCTTCCTTACTCTCGACTGTCACCTCGGTACCATCTTCCATCGTGACGGTAATTGGGAAGACCAGTTCAGGCCGCTCTTCGCTGTCCGGATTGTCCGCTTTCCAGGTTCGCAGGGTTTCTTTCAACTCCATGCGATCTGCCACCTCGGCGGTCGTCCCATCCGGGAGTGCCACTGACAGGGGAAAGTTTAGGGTAAAGCAGAACATACCCCGGAATCGGTGGCCGCGATGTCCATGACTATTGAAAAAATCTCTCCTGCACTGGACTCGCAATTCATGCAATTCCTCCTGAGAAGCCACCGTGATCACTTCACCTTCTTCGGTCATTACTTCCAAAGGATAAGCCAGTGTCGGACGTGCTCCGTCCGGATTTTCTTCCCGGTAAGTTCGAAGCGTCTCCCGCAGACCGGCATAATCCTCTACATCAACAGTAGTTCCATCCTCAAATTGAATGGTAATCGGAAATACGAATTCATAGCAGCCAAATTTTCCACAGTTGCCCTCTCTTTGCATATCGAAAACAACTTCGTCAACATAATTTTCCACATCATCCGTACTTAAGCTATCATCTTTATTACATGCGGAAAAAACAGCTAATATCATCAGGGCGAACATCCAGGTTTTCTTTGCGATTTGACTAATCATTGGTAATCTTTTTTTGTTGGTTAGATAATTGAAATACACCTGGAAAAGCCAACAATTTTAATTTTGTACTCAAAGGCAAGTGTTAAAAGTTTCTTAATTCAGATTTTTAACTGATTTTTTACCTGTCCTGAAAGTCAAAAAATCCGTTAATGCCTCTGTTGACTTCATTGGAAAGGCAACGATTTTAATCAAACCCGTCCAGTGGAAAGAACTAATCGACCGGGTAATGATGATCCTAACCGGAACTAAATATGGATGACAAAGAACTGTGGGAAAAACTTAAGCATGGCGACCAGGAAGCCCTGAAACAGATTTATAACAGCCAGATTGAGAATTTGCTTCAGTACGGTCAACGATTTTGCCGGGATCGCGAAACCGTGGAAGATTGCCTGCATGATCTTTTCATCTACATATGGAATAACCGGGAGGGCCTTTCATCCACTGACTCGATTCAACGCTATCTGATGGTGGCCCTGCGTCGGCGGGTCATCCAGCACCTAAAGGGGCAACCCGGTGAGCTGAGTGACAAAAACCTCTCCTTTCACTGCGATCTGTCCATAGAAGAGAAATGGATACAGGAAGAACAAAGTGAGGAGGTTGAAAATTCATTGCAGGCCGCCTTCACCCACCTCTCTGACCGGCAAAAGGAGGCGATATACCTTAAATATTATCAACAAATGTCCTATGAAGCAATTTGTGAAATAATGGATCTCAACTACCAATCGGCACGAAATCTCATTTTTAATGGCTTGAAAGCACTTCGCCAGGTGATGACGATCCTGATAAATCTGCTTTTCTTTCTAAAACTTTGAGTACAAAAACGTTAGATCTCACTTATAGGAGTATGGATAAAGTATACTTAAGATGACCTGCCAAAATAAAATAAAGCGTTACTATCCCGGGTTGCTACTGCTCTGCCTTTGGGTTATTCCTTCCTTAAGTTGCCAAAAAGAAGAAATAACGGAGACATTTATTGATGAACAATTGCAGCAGTACTTTGACCGCTTTGCAACAGAAGCGGCAGCGAGAGGAAATACGGTCGATTTCGGGCTGGTCCGGGTGGAAGGTTTCCTGAGCAATACGTTGGCACCTTCCATTTCCGGTCAATGTCAGCACGATCCAAACCATCCCGACCGGGTATTGATCAATCTTACCTTTTGGAATAATGCGTCTGCAACGGAAAAAGAGTTTTTAGTGTTTCACGAGTTGGGACATTGCTATTTGCAGCGGCCCCATCTGGATACCAAAGACAGCCAGGGAAACTGCATCAGCATCATGCATTCCGGTGCAACGGTTTGCCGGAACAATTACAGTAGCCTGACGCGGGAATCCTATTTAAATGAACTTTTCAATCCGAATGAAGATGAATGATCATTACAATACATATTCGGTCGATCAACTCATCGGGGACGAGCAATTTGTTGATTGGGTGCTCAATCCAACACCGGAAATCGAGCAACGCTGGCAGCTTTGGCTGAACCAGCACCCGGAAAACCGCCAAAAGGTGTCCGAAGCGAAATCCATCCTTAAAAATCTCACTTTCAAAAAGATGGACACCCGGGGAATGGCGCCCAGGATCTGGGAACGGATTGAGCATGATTTACAACCGGCGGAGCCTGCTTCCGAATCCAGACCGAAAATATTCCGCTGGATCGCCTTGACTGCGGCCGCTGCGGCAGTTCTAGTACTGCTCATCTTAAACTGGGGTAACAGTGAATTAACCAGCATCGAGGTATCCCCGGGTATGGCCAATCTCTATCAACTTCCGGACAATTCAGAAATCCATATAAACGATGGATCAAAAATATCTTATGATCCCGCCTCTTTCAATGAAGTACGGGACATTTTTCTACAAGGAGAAGCCTTTTTTGAAGTCACCAAGGGTAGCCCCTTCACCGTTCATACCGGCAATGGAGATGTCCAGGTCCTGGGAACCAGCTTCAACATATTCAGCCATGGTCGTGACCTGGAGGTGATCTGTAAAACCGGAAAAGTACAGGTGACTCGCGAGGCAAGTTCGGTGATATTGACTCCCGGTGAAAAAGCAATGCTGAACTCCGAAAATCAACTGGTAAAAAATAATTCAGAGCCCGAAATAGCCTGGCTGACCGGCACGTTCAAATACGAAGAAGCAACCCTCTCCCAAGTGGCGGCAGAACTACAACGACAATTCGGGATTCAAATTCATTTACCCGAATCTGCCGAAGCGATCCGCTATACCGGCTTCTTCCTGGACAATGATCTGGATCAGGCATTAAATAGCGTTTTCTGGCCTTTAAAACTTAAATATGACCGAAAAGACAACGAAATCTTTGTAAGCCGGGAGAACTAGATTCGACCAATGCAGAAACCATTTTTACTGACATTATTCATCTTTTTTATTTCAGGCAATTTAATTGCCCAGTCCGACCATTGGACCATCGAAGTGTCTGCCAATGATCAGCTAAAAGCAATTATCGATCTCATTTGTTCACGCCAAAATGTGCTGATCGCTTATCCGGCAGAGCTGGCTCAGTTAAATCCCGAAGAATCCGGCCAAATTGTTGGTAGCTCCCTGCAGGAACTGGTCTCCAATATTTTTCCCGGACAGCTGGAAGTAAAAAAACTCGATAATTCGAAATATCTCCTGAGAGATAAAAAAATCAGCTACTCAAATTATCAGGGGGGAATGAGCCTCAACGGTCAGGTAGCAGACCTGAGCGGTAAAATGATACCGGACGTCGTTATTTTTCAGGACGGCGAAAATCCGGTGATCAGCAATGCAAATGGAGAATTTAGTTTACAGGTACCCGCAACAAAAATTAACCAGAGCATTTATTTCCAAAGCCTGGGTTATGTAGCCATGTCGAAACTGCCCCGGGAAATTGGAGAAACTCCGGTCATAACCCTGACTGATCAGCCTCTGCAATTGCAAACCATTACGGTGATCGAAAAGTTACCTCCTATTCGCACTATTGCCCATGAAGGGAATTTAAAAATAAAAAACCGGGAAAACGGAGGATTTGCCTTCAGTCCTTTATACGCCTCCGATTTTATCAAACAGGTGCAAATGTTGCCCGGAATCCAGGCAGATGATGACCTCGATGCCCGGTTAAAGATCAGAGGCAGTGAAGCAAATGAAAGCCTGATCCTACTGGATGGAATTCCCGTTTATCGCACTGACCATTTTTACGGAATATTCAGCAGTGCTAATTCGAACTATTTTTCGGAGGGAACGCTTTACAAGAATGCTTTGCCAGCCCAATATGGTGGGCGGACCGGCGGATTACTTAGTCTGAGTTCCAGTGAAAGCGCCACAAAATGGCATGGTTCGGCTGAGCTTGACCTCCTGACGGCATCGCTCACTCTCTTTACTCCGGTCAGTAGTAAAATCACCTGGAATCTGGGAGCCCGGACTTCTTACCTCAATGCCGCTGAACTAAATAGTTTCGATCTGACCCAACCCCAAAGTGATTTCTACCGGAATAATTTTCGCTCCC
>JAGQWZ010000152.1 GCA_020436835.1 Saprospiraceae bacterium | reverse complement strand
TTGCCCTGTCCGATTGATCAGGTTAAAAGCAAGGTGGAAAAAATCATCGCCGGCAATACCTTAAATAATGGAAAAAAATCAGGAAGAAATAAGTATAGACTTATTTCAGCGTCAGACAAAAGCTATGGTGGTGCAATCAGTGTAATTGATCGTCATGATTTTACCATTGACCTCATTCTCGAAGAAAATAATGCGGGCACTAAAATCAGATATCTAATCAGAGGTAGTTCCGATGGACTGGTCATCGGTATCGTTCTGACATTTTCCCTTTTTACTTTAAGTATGGTTTTCCTGTCCAGCATAGGCAAACGTAATGCAAATTCCGGGATACTTCTAATGATCGCTTTTATTCTTGTATCGACCACACCCCTGATCTACTACCTTAGCCGTAGCACCGGCAGGAAGGAAAGGAATGCAGAGAAGTTATTAAGAGAAATGCTTTTGACTGACTAACCCCTTCTCATTGTTGCTCCCACTCGAAAAAACACCTTATTGTTCGTTTTGATAATACAGCTTATAATATTTTCTGCCGCTTTCATCCATCCCTCTTTCGATCATATTTCGATCTCCATGAATATAGACATGAAAATTCCGGTCTAATTTAAGTACGCTCTTAAAATGTTTTGCCTGTTTTTTGACGGCGTGTTCATTTACTTCGAAATCATCCGGTAAATCCACATTGTGGGTATCCTGGTAAGATTGGCGGTAGTTGCCAAAAGACTGGGCGATATCCAAATTATCGAAAACCTGATCAGCAAAATCCTGCTCACTATAATGCTCCTGATTCTTAAAATAATCAATTGACTTATTTAGATAGTCCAGTTGTTCTTTTTTCTCGACTTCAAACTCCATCGGTAATTGATGTTCGACAAATGATTTCGTCAATCCCATCACCTGGCTGGTTTGAAAAAAATCATCTTCAGCCGGTTTTACCTGCAGAAAAAGGTCTTTCCAAAATTGACCTTCTTTATGCTTTTTTGATTTATCAATCAGGTCGATTTTAAAACCCTGCTCCTCATCGGTGTGAAATACGATGCAGGCCATATCATGTTTCCCAAGGAAAGTGCCCTCATAAAATCTGAGCAAAGGGTTAGTGCCCACACTTTCCGGTTTTAAGAAAATATCATTGCTTCGGCAAAAATAAATGCCGACTGCATCAGTTAGTTCATCTCCAATCATAATATCTCGCAGATATACCAAGAACATATATCCATGCGACAAGAGTTGACTCTCGGTATATTGATAGAGGATTCTGGCTATCTGACTACTGCCAGCGATCAAACTTGCCGGGTCATTAAAAATCTCAGCAACCGGTTCATATATTCTGGAAGTCGGAACCGAAGGACCAGCCATGCGAAAATTATAGAATTCAAAACTTTTGAAATGATCCAGAAAGAATCCCCTCAGTAGTTCCAGTTCCTCAGAGTCCGGCTTTATCACGTTTTGGCTAAGTACCAGCGCTTGCTGTAGACTTTTATCTCCGATCTCATGTACAATGATCGCCTCGATGTTCGTATTTTCGGTATTCATCATAATCTTGTCAGGTTTTTATCAAGGCCAAAGGTATTCTTTTCCAATCATCTACAAACTCGTAAAGAATCTCTGTTTCCCGAAGATCATCATACTGCGGTATCTCTGCCTTTCGAACTAAATAAAATCGGTTTTTCCCGGGAGTGGTATCAAATTGCATCACGCTTCCCTGGTGTCTTTCGATATAATACGGCAACTGGTAGGAGAGGGGCATGGGGTCGGTGAATGTAGTGGAAATTAAAGACCAGTTACCCAGAGAAATATCAATTTCATGCTGCGCTGGCTGTCCCAATAAATGAATAGAATTTCCTCCCGAATGCTCGAATAAAACCGGTATCTGAGCGATCAATGAATTGATTTGCTCATCGGTATAGCGAACCGGATAGTAGGTCCATTGAGAATACCACTTCAGGAGTAGAACAAATAGTACGGAAAGTAGTAGGCGGTTTTCCTTCCATCGAAGCATACCCAGAAAAATAATAAAAGAGAATAGCAGTGATCCAGTCACTTTGAGCCAGGGGGAGGAAATCAAATTTCTTTCAGTCGATAAAATATAACCTAACATGCCAACAGGGGCAAGAACAATGAGTAAAAAGATAAACCGGTAGAAATAAGTCAATATCCTTTCAGTCTTCGATTCCTGGGCTGACAGAGTCAGGTGCGCGGTGATTATTGCCAGAAAAGGAATAAAAGGAAAAAGATAACGGGTCGTAACGTATTCGGAAAACCAATAAAGAAAAATGTTACCCAGAATCACGGCAATAGAATACCTCACGAATGGATTGCGCCAGCTAGATAACCGGCTGGATCGATAAAGGATCAGGGATAATAAAAGAATCCAGGGTAAGAGCAACTTTAAAAAAGCTCCGGGAAAATTCAGAAAATTTTTGATCAGGGTGGCTCCACTGGTCTCGAGGGCAGACTTCTGTGCAGCTTCTTTAAAGAGATTGATCAAATAAATCATAGCATGACCACCTTGTATGCTGTAGATGTAAAAATATCCACCGACCAGCATCACGGTTATGGTTGTTCCGATCAAATGAGAACCTATTAACCACCGCTTGACCGAGCCACCGTGCAAAAAAAGCCATAGTAAAACGGTCAATATCTGAAATGCGATCGAAGGAATTCCCTTGGTAAGAATTCCCAGGGCCAGAAACAGATAGGAGAGATAGATGGGTGTCCGCCTTTCTTCATTCAATCCCGTAAAAAGAAATGCCAGTTGAAGAAAAACCAATAGAGAATAAAAAAGATCAATTTGACCGGCAATCACCGAACCATAAAACAGCACTTCTCCCGCAGTGAGATAAAATAGTGCGGCAGTCATGGCAACCCTAAGGGTTAAATATCTTTTAGCAAAGAAATAAATGGCAACTGATAACAGCACATGGGAAAGCAATCCGGGTATGCGAACCACCCATTCATCAAAAGATTTAAACAATTGCATAAAGAGTACTAGCAACCAATTAAATAGGGGAGGCTTATTGTAATAGGGCCATCCATTTAAATGTGGCTCGAGATAATTGCCGGAAAATATCATTTCCATGCTAATTAACGCTCTCCGTGGTTCTTCAGAACGTAATTGCAGTTCAAATGGAGGAAAGAAGAAAACCTTGATCGTCACCAGGATAATCAAGAGAAGAAGCCATTTTTCCGTCCGGTTTAATTGCATTATGTATTCTAGACTTTGAGATTTTGGAGGTTCGTATTGATTCTCTCTAATATCTCCAAAACGGCCGGGCAAATCTCCGCATTTTTCAGGGTAAGTGAAAATATCCTATTTTGATTGTTGGCATCGGTATGGGGATATTGACGACAAGCTTTTGGCCGGATATCATAAATCTGACACTTATGGTCGAATTCCAGAAATGGACAAGGTAACTCCTTTAGTACGAGATCATCATCCTCGTCTCTACGAAGGTATTGATCGACAAATTCCTGAAATGACATTTTAAAATGCCTGGCGATTCTTTCTATATCCCGGTCGGTAAAAAGAGGGCCGGTCGTTTTACAGCAATTGGCACAATTCAGACAATCCACTTCAGAAAAAACCTCCTGATGGGTCTTCTGCATCACCACACTAAGATCCTTGCGTGATTTTAATCTCTTAAGGAATTGCTTATTTGCTTTTTTCCAGGACTGGGCCCTTTCCGGTAAATTAGTCAGTTGTATTTCTTGCATGGACTACGGGGCAAAAAAATTCCCGGTCAAAAATACAAAAGCTATGCTTGCGTCAATCGGATTGCGATCTAAATCGAAAGGTCAATCCTTTTTGCAGCGGATACTGAATCCTACATCTTTATTAAAATCAGTCCAATTGAAATCACCAGAATCATGCTCCAGCCAAATGGTATAAGCCAACGTGTTTGGATTGGATTCTGTGGCGGTCCACCAGTAGGCGTGTTCACCAAACCAGAGAAAGACACCCTGGCTGGTTCGGGAGCCGCCACTCACTGCAGTAAATCCGGTACTGTTGTTGGCATCGGTATTTGGAGTTTCCCATAGACCATTTCCACTTTGTAAAGTGCCGGTACTCTTGAGTTGGCCCCCAGCAACCGTAAATCCACCCAACGCATCCCGCATATTCAGCCATTCCTGCCGGGCGGGAACATGCCATCCCACCGGACAAATATTGACGTTATCGGCAACAAACCAATTATACAGGGCTCCATACGGGTACTTATAATTTTCATCGTTATTGATCCAACAATAACCAGGATATTTATCTGTCCTGGTTTGGGTCCACACTGCATTATTGGGTACATGCGGTATATCGCGACCGTCATTAAAGTGGGTGGCTCGTAAATTTTCTGCCATCCAGATGTCGCCATCAATCGTCACGGTACGATAGACATTTCCGTCGATATCCGTAAGCAGTCCATTGCTGAAATTGGGCACGGTATTCTGACCGGTTAGGGACTGCCAATCACTTCCATCGTAGCCCTCAAAATCCTGACCGTTCCACCGCATGGTACCGGCTAGGGGAGAGGTTTCAT
The DNA here is from genome assembly GCA_020436835.1 of Saprospiraceae bacterium. Classification (GTDB taxonomy): domain Bacteria; phylum Bacteroidota; class Bacteroidia; order Chitinophagales; family Saprospiraceae; genus JABDMH01. Next base: position 5,243 of record JAGQWZ010000152.1, on the reverse strand, counting down.
TGGAGTCACCCAGTTTAATGGAACCTTCCGCTTCTATTATTCCCTGTGCGAACAATAGTGAAAACGGAACCAGAAAGATGACAGTAGCAAACAACTTGAACATAATAAGGCAGTCTACGGATTTTTCTCTTCAAATATCCTGTAGATCGTTCAGTCAAACCCGGTGGAAAACCACCGGCTTTGTTTTTGGGTGATTTCAACCAGGCTGGCTCGCCGGTCGCTTGCCTTCCCGGATGAAAAACATTGCCAGCAGAGATATAACCGCCATGGTCAGGAAGGTGGCCTGGAAATTCACCGGATTACTTTGATATATCCAGGCGCTCAAGATCGCTCCGGTGCCGATTGCAAACTCAAGACCGATATACATGGTGGCAAATGACTTACCCCGGTTGTCATCTTCACTGCGATCGGCTGTCCAGGCAAAGACGGATGGTATCACGATACCAATTGAAAATCCGACCATTCCAGACGCCATGATCAAGTGGAATGGTGTATCGGAATAACTGAAATAAATATATGAGATTGCCAACAAGACGATGGCGATGCGCATTACCGGCAACCTCCCATATCGGTCAGATATCTGGCCGGCAACCACCCGGGAAAGGACCGTAAAAAGGGTATAGCTGGTGAAGAAGAGTCCCTTGTTGGTCATGCCCAGATATTCACTCTGATCTGGTGCTACGGTCAGGATCGCTCCATAGCCGAAATACGAGAGCCCACACACAAAGGCGGGTAGAATAGCCCGGTAGTGAATGATCTCCGTTTTTTTCAGTTTCAATTGCCGGGGATGAAACCGGTGTGAATGTGCCAGGGTTTCATTCAACCTTACCAGGAGTAACAAGGAAATAAATGCTAAAAAAGAAGATCCTACAAACATCGCAGTGAGAGAAATATGATTGGTGAGGAGACTCCCGAACGGTGGTGAAAGAGACGATCCCACATTAATACTCACGCCGATGATGCCCATAGCTTCACCACGACGGTGTATGGGTACAATGTCTGCCACATAGGCTACAATCGCCGTGGGAGAAAACCCGGTTGAGAATCCATGAATCAACCTCAATAACAGGAATCCGGACACCGTAGTCAGGATCGGATAGAGAAGACTACAGACTATGCAGACGAGAAACCCAAAGATCATGACCGGTTTCCTGCCAAGCAAATCCGCCAATTTGCCACTGAAAGGACGGGATAATCCCGCCGTCAGAGTAAAAAGTGCTATAATTAATCCTTTATATTGAGCGCCGCCCAGCGATGTCAGATAACTGGGCAGTTCGGGAATAATCATATTGAAGCTTGCTCCAAAAAAGGCGTAGCTCAGACATAGTAGCAAAAAGGACCTGGAATATAGTTGGGATGAAGTAGTTGATATAGGCATTTTTTTGAACGAGCCCTGATAGTAGCATTTGAGAGTATGATCTAAAAAACGATGAAACTAGAAAAATCCGGCGGTAACGTTGTCCGGATTTTAAATTAAAATGTTAGCTTCAACAGCGCAATTTCGCACCAGGCTTTTCTACACATTTTTACCACTTATCAATCAGCCAATGAACTCACTGAAAGCCCTGACCGTACTATGGTTTTTCATTAGTGGCATGGGAGCAGCCATTGCCCAAAAACCACACACATCCATCATCAAAGAGATCAAACTTGAAAACACCGAAGTTTTCGTCCTCCAGGATGGAGTCCGGTTCAACGTAGAAACGGGATATCCCAAAACGATCTATAATGCGAATTATCAGGTTGGAGTTTCCGGTACCCCCGAAATGATTTCCCAATTATATCTGGAATCCAATCTGGATAACCTGGGCCTGAAGACGGCGGATCTGGATAATTTGAACCTGTATGCTACCCGCAAGAGTCAGGCAGGCACGACGATTCGATTTCATCAATATTGGAAAGGAATACGCGTTCTGCAAGGTGAAATGGCCATCACCGTGAGCCCGAAAAATATCGTCACTTTTGTCGATAACAGTTATCGCTATCATATCAATGTCCAGGATGTCACTCCTTCAGTTACCGGATCGCAGGCACGAGAAATAGTTCTGGCCTATCTCGGAGTCACTACCTATGAAGGCCACACGGAGCCGGAATTGGTGATATTTCAGTATAAAAAACAGGCCGACATTTACTACAGAATAAATCTTAATCTCACCCAGCCGCTCGGTGACTGGGAAGCACTCGTGAATGCCAGGACCGGTAAAATCCTGAAGTTAACAGACCGTGCCTGCTATTCGCATCATCATCAGAGATATTCTGGTCCGTCTGAGGATCCACCCGGGCAGCTTATCATGCCTCCGGTAGATGGTAACGGATTCGTTTTTGATCCTGATCCACTGGCCCTGATCAAAGCAACCTATGGAGATATGGGATTCACCGACGGAAGCGATACCACGACCACCCAACTGGATGCGCAGAGAGTACCGGTTGTTTTGAAGGACATCACTTTTGATGGGATGTCCACATATTCTTTGGTGGGGCCCTATGCTGAGGTAGTTGATACGGAGAATCCAAAAAAGGGTTTGTTCACCCAATCCACTGCAACCTTTAATTTTGACCGGAGCAACGATGCTTTTGAAGCGGTAAACACCTACTATCATATTGATGCCAGCATGCGATATCTGAATGTCACGCTGGGTTTGAATATCATGCCTTATCAATATTCCGGAGGGGTCCGCTTTGATCCTCATGGACTGGGTGGTGCCGATAATTCGCACTACCTGATCGGATCGGGAGAACTTGCTTTTGGTGAAGGCGGTGTCGATGATGCGGAAGACTCGGATGTAATTCACCATGAACTGGGTCATGCGTTGCACGATTGGGTCACCAGTGGCGGACTTTCCCAGGTTGATGGACTGAGTGAAGGGTCAGGTGATTATTGGGCAGCATCTTACAACCGGTCTTTAGGCCATTGGGAATCCACGGACGAACCCTATCACTGGGTTTTTAACTGGGATGGACACAATGTATTCTGGAATGGCCGGGTGGTAGACTACGGTAATACTTATCCCTCTGGGCTGGTAGGTCAAATTCACACAGATGGCCAGATTTGGGCTACAGCAATGATGAAAGTGTGGGATGCTATTGGCAAGGCGAAAGCGGACATGGCCTTCTGGAATGGTCTGGGCATGACGAGTGGAACTTCCAGTCAAAATGACGCTGCCAACGCAGTGTATCATGCGGCAGTGGCAATGGGCTATGGCTATAGTGATCTGGCTTCCATACATGCCATTTTTACCAGTACCGGCTATACGTTGCCTGTTTTGCCGCCACCGGTGTCAAATGATGAATGTGCAGATGCGATCGATATTTCTGTGAATACGGACTTCACCTGCACCATGTCTGTCCATGGCACCCTGGAGAATTCGACCGCTTCCGGTGTTGATGGAGCCAGTTGCAGTGGGGAAGAAGACGATGACGTATGGTTCTCTTTTACGGCGACCACCGATATCCACTACCTGGGTATTTCTAATATTGTTGGTGAAAGCACTCCTCTGCATTGGTCGGTATGGACTGGCGACTGTGGAAACCTCAGTCTTTATGCATGTCTTGATAATGCCTTATCGGTTGCCTTGTCCACTACTTTAGGTACCAAATACTATCTACGTTTGTACTCCGAAGGGATGGATGCCCAACAAACTGAATTCGATATTTGTATTTCCACCTTTAGCGAAGCTCCGGAACCTTGCCTTGAAAATGACATGATCCTGACCGGTGAATTTCTGCCAGGCGGAACTTATCACGCAATCAATAGTCTAACCAATGCCTCCACGATTCATATTCCCTCCAATGTTACTGCTAATTTATATGCCGGAGATCATATCCAGCTAAACCCGGATTTCACCGTTTTTAAGGGTGCGGTTCTTACGTTGGATATCATGCCTTGTTCAGGCGTTGGTTCCCCCATCTTATATCGGTTACGCGGCGATTTGGTTAAATTGATTAAGGAGCAAAGGTTTGTGAACTTAGATCGCATCAAGGAAGTGACTAAACCATGATTTTCATGACTTCCAGGATTTAGTTAATCGCCTGGAACCAGGAAAGTAGAAGTGATACACTCGAAAAACATTCTGGCAAATTTGCAAAATAAATGGTAAATTTGTGATAAATCATGGTAAATATGCCAAATAAAGCATTCGATACTACCAGTAATATTTTTGCCGAACCGGCAGTAGCATACTCAAGCGGATCCGGATCACTAAGCCTTGTGCATCGATCTCGTGAGGGAGTGACAAAGAAAGACTTCATGGCCTTTGCCAAGAGCATTCAGAGGTCCATCCTGGATCTCGCCCAGATCCTTACGGTATCATATTCTACGCTCACCAAGAAAAGTCGATATGACAAGGCTACCAGCGAGCGTATTCTTGCTCTACGGCAGTTATTTGCCTATGGAGAAGAGATATTCGGCGATATGGAGCGTTTCAATGCCTGGCTTGATGAGCCACGTAATGCCTACGAGGGTTCAAGCCTGTATTCACTGTTAGATACCGCTTTTGGTATCGAAATAGTCTCCTCTGAGCTCCGCAAAATCGATTATGGTCTACCGGTATAATCAAGCCATAGACCATGCATATCTATCGAATCGAAAGGGATAAATACGCCAGTGACGTACTCAGCGGTCGCGGAGCGGCCGTGGCCGGAGCAAGATGGAACCATATCCAGACTCCAGCGGTGTATTGTGCGGATTCAAGGGCTTTGGCGATTCTCGAGATCCTGGTTCATTTAAGGAAAGTCACTTTGATTCCTCATGATCGATTTATATTCACCATGATGGTACCGGACGATCAGATTTTGGCTGTGCATACGTCAGATCTTCCGAATGGCTGGAACCAGATACCGGAATCATCTTCAGCAGCAAAAGACCTTTTCCAGGATCTCTGTGTGAAGCCTGACCGTCTGGGCTTGTCCGTGCCTTCCGTAGTTGTACCCCAGGAAAGGAATCTTGTCTTAAATCCCCGGTGTAGTTTTTTTAGAGATGTTATTCAAGTGCTGAGTCAGGATCGGTTTTCTGTAGATAAAAGGCTTCTCTAATATCCGATTATCTTCTTTTTGCCCATAATTAATATTATGTTAAGTAGAGGACTTAATGGCAGTATTGCAGCTACTTGTTTCCCAGCTCATCACATACCTTTAGCTTTAAGAAAGAATTTGTCTGAAAGACCGAAACAATCCTAATATCTAGCCGCCCAGAATTGATTCTTGAAAGATATTAGGTGCGATAGTTAGGCGACCTCCTCAAAGTA
>JAGQWZ010000151.1 GCA_020436835.1 Saprospiraceae bacterium | reverse complement strand
TTTCAATGTGGTGAGTGGTGGATTTGCTGGCGAGTTGAGGATTTCTTTGCGTTGTCTTGATCGTGCCGAAAACGATTTGTGTGACCGGGCTGCTTTGATTTCGTGTGGTGAAAATGTTAGTGGCACCTTCAACAATGTGCTGTCTTGTGACTATGCAGATCCTTGCGATGATTTTATTCAATATAAAAGGGTATGGTATCGATTTATTGGGAATGGAGCATTAATAAATCTGAAGCTTAATACTACACAATTCAATAGTCATTTGGTTCGGCTGCGGGTATTTGAGGGAGATTGCTGTAATCCGGACGAAATTGAATACGACCATGTACCGGACCCTGGATTGACAGGGGGTGCCATTCAGGATCTGTACTTTTTATCTGAAGAAGACAAGACCTATTTGATTGCGGTCGAACAACTTTTTGCGATTGTTGAGTCTTCTGAATACACATTGTCAGTACGGTGTCTTGATCCTGAACAATACGCTCTCTGCGACAATGCACCATATCTGGAAAATGGAGTTTTATCCTTTTTAGATGTCGGTGACTATTTTGAGGGTTCCATATACGCCCCTTTGTCTGGCTTAGTGAAATGGAGAGGTACCGGATCTGTCGACACTTTAATCATCACCGGTGGTCTTGATATTTATCCTACGGCTTATTTTAATGTGATTTCTGGGGGTAACTGCAATGGTATAAAACCAATCAGCAGCTCGACAGCTGTTGAAATTTTACGAAATGAACAAAGGGTTATTTATATTTTGCCGTCTAAAACCGACACAGAATATTTGATCCGGATTGTTCGTCAACCGAACTATATTTCGAGCACAGATCTACTACCCGTTATGATGCTTTCTGGTGCCGGCCAAAATTCATGTGAAATCATCTTACCGTCAGAAATCGAATTACTTTCAACTACTCCATCTTTTAATTTATCTTATCAGTTGAGTGGAGTGGATTATCCCATCAATGTTTATTTAAGTGAAGGCTTAACTGGTCCTACCTTCTATTCGACATTGAACGGACCAGAGGATATGGTAGAGATCCCGAATTCATTTTCACCCGGCTTAAAAGTCCTGGAGCTTTTTAATGTACAATGCCACAGCTATTCAACCTTTCAAATCATACATACAGATTTGCCCGATCACATTTGTCCCGATTCGATCTATTGTCCGCAATATATTATTCACCCTAACCAGCCGGTACCACCAAGTTTGTACCGTGCAGATGTGCGGCTGGAATCGAGGGGACAGATATTAGAAGGTGGACAGGTAATTTATCAGGCAGGTGAGGAGATTTTGTTGGCTCCGGGTTTCGAAGTTCCCGTGACTGCCACACTGGAAGTAAGATTGGGCGGATGTCAGACAGATTCCTCTCAAACAAAGTCAGTGAAGAAATAGAGATACTAACCGACAACCTATTTATTGTATCCGATTATTGTCCAAGCAGAAAAATGCAGGGACGTTTATGGATGTCCGGTCTCCCTTTTTTTCTCCATTGCTTTATTGTTTTGGTGGAGATGAAGGAAAGATCAGAAGTAAGATCACATGCGATACATAATGGGGTTGCGTCCGCTAATAATTGAATCATCTGGTCAAACAAGGCTATATTTCGATAGGGTGTTTCCATGAATATTTGGGTATATCCACTTCGTACTTCCTGTTCCAGTTTTTTTAATACATTTTTCAGCGATTGCTTATCTCTAGGCAAGTATCCATGGAAGGTAAATTGTTGACCGCTGAATCCGGAAGCCATGAGAGCCAGCATTACCGACGAAGGCCCGGATAGAGGGACAACGCTGATACCTTTATGATGTGCCATTTTCACAATATTGCTACCGGGGTCGGCTATCACGGGACTGCCTGCATCAGAAAGAATGCAAACATCCTGGCCTTCCAGGGCGGGTGCAAGCAACACTTCCCATTCATCCGGTTCTGTCTTCTTACTCAATTCACTGAAGGATGCCTGGGTAAAGTCAAAGTCGGTCACCATGTTCTTGACATGCCTTCTGCCCAATTTCAAAGACTCAACCAGAAAGTATTTGCACTCGCGGATAATCGAACTATTGATCGTTGGAAGGGACTGTATTTGTCCATCTATCAATGGAGTAGGGACTAAGAAAAGGGTTCCCTGATTTTTATCGGTCTTCATAGTGCTGACTGTACCTATTTGATTACTTTTGTCTCTCCGGACGACAAACTAAGATCCTGAATGTCAGAATGGTCTTCCCGTTTCCGCAAAGATTATGAGTGACCAAAACTACAACACTTATACCATAAAGCTGCCTCAATTTGAAGGCCCGTTTGACTTGCTCCTATTCTTCATCGAGCGGGATGAGTTGGATATCAACAATATCCCTATTGCTAAGATTACTGATGATTTTCTCGAATATATTCGTCACATCGAGGCTTTAAATATTGACCTGGCCAGTGAGTTTATCGTAGTTGCGGCAACACTAATGCGGATTAAAGCCAAAATGCTACTGCCTCGCAAAGCAATTGATGAGGAGGGAAATGAGATTGATCCGCGGGAAGAACTGGTTCAGAAGTTACTGGAGTACAAGCGGTACAAAGAAACCCTCGATAGCTTCCGCCAAAAAGAAGAAGACAGAGCGAACATGTTTGGCCGGGGGATCGCTAAAGACGAACTCCGGCGCATTGCTGAATTGGCACTAGTCGATGCTGAGCTGGAATCCATTTCTCTGTTCAAGTTGTTGAAAGCTTTTGAGAATGTAATGGAGCAATTCCGGGATCAAAAAATTGTTGCACACACCATTGCCAGATATGAATATACAA
>JAGQWZ010000150.1 GCA_020436835.1 Saprospiraceae bacterium | reverse complement strand
TGCTATTAATCCTTTTTTTGTACTGCCTGTCATTGGGGGGCATGAAAGCTCAGTCAAATGAATGGCAAATTGGAGTCGGAATCAGCCCTACCTTAAGTATGTCCGATCCCTGGTACCTTATCTTAAAAAAGTCCCTAAATACCCATATAACACTGAGAGCGGGCCTGGGTATTTCGTCTAAAAAAAGTAGAGATTATAACCAATATATCGGTCCTCCACTCAGAAGAGAAAATGGTGATACTTCGATGTACTTTTTTAACTATAATTATGAGAAGATCACTACCCGAAACGATTATCGATTATTTCTCGGATTAGAGAGAAACTTTGGGGTTCAAAATCTGCGATTTTTTACGAGTGGAAATTTGTATTTCGGATATCTCCTAAGCGAGGAAGGCCTGGATGAAGGCATTTACTATGCCTATAACCCTGCTCCATATACCCAGTTTTATGATGTGGGAACATTTGATCGGATTCAAACCTGGCGAGGCGGATTTATTCTGTCCTTTGGCGTAGGATATGATTTGTTCAAAAACACTTCCATTGCCGTAGAAGCCGGACTGAACTATTTCCGGAATTTTGAGAAATTCGAAAGACAATCTTTCCATGTTTTTTTTGATGACTATGATTTCATACCACCAGTGGATAATGCCCAGTTTATAAGTTCGGACCATGCACCGGCCAAACACCGAACCTATGATCTTCTTTTTTCTTTGGTGAATCTGGTTACGCTCCAATATCATTGGTAGGTAGTTCGCATCTAGTGGACTGTAACATTCAAATTGAGTGCATAAATTGACTTCTTTTGCACCAGTTCTTCGTCCCGACGCCAAAGGCTATGGCCGACGGAGTCATCATCAACTTCCTTACGTAGCTTCGGCTACGTGCGCCTGCCCGACTGGATGTCGTTCAGGCGGGGTATTGCTTCTGCGATCTGATACAAAATAACTCCAATTTATACTACTCATTCAAATAGTACAGTCCACCAGTGACTAAAGGAATTTTACTGACCTGGAATAATCTTGGCCCTGAATCTTTTAGGGAAAAGTCCAAGCAAGCCCTCAATCCTTGCGGTATGTTTTAGATAGAAGGCTCAGCAATCCCTTCGGGCACTGTTAAGATAGAAGGCTCAGCCATCCCTCCGGGCACTGTTAAGATAGAAGGCTCAGCAATCCCTCCGGGCTTACTGATCCTTGCCCCAAAAGACGATGATGCCCTTTTTATTTCCGTTTAGAATGTCGGTGGTGCCATCACCGTCAATATCCCGGGCTACGACATGGATACCAATTCCTGAATCATCGTCGATATCATGCCGGATCCACTGAGGTTGGTTGTTTTGGTCATGAGTCAGTTCAAACCAGTAAATAACCGCCGGTTCCTTACCGCCCGGGTCTTTGCCCTGATGCGCATAAAATCGCTTTCCGGTGATGAAATCCGGATTTCCGTCTTCATTTAGGTCCAGGAATGCCACACCATGAGTCTGCGAGAAGCTCGTATCAATAAGATGGCTGCGAAATAATCTCCGGCCGTTTTCTTCATATTGTTCATGCCACCAGACTCCATATGCATGGGCGGAAGCCGACAAGACATCCTGATCGCCATCCTTGTCAAAGTCGTAAGCATACATTTGTGAACAGGGTTCGCCCAGATCTGCTTTGTGAAACTTCCAGGGAAAAGAATGCAGGTCGCGGGGAACCTCCCACCAACCTTCCCTGATTATAACATCTTTTATACCATCCCCATTGATATCTCCCCAGCCAAGTCCGTGCGAAAATTGCCGGGTACCCTGTTCCTGAGGTTCACCGATCGCCTTACCTGTCCACTGGGTGTCCCCAGGCTTTTGTGGTGGTTGAAACCACATCATCTCATCCCGCTTAACATTTCCAAAGACGAGCTCAAGTCTACCGTCATGATCCAGATCGACCGTCATCGGTGATTCATTGCAAGCCGTAGAATCGATCAAATATTCAGTCCAATGTTTTTCTTCACCCTTTGGATTCTCATACCAGTAGACCCCTTCACCCGGAAAGTCAAAGCAGATATAGTCTTCCCAGCCATCCTGATTGACATCCATAGTGAAATTAAGAAAACTGTGACTGTATCCCTTTGTGTAGTCAAACACCTCGGGCGTCCGAATTTCATGCTTTTGCCAGTGGGGTGCCTCAAACCAATAATGTCCGGCCAAAATATCGAGATCTCCGTCCTGGTCGACGTCAGCTACGTTCGCTCCCTCCGAAATAAACTCCGGATAAATAACTTCCTTCTGAAATTGAACGCCGGAGCCGTTTTGTGCCTGCATTAGGGATATACCTATTACTACTCCCGTTACGGACGTAAAAAAAGATTTCAAAATTCTATTTAATCCAGACATATGTTTGTTTTATATGAAGTTGACTATGCAATTAACTCGATTGGAAGATGCTAAATCACAGTTCATTTGTTCCCTTTAAGCTCAATAGGTATGAGACCAGATGTTTGAAGTCTTCTTCCGGAATGGTCTCTCGGAAATGATCAGGCATCAGGGTATAAGGAGATTCTTTTTGTTCATTAATATTGTTTTTGTCAATGGCGAATTCCTGTCCCTGCTGATCTGCAAAAACCAGGGTTTGGCCCTCTTCCCGCCGGTAAAGTCCTGATTTGACGCTTCCGTCCTTAAGTGTAATCGTGTAGGTCACAAAAGCACGGGAGATATTGCGGTTTGGATCGAGAATCTTCTCGCAGAGGGCGCGGGCTCCCCAATTTCCCACCCCAGTAAGTTGAGGCCCGATGTTGCCACCCTGGCCATTGATTTCATGACACATGCTGCAGAATACCGAGAAGATAGCCTGTCCTTTTTCGGGAGAATAACCGGTTGCTACATAGCCCCGTAAACGATCATTGATGATATTGTCGATCTCTCCGGGTGGTAAGGAAAAATTCGACTTTAAAGTTGCCAGAGTGTTCTTTTGGCTATGATTCATTATTGTCTCCATCCGTTCCATAACCTGAGGCTCAAGTAACAGTCGTGGATTTATTTCATTTTTCGTGGCAGAAGCTAATAGGAAATCAATTCCATTTTTATTTTGCCCGATATTTAATACTACTTCTTTTTGAGCCTGATAGGGAATATCCGGCATGTTTTCCAAAATAGCTTTACGGGCTCCTTCCAGATCCGTTTCACTCAACACTGTCACCAGCAGTTCCTTTAATTTCTGAGAAGGATCCTCAAGAAGGATATTTTCTATGGAACCCAACGTTGCTTCGGGTTGAAGTTTTAGTAGAGTCCTGGCTGCGGCACTGCGGGCAAAAACATCAGGAATCTCTGATTCCATTATTTGCCGTAGTGGACTGGTCAGCCCACCCAGAGCATAGTCGCTGACCATACGGGCAGCAAACACCTGCCGTTCTACGATTTGTTCCGGGCTCACTTCCGGAAGCTTAAGAATCGCTGGGGAGATTCCTCCGATTCCAACATGTTCACCCCATCCACTGCTGCCATCGTGGAGGTTAAGATATACTAATTCACCAACGTGTTCACCCCCTTCCCACTGCACAAATGTATTTGTATTGAGTCGGTCAATCTCTGCAAATTCAATTCTTTCGCCATCCTCTTTACGAATTAATTCAACCCGGTTCGTCGGAGGAGTGGGCGGTTGATCTATTCCCGGATCGTTCTTGCGTCCACGCAAATAAAATCCCAGTTTTTCCGGCATTTCAAATGTGGGTGACTGCAGGCTGGTGATCCATGAGCCGGAAGCGCCAAGCGGACCGCTACTGATGAAGGTCAGTGCTTTACCATCATCTGTGGAGTCGGTATTGATTAGCCAGCTGTTCGCCGGATAGGGTTGACGATCCAAGGGTGTGGTGCTCCAACCGGCATAATCCTGCACCGGAGTTTTAAGGAAGTCCGCGGCCAGGTCAGAGGCCCACTCCTTTTCTGCCTGTCCCGGTGACTTTCCGCCTTGTTGCATTCCCTCAATGACGGATAGAAAAATGGCGTAATTCTCATCGGGGGTATCTTTGCCCAGTGGCCGTAATGTGCTGACTAATTGATTCATTTCTTTTTCCGGTAGCCAGCGAGCAACATGCCGGGCATATAGTTCACGTTTATCCAACCTTTCTGGATACCGACTTAAATGACCAAGCAGGAATTGAGCTGAACCTTCTGCATCCACACCAACCATAACGTCGGCAAGAAGTCGTGAATCCGCCTCCTCCCAGCGATTTTCCAGGGTCCACGCCAAAACTTCCTGATCCCTGATCTGGTCACGGAGGGACTGACGTATGCTGTAGTAAAAATGGGTATCGGTGGTATCTGATCTCTGCAGTAAATCCAGAATCATCCCGACATGACTCTGATCAGGGTGCCTGCTTATCACCATCACGGCTTGTCTTTGTACGTGTGGATCGGGATGATTCAAATATTTTTCGACCGTATTTAAGAGGGATCCGGAAAGTTCGTCACCCAGTTCATAACAAATCCTCAATGTCTGTACCTTGAAGGTGTCATTGGGATGTGCAATCGCTTTCTCTAAAATATCATTGGTTAATCCCTCCAGGCGAAATAGTATCCACAATGCCTGTATCTGGGCATAAGCAGAAGCCTGATCTTCGAGAATTGTATTCTGCAGATCAGATACTGCACCGGTTCCAAACCGATCTACTATCTGGTTGGCCAGGGAAAAACGCAGTGGCAAATTGGGATCATCCAGTCGATCTATAAGTTCTTTTAGTGAAAGTCCGGAATTGTCTTTATCCGCGGGATCCCGATGCGGAGCGGTCCCGGTATAAACAATTCTCCAGATCCTGCCCCGCTGGCGGTCCCTTCCGGGATGGTCCAACGGTACTTCATAATGACCGATTATACGGTTATAGAAATCAGCAATGTAAAGTGCACCATCCGGACCGAGTTTCACATCCACCGGACGGAACCAGGGATCATCACTGATGATAAAATCTTCTTCCTGGGTGATCACCGGAGTGGTACCTTTCATCTCAAAGTGATTTCGTGATACCCGGCTGCGAACCACATCGCCGTAGTAGAAATTATTCCGGAATTCTGCCGGAAACTGATCGGCAATATAATATTCCAGCCCGGCCAGCGCTGTGGAACCATAATCATGCTGCATCAAAGCCGGACCGAAGCCGATCCCGGTCGGTTTCTTGCCAAAGTGTGGATAATCGGCTCCCCGCACTAATTGATAGACCGGACTGGTGTGGCAATCAACGGAATAGGTGTAACCCAGTTCGTCGTAGGCGTACCCATAGGGGTTGACCCGCCCGGTTGTCGTAAATTCTACATGACTACCGTCCATGCGAAACCGGAAGGTATTTCCTGAGAACATGACGATCGTATCTCCATCCGTACCAGCCACGGTTGAGGTATTAGAAAATCCATGATCAGCATGGATCCATCCATCCCACCCGCGGACAAAATTATTCACCATGCCATGAGTATCACCAAATTTAAATCCGGAATAGAGCACTTTGCGCTCATCGACCTTATCATCGCCATCATGGTCAATGAAATGCCAGATATTAGGAATACTGTAAGCCAACACCCCATCCGGCACCACCTGGATTCCGATCGGAATATTCAAGGAGTCGGCAAACACGGAGATTTTTTCTGCCCTGCCATCTCCATCCCGGTCTTCGAGGATTGAGATTTTGTCTTTTCCTGCTCCGGTCGTATCGGCAAAAGGATACTCATATGATTGAGTAAGCCACATTCGTCCCCGGTCATCAAAAGACATATTTAGGGGTTTCGCGATATCAGGTTCTGAAGCGAATAGCTGAATCTCAAATCCCGGTGGAAGGTGCAGCGCCATCCTTTCTTCTTCAGGTGATAATGGATCGGTTGTACGTATATTCCGACTAAACTCATCGTCATTTTTATCAGATATCATCTGAGATGATTGCTGACAGCCGGAAGAAATGAGAGCGAGAAGAACTAAAGTTACCGGGATAACTTGAAGATAGGAATGCATAAGCAGTAGGTGGAATAATTAATACTTCGCATAATTTACGACTTTTTAGTTTGTGACCATATACCGGAAATGAAATGCGCTGCATCGTTGCAGACCCTTCAACGGCAAAGATGGTGAGCATCTACAATATCACAGACTTTCTTGAGATTTGGTACGGTCAACTTAATAGATGAGCTCCCGATCGAGCGGATATACAGTCGATATTCTTGTTGATAGGCATATCTTTCGTGCTTTTGAAAAATATGACGATATCCATCTTTTCCCGGGCGGATATATTCCACCCTTTGGTGTTGGAAATCAAGCCTGCTTTGCGTCATTCTTTTTTGCAGATTTTGAATTACCGGGGTAGGATTCCAGATGACCAGGACTTTTTTGCCAAATAAGATCATCCGATCGTCCAGAAAGGGAAATTCGCCGTTAAATGCACAAAGTGAACATATCTGCCCGGTTGCCTGGACAGGAATTCCGGTTTCATGAAATATGATCCCTTCCCTCGGATCCGAACGTCCGGGAATACGGCAGAATTTCCGGAAGAAATGGATAGATTTAAAATAGAGATATTCATTTCTGTACATATCGCTAATGAAATCAGCAGTGGAAAATTTAATCAGGTTAACGAACATTACTGGAGGGCATGGTAATGCATTCGAAGATCATGAAGAAAAATAAACCAGCCGTTAATTATATATATATTAAATACAATCTATGTTAGGGGGCTTATAATCTGGTCGATGACCATAGTCATGATCTTTTTGAGTGTGATTTTCTAAATTCACCGGAGCATATATTTATTGCTCCATGTATAAAAACGTTCGAATCAGACAGACAATGCACAGACGTGAAGTTTTAGAATTTGGAATGATGGCCACCACGCATGTTTTGTTCCCCGGTATAATAGCTTCATTTATTTCGGGGTGTGAGAAGCCGGAGTCCGGTACCTTGTTCTTTACGACAGGCGAATTAACCCTGTTGAAGGATTTGATCGATGTAATCCTCCCGGCTACCGGTACCGCTTCTGCCTCTCAGTCCGGTACTCATTTATTTATTGATCAGGTCTTTGCCAAATGCCTTGAACCCGAACAACAGGCGCTTATCAGAGAAGGACTGGGATCAGTTAAAAAGCGGTTTGAGGCGTCAAAGGATAAAATAGGGCTATTGAATGAAATAGATGAAAAAGCATATCGCGGAGATAAGGAAATGCGCTGGTTTATACTGATTAAACAATATACACTAATTGGTTTTTTCACCTCAAAGGAAGGTACAACGCAGGCGAGCAATTATGTGCCCATACCAGGTGAATATAAAGGAGAGATCCCCTCGAATGATCAGACCTTGAACTATGGTTTAACTGCATTACGCTATTAT
Source organism: Saprospiraceae bacterium (assembly GCA_020436835.1). Lineage (GTDB taxonomy): Bacteria > Bacteroidota > Bacteroidia > Chitinophagales > Saprospiraceae > JABDMH01. The sequence goes on along the minus strand of JAGQWZ010000150.1, from coordinate 1,987 downwards.
TTATAAAATGAGTTTTCAAATACTGGGTAAGGGAACGGAAGAGAACACCTATGATGCCATTGTGATCGGGTCTGGAATTACCGGAGGTCTTGCGGCTAAAGAGTTAACACAAGCTGGTTTAAAGGTCCTGGTTTTGGAAAGAGGTCGTATGGTCGAGCATATTGTTGATTATCCTAGTGAGAATACGGATCCCTGGGAGGTTCCGATGCGAAATCTGGTTTCGCTGGAAGAAAAGAAGGATTATGACGTGCAAAAAGGCCTCTATTTGTTCGGCCAGGATGTAAAGCACTTTCTGGTAAAGGATTCGGAGCATCCTTACATCCAGAAAAGACCTTTTCAATGGTATCGGGGCTACCAAATGGGGGGTAGATCGCTGCTTTGGGCCAAACATTGTTTTAGGTATAGTGATCTGGATTTTGGGGCGAATCAGAAGGATGGATTCGGCCTCGATTGGCCTATTCGATACCAGGATATTGCTCCCTGGTATGACCATGTAGAATCCTATATCGGAGTCAGTGGAAACAGAGATGGGATTCCTCAACTTCCCGATGGTCACTTTCTGCCACCTTTCGAGATGAATGCCTTCGAAAAATATTTGAAAAAAAGAATCAAAGAAGCTTTTAAAGAAAGAGATCTGATCATTGGTCGGATGGCCATTCTGACAAGGGATCATAATGGAAGGGGAAAATGTCAGTCAAGAAATTTATGTCACCGGGGTTGTATTTTTGGTGCACCCTATTCCAGCAATTCAGCAGCTTTACCTGATGCAGCGAAAACCGGAAATCTCACGATCCGTCCCTATTCTATTGTGGAAAGGTTGATTTATGAAAATCAAAAGAATCGGATTAGGGGAGTAAATATCATCGATAGCGAGACGGGAGAAAATATAGAATTTTATTCCAAAATTATTTTCCTCTGTGCTTCTACCCTGGGTAGCACCCAGATACTGCTTCAATCTGCCGATGCTCATTTTCCCGATGGCCTGGCCAATTCCAGTGGAACATTAGGACACTATCTAATGGACCACCATGCTTATGTTGGAGCGACAGGTAACTATTCCGGGTTGCAGAATTCTTTCTACTACGGCCAACGACCGGCAAGTGTTTATATCCCCCGTTTCCGCAATTTATACAGACAGAAAAGTGATTTTATGCGGGGTTATTCTTTCGAAAATTACACCAGCCGGACGAATTGGACAAGAGGTTTTTACCAACCGGGCCTGGGTGCCGGGTGGAAAGAATCTTTGACCAAACCGGGAGACTGGACGGCTTACTTTGAAGCCTATGGAGAAACCCTGGCAAATTTCGATAATCAGGTGACCCTTAGTAAAGAGAGGAAAGACCGATGGGGTATTCCTATACTGGAAATCGATATGGCTTATGGGGATAATGAATTGAAAATGCGTGAAGAGATGCAACAATCTGCCATAGAAATGTTGCAGGCCTGCAATCTGGATGGAGTCAGCGGTTTCGATTACGGAGCGGTGCCTGGTACGGTCATTCATGAAATGGGAACGGCAAGAATGGGTGATGACCCCAGACTTTCCGTACTCAATAAATGGAATCAGTCTCATGACGTCCCTAACTTGTTTATCACTGACGGCTCCTGCATGGTATCTTCTCCGCCCCAAAATCCTTCACTCACGTACATGGCATTGACAGCAAGAGCTTGTAATTATGCTGTGGACCAACTGAGGAAGGGAGATATTTAATTTCTTTTTTCAAGCACGCGCGCTGACCCGGAGATTTCACACGATCGGGCGCTGAGCAGGATTTTCCCGTGTCTGGTCTTGACCGGATAAAGAATACACCGGATTTTGGATCCGGTGTATTACGATTTCATAGGACCATTTTTATTCGATTTTCACAATGGTCGAATGGTGTGTTTGATTCTTTCCGATCAATACGATCGAATATAGCCCGGAAGGATATGCGGTCAAATCAACCGCCATCCTATGATGACCTTCCTCGTAGTTAGCTTCCACATA
>JAGQWZ010000149.1 GCA_020436835.1 Saprospiraceae bacterium | reverse complement strand
TGTATCATGCTGTTGGTATTCAGCCTGAATCTGGTTGGTAGTCAACTTAAAGAAAAATTTGATCCCCAGGATTAAATCCCCTAACCTTCTGCTGCGACAGCCTGAATCAAAGCTATATTGTATCCAAAAGCGAAAGCATGGCCCTGTAAGTGACTGGCCGGATCATCATGATGAGGAGTGTGATCAGGCATCAGCATGCCGGAATATCCTACATCACGCAGTGCACGCACCACTTCGACAAAATCCATATCTCCATTATCAGGATAAACTTCCATGAAGTTATTCCAGCCTCCTTTGATATTTCGCAGGTGAATATTAAAGATCTGATTTCTTTCGCCCACCCACTTAATTATGGGAATGATTTCCGTTTTCGGGTCTTTTAGACCTTCAGCAGCGGATCCCAAACATAGGTTGAAACCATGGGAAGGGCTGTCGTAAAGAGTGCCAAATTTTTTAATTCCGGCAAAAACGTCGGGACTGTTCCAGCGGGTGATTCCCCGGTAACCCACCGGTGCCGGAGGATCAGCAATATGATTGCCCAATTTTACATTGTATTCTTCAGCAACGGGAAGCACGCGGTCGAGAAAATAGGTGATCCGCTCATAGATTTCATCAATATCAACTACCTGATCAATATAGTTTGCCTCGTTTTTCTTTCTCGCCTCCTCGTAGTTCCAGGTACTGTAGGATGCATTTCCGCGCTTGGGATCAACGGTTCTGCCTGTGCGCAGTATCGGCAGGATAATAGTATTATAAAGCAGTAAACGGACGTCGGTTTTTCCAGCGACCTGGATCATCTGTTGGATCATCTCAATCTCCTTATCTCTCTCCGGACTTTTACCCAGCATAATGTTTGGAGTCGAGATCCGATTAATCCCAGCTGAAGAAAGAGGTAAATGATAGGCATCGAGACTAATCCCGTATTTTTCGCAAGCTTCTTTTTTCCGAAGAGAATCTTCCAGATCCCAACCAACTCCTTCAATGACTTTCGGGGCACCACCATCAATGTTAAAAACACCATGTCGGGCCAGGTACTCAAGATTTTCTTTCTCCGTACCACCATGCTGACAACCGACTTTCATCAAAACCGGCTTTTTTTTGCCGGGAGTCCGGCTTGATGATCTTCCCTGATCAGATACAATTCCACCCAGGGAAAAAGAACCAAGTGAAGTACCAATCAGAGTTCTGATGAGGTTTCTACGTTTTATTTTAGTTATATAGTTCATAGAACACATATTTGAGAGTAAGCCAGCCATCTGGTGATGGCCGGCTCGTCATTTAAAGGAATGTATGAAAGGTCTCTACTGCTATTGTTTGTCCCACCATACTCTTGTGTCCAGTATATCCGGACCCTGCCTGGAAACAGCAACATCCAGATTCTCTTTATTGACCGTTTGTTCTGAATCAGGATAAGTCAATCTGCGGATAAAATCTTCGGTTTTAAGATCGCTTCCTGGATGTTGATTCGGACTAACCAAAGGATATCCGCTACGGCGGAAATTAGCCCAGGTTTCCGGTCCCATCAGATACGATGACATCCAGTATTGGCCGTTGATCAGTTCCAACTCCTTTCCTGCTTCCAGGGGATTCGCTGCAATGTAAGCTTCAATATCTGCCGGATCAATGTCAGTGTTACCCGGCCAATCAGAACACTGTAACATGTGCGCTTCGATGCCATTTTGATAGGCCTGGGCAGCATCACCACTGGCCCATCCCCTGAAGATAGCTTCTGCGAGTAACAATTGTGTTTGCGAATAGGTGACCAAGAAGTTTGGCGCTTCCGGATTACCAAATCGATTTCGATCCATCTGGCTATAATCATACAGACTTTCAAGACCATCTTCGGCTACCACTGGCGGAATGGTGGTATTGTCGTAACCCTGTGGCATACCTATCTGGGCATCGAAAGTACGGTCGGCATTGTCTTCAATCTGGTCTCCTTCCTGCTTAGCACCTACGTACCGCACGGCGATCACCGGCAACCTGGGATCATTCTTCTCCTTCATCCAGTTTACAAAATCTCGATCTAAATAGTAGAAAGGCGCTTGACCTCCATTCACGTTGGTACCGACGCCATTCCGATAATCCGCATTGTGACGGATCAGAGCGTTATCTGCATTTGAGGCCATTAGCCCACCCGCTACGGCGGTTCCTACAAATTGCTGAGCTTTGCTTGGATCGACTTTGGAGAGCCGCATTGCCGCTCTAAGAAGAAGTGAATAGCCTAATTTTCTCCACTGATCAATATTACCACCGTACATGATATCTTGAGCTACTTTGTCCTTATTTGCATCCAGCGCGGATGTTGCCGAGGATAACTCATTCAGAATATCATTATAAATGTCCTGTTGACTATCGTAAACCGGAAACCCGGTTCCATCCAAAAATGCTCTTCCTGCTTCAAAATATGGGATATCTCCATATGTGTCGGTTAAGACCATAAAAGCGTGTGCTTTCCAGATTCGAAGCATGCTAAGGAGATTAGTCTTTTCAGGATCTACACTGGCAATCCCATCCACCAGGTTTTTCACCTGACTCCGATAGCCGGTTTGCCAATTGCCCTGGGTAGCTGACCGGTTGTCCTGATTCAGGTTTCCTCCTGTACCGACTCCAATAAAAGGAGTGATCATTTGTTTCACTATAGTTGTCTCATATGTCAGATTATTATAGCCATATGCACTACTTAAGATGGCCGCATTCAGCTGAAAAGTGGGGTCGATTGATGTCAACTCAATCGGATTGGTATTTAACTCATCAAATCCTTTATCGCAAGAAACCAGTACAAATGTGGCGATCAGGAAAGTGAAGAAATATTTATTTTGAATTTTCATTTTCAAATTTTTATTGATTAAACAATGCACTCGTATCTCGTTTAGAATTTCAAATTCAAATTAAATCCAATACTACGAGTGACTGGGAGTCCGGTAGCTTCCAAACCTGCATTCAGATCGGAGATCGTTCCGTTTTGGTCCGGATGAATATGAGGAACCCATTTTTTCAAAATAGCCACATTGTTTGCCACAATATTGATGCGTGCTCCGGAAATAAAATTGTTTTGCGGTATGATCTTCCGCAGGTCATAACCCAACGTGACCTGTCTGAGCTGCCAGGAGCCGGCATTAAATACCGATTGTTCTGACATCCGGCCAGATCGAATCGTTTCATAATATGGCTGGATAGGAGATTGTACAGTATTTATTTCACCGTCGCGATTTACTCCTTCACCAATCACATATCCAACATCCCTTCCTACCAAAGTAGCTTTGTCCAATCCGTGACGGTAAGCATTCGTATGCGTACCACTGATCATTTTATGTCCAAGTTTAAAATCAATCAGGAACGAAAAATTGAAATCTTTGTAGGAAAGACTATTGGTGAAACCTCCCCACCATTTTGGAAGGGCGGTGCCAAAAGCCAATTGTTCAGTAGATCTTGCTGGTCTTCCATTCGATTCAAAAACCTGACGTCCCTGCGCATCACGTAAGTAACCCCAGCCGTACAATTGAGCCATCTCTTCTCCTACCACCTGCCTTAATTCTCCGTGAAATTCCGCATCGCCTACCGTAATAAAAGTCCCATCCACATCATCGCCCAGACTCAATACCTTGGAAGTGTTATAGGTAGCATTTATGCTGGTATTCCATTCAAAGTTTTGGTTGCGTACAGGCGAAACTCCAAAGAACATTTCAACCCCTTTATTTTCCGATTCTCCCACGTTGATCAACTGCTGTTGAAAACCAGAGGCATCGGAGATCTGAGCCTGTAGAATCTGGTCTGATGATAATTTATGATAATAGGATAATTCAAATTGCAGATTTCTGAATAAGGTCATCTCCAATCCGATTTCTCTTTCTTTTACCCGCATTGGTCTCAGATTGGCATTTGGAACAGTCGCTCCGTTTATACTGCCAACCGGTTGCGCGTTGCCGGCAGGATTTGGAAATTGCTGCGCATTAATTCCATAGAAAAGGTTATTCGCATATGGAGATACATCCGTATCACTTCCCACCTCTGCATAGGCCAATCGAATTTTTCCAAATCTTAACCAGGACGGGAGATTGGACATGGCTTCCGTAAAAACAAAACTACCGGTGACGGAAGGATAAAGAATACTCCGGTTTTCCGGTGAAAGTGTGGAAAACCAATCATTACGCACCGTAGCGTTTAAATACAGATAACTTTTGTAAGCAAGTTCAGCAGAAGCATAGAGGGAATTAACCTGACGTTCCGAAATCGTGTAGTTCGGAGTCACCTTACTTGCATTGCGAATAGTATATAATCCCCTGGTGAAGAAGTTCTCACCCAACTGAGTATTAATGTCAAATTTGCGATACATCTGGTTACCACCCGCATTAACCGTCACCTCAAGATTTCCAACGGTCTGGTTTGCCCCTATCAGGAAATCGGCATTGATCTCTCTGAATCGCCTCAAATCCTGGACATACTGGCCATTGACAAATCCCGGAGGCGGGGAAGATTGTCTTTGCGATCCGGTGGGCAGATTGTACTCCTGATCTCTTGACCAATAATCCTGTCCAACCCGACCCTGAATATATAACCAGTCCGTGAAATTATACCTGGCAGTCAAGTTACCGTATACGCGGTCGCGAATATTATTCTCAAATCTGGACAGCGCAAAATAAGGGTTGGTACGATTGGTAAACCTTGAATAGCTAACCTCGTCGCCATTTTCATCAAAAGCATTTTCCTTAAGAAGTTGCAGAGGCATAGTAGTTGCCAGGGTATAAATCACCACCGGGCTGAAATCCTGCTCAGCAATGTTCGGTGGGTTCGTACGATCCTCGTTCGAATAGTTGATATTACCGGTCACCAACAATTTTCCTGTGGTTTGAGTAAATCCAAAATTGACCGTGTTACGTACAAAATCAGAACCCGGCAGTACTGCCCGGCTATTTAGATTAGCGAGAGACAAACTCATTCCTCCATTATCTCCACCGGTAGAAATCGTCAGTGTATTGGAGAGGGAGGATTCGTTCTGGTAATAATCTCTTATTTTATTGGGTTGAGGCTCATATGGCACGACTAATCCATCAAACAAGATCTGTGTACCGCCTACCTTTTCTCCAAAACTCCACACACCCGATGTTGGTCCAGGTGCATTTGGGCGCACTCCCCCTTCACCCTGGCCATATTCGTATTGATAATCAGTCAGATCTAATGGGGTTCCATTCGTATAATTCGAATTTAACTCTACCTGCAGGCCTTTCCCATCTGCTCTGCTTTTTGTCTTTATCATGATCACACCATCCTTCGCACGAGCACCATACAAGGCCGAAGCAGCGGCACCTTTAAGAATATTCATGGAGACAATATCATCCGGATTAATACTGCTCAACCCGTCACCACTATCTGATCTCCGATTACTACCTACTTCACCAATATCGCCGCGAACTCCAAAATTTGTATTATCGATTGGCACACCATTTACTACAATCAGTGGTGAGTTATTTCCCCCGAATGAAGAAACTCCTCTGATTCTAATCTTTGTACTTCCCTGAGGGCCTGTACCCATCGAGGTAATATTAACCCCGGCTACTTTGCCCTGGAGGGCATCCATAAACTTTGGAGAACGGTTTATCGTCACTTCTTCGGAACCCACTTCGGACGTGGCATATCCCAATGTTTTCTTTTCCCGTTCGATACCAAGTGCCGTCACAACCACCTCACCCAGCTGTGCGATATCTGGTGCCATAGTCACATTGATCATCGTTCGATCACCTATGATCTCTTCGACGGTTGCATGCCCGGTGTATGAGAAAACCAGGGTGGTTGCGTCATCCGGAACATCAAGGGTGTACTCTCCATTGAAATCAGTGGCGGTACCGATCACAGTACCCTTAACCAGAACATTCACTCCGATGAGAGGATCTCCTGCTTCATCCGTAATCGTTCCGGTGATCGTTTTGTCCTGACCAAATTCTACCGCCGAGTAGGCTACGGTACGAAACTTGTCATTACTATCTTTAAAATTGGGTTTGAGACTGATATTCCCCCTTTCTTCCAATTTCTTAATCTGATTGATCTTCTTGGATAGTTTTCTGGCAGATTTATTACCCTGCCGATCATCTTCGTAGATAATCACATATCTGGTATCTATGGCTTCGTAACGTAAATTGGTTTTTTTCAACAGACGTTCGATTGCATTGTCCAGATTCTCACCCGGAATAAAATGAAAATCTACCCGGATATCTTTCAATAGTCTTGTTTCATATGAGAAAAATACCTGATAGGTTTCACTCATCTCGTGTAAAACCTCTGATAATAATTTAGCCTGCGAATCGACGTCCCTCAACTCACGTAAATTATTATCAGCTTGCAGTGTGCCTGCCAGCGCGCATATCATCAGCAACGACAGACAAGATTGGCGTAAAAGATTTTCTAGTTTCATCATCCTTCCATTTTATAAGAAATAGCAATAATCAATAGCAATTGTCAAAAGGAACATCTTCCCATTTGGCATATATAGTCCTATGAACTGTGACTACACTCAGTTCGTTATTTAGGTAATCCTCACATACATGTTGGCAGTCTATCTAGCTAGAATAACATAGGCATGTGCTTGAATTCTATTCGATAATATATTTATCACCTACCTTTACAATCTCTAAATCAACCACAGTTTTATTCAGTATGGAAATGGCAGTTTCCAGCCGATTAATTGGCAGAGGAAAATTAATTTCCCTTTGATTATCTACACTGTCTTTTACCTCAAAATGCACCCCGTATGTCTCCTCAATTTTTTGCAGCACTTCTATAAGTGGGGAAGAATTAAATATCAGGACTCCATTTTTCCACGAAGTGTGATACGCAGTTTCTACCTGATGTTTATTAATAACTTTCCCTTCACTCTCCTTATAAATTATCAGATCTCCCGGCTGCATCAGAATCGTCGAATCCAGCTCCAGCAGGTGCAACCTGATTTCACCTTCTTCAAGATAAATACTGGTCTTGTCACCATGACTGTTCACATTAAAGGATGTGCCCAACACTTCAATCGTCACATCATTGGTCTTCACCCGAAAACGCTGTCCACTTTGTGGTTTTTTCGTCACCTCAAAGAATGCTTCTCCATCCAGCCATACTTCCCGGTCGATTTTTTGAGTCCAATCGTCTGAATATACCATCTTGGTGTTGGCATTCAATTTGACTTTTGAACCATCGGAAAGCTGCAGAGACTGTTGTTCTCCATACGCAGTCGTCACGACCGTCTCTCGTACTCTTTGAAATGGATTCCAGATAAACAGGCTGACTATAATCAATAAAGATGCAGCCATTGATAACCATATTCTTCGGTCTTTTTTCCAGGTCCGCCTAAAATGCCCAGTCGACTCAGCAACTTCTATTTTCGATAAGGTTTTTTTCAACAGCTTATCTCTGATCCCTGAATCGAAGTCAGCGTCCTTAGGTGCATTTTCCCATAATTTCTCAAATATTTCCTGGCTATAAGGTTCGGGATCTTCCCTAATGATCTGAAAAAGAGCATTCAGTTCCTCCTCGGTACAAGTACCAAAAAAGAGTTTTTCGATTAGAATATCCTTTATTTTATTTGGGTCATTTCCCACTTTATCCATCAATCGTTTAGTAATAACCCAATCGTAAATGCAAAAAGGATTAATTAGAATTGAGTTTTTTTAAAAAAAAATCTATTTTGGAGAGATTCACGCTGCTGATTTGGGAGTGACCAGGTTAATACCTGCCTCTTTCAATAGTGTGGTTTCTGAAAGAATTTGGACTTGGAAGATCAGTATCCACATATTATGGACGGTAAATCTACCGGAGATGACTACCAGAAATTCAGGGAGGTCTACCAGCGGTATGCTTCAGATATCTATCATTTTGCCCTTTCAATGACAAAGAATCAGCAAGATGCTGAAGAGATCACTTCCGATGTTTTTGTCCGATTCTGGCAGAAAAGAGATTCATTTGATCAATCCTATTCCTTGCTCCCACTCCTGAAAAAGGTAACTAAGGACCTGACCTGGAACCATTTGAAAAAGGTGGCAAGAACGAAAGAGCAGCGATCATTTATTGCCGGTTATTTTAATACAATTGTTGAAAACTCATCAAATGATCTGATCTACAGAGAATATCAGGAGATCATGAAGACCGCTATGGACAAGCTCACTCCTCAGCAACGGCAGGTATTCTCTTTGCGATATATAACCGGTAAAAACCTTAACCAGATCGCAGAAGAGATGCAGATCTCAAAAAATACGGTCAAAGTGCATCTGGCAAAGTCTAAAAGACTGATTCTGCACGCACTTCCCTTCAACACCATTTAGTACCTGTAAAATCCGGCTGTTTGCAACAGTCTAGAATTTCGGACTTTTCATGCGTTTTCGCATCTTTTTGGAGAATAGATTGGTTTTGCTCTTCTTGGATAGACTCTTTTTATTTTTAACCTTCCTGGCTTGAATCTCCGCAGGGCAACCATTTTTCACGCAACTAGTTGAAGTCATACCGATACCCAGACTGAAGGCCAGCAGCAACATCGTCATCCGTTTTCTCATAGTGAAAGACTCTCTAAATACTATAATAACAAAAGGTATACCTTTCTTCTCAGAAGGTATATAAAAACTGCGATATTTGCGTTTTCTGCTAAATAACTTAAAAAATCATGCCAGATGAAGGATTACTCTTATGTCTTTAATGCTCATCCTTCTTTCATTGAGGATCTTTATCAGCGCTTCAAACAAAATCCGGAAAGTGTTGAAGATGGTTGGAAGACATTCTTTTCCGGATTTGATTTTGCCTCCAACGGTGGATCTCAAGCCGTTTCATCCGGCGTGGCCGATGATGTTGCCAAAGAATTTAGTGTAATCTCCATCATACATGGCTTCAGAACCCGGGGCCACTTGTTGTCGACAACCAATCCCATCCGAACCCGCAAAGATCGTAAACCCTACCTGGATCTGGCCGACTATCAATTGACAGAAGAAGACTTACAGAAAACATTTCATGCAGGTAAGGAAATCGCCATGGAAGGGGCAACACTCCAGCAGATTTTAGAACGGATGCATCGCATTTATACCGGCAATATCGGCTTTGAATATGCACATATTGAAAACAAAGAGCGCAGAATGTGGCTCCGGGATAAAATCGAGGAACGCAATCTCACCGATGATTACGGACTTTCACTCGACAAGAAAAAACGGATCTTACAGAAGCTTAATGGTGCTGTCGTCTTTGAAAAATTTCTCAATACCAAATATCTGGCCCAAAAGCGGTTTAGTCTGGAGGGTGGTGAAACAACAATTGCCGCCCTTGATGCGATCATCAATTATGCCGCCGATGACAAAGTTGAAGAAGTAGTGATTGGCATGGCTCATCGTGGGCGCCTGAATGTTTTAGCTAATATCATGGGTAAGACCTATGAACAAATCTTTAATGAGTTTGAGGGACAGGCAATCCCAAACCTCACGTTCGGTGACGGGGATGTAAAATACCACCTGGGTTTTTCCAGCCAGGTTGCTACCCCAGGCGGAAAAAAGGTCCATCTTAAATTGGTCCCGAACCCCTCACACCTGGAATCGGTAAATCCGGTGGTGATGGGCTTTGCCCGGGCGAAGGCAGACATTATGTATGATCACGAATATGATCGCATTCTTCCCATATTAATTCATGGTGATGCTGCTGTAGCCGGTCAGGGTATTGTGTATGAAACAGCTCAAATGAGCCAGTTGCATGGTTACCATACCGGAGGCACATTGCATTTTGTAATCAACAATCAAATTGGATTTACCACTGATTTTGATGATGCACGTAGTTCGACCTATTGCACGGGAGTTGGCAATATGATCCAGGCTCCGATCTTTCATGTCAATGGAGATGACCCGGAAGCGGTAATCTTTGCTGTCGAATTAGCTACTGAGTACCGTCAGCTATTTCACACCGATGTATTTATCGACATGGTATGCTACCGGCGTCATGGACATAACGAAGGAGACAACCCGAAGTTTACGCAGCCAATGATGTATGACATCATCGATAAACACCCAAATCCCCGGGAAATCTATGCTTCCGAACTATCCGGCAGAGGGGATGTAGACAAACAATTGGCCGAGTCAATGGAATCGGAATTTTGGGACGATCTGCAGAAACGGTTGGAAATGGTCAAGGAAAAACCTTTACCATATGAATACCAGGAGGCGGAACAAGCCTGGAGAAAGCTAAAGAAAAGAGCCGGAGTTGACGAATTTAAAGCCTCCCCAAAAACCGGAATCACCGAAAAAAGTGTCCGGAAGATTGTCGAGCACCTGCTACAGGTTCCTGAAGGTTTCACTCCTTTACGGGGAGTAGAAAGAATGCTTGAAGGTAAACGCAAACAATGGGAGGAAGGTCAACTGGATTGGGCATCTGCCGAATTACTTGCTTATGGCTCAATTTTGCGAGATGGCAAAGATGTGAGAATGAGTGGCCAGGATGTGAAACGTGGTACCTTCTCCCACCGGCATGCCATCTTCTATGACGGAAAGACCTACGAAGAATATAACCGGTTAAATCACATTGACGAAAAACAGGGCGAATTCCTGATCTACAACTCTTTGCTGAGTGAATTCGGCGTTTTGGGTTTTGAATATGGATACTCCCTGGCGACACCGGATACGCTGGTCATTTGGGAAGCACAATTCGGAGACTTTGGCAACGGAGCTCAGGTCATCATCGATCAGTACATCACTGCTGCCGAAAGTAAATGGCAAAGGATGAGTGGCCTGGTCATGCTTCTACCTCATGGATATGAAGGACAAGGACCTGAGCATTCCAGTGCCCGGATGGAACGTTTCCTGCAAGCAGCCGCGGAGTTCAACATCACTGTGGCCAATATCACAACACCGGCCAATCTGTTTCATGTACTGCGAAGACAGCTGGCCCGCCCTTTTAGGAAGCCACTGATCATAATGTCACCAAAGAGTATGTTGCGCCACCCCATGTGTGTATCCGGTATCAAGGAGTTTACAACCGGAAAACGATTTCAGGAGGTCATTGACGATCCCGAAGCCTCGCAACATCCGGATAAAGTGCGTAAAGTACTATACTGTAGTGGAAAAGTCTACTATGACTTACTCGAAGCTAAACAGGAAAGAAAGATCAAAGACATAGCGATAGTGAGGTTGGAGCAGCTTTATCCGTTTCCTCTGCTTCAAATGGAAGAATTATCTACCCAATACGCGAATGCCAAAGCACTTTGGGTACAGGAGGAACCGTCAAATATGGGGGCATGGCAATATTTTTGGTCGTTCTATCGAAATCAGGATATTGAGCTTCTTTCCAGAAAATCCAGTGCGTCGCCCGCTACCGGTTACAAAAAAGTACATGCCGAACAGCAGCAAGAACTAATTGACACTGCTTTGTCCTGATTTTGCTCAAGTGCTATTGTGCTCCGTTGTTGATCATGATGGAAATTCCGAAAGTGGATGGCCTGAAGCTGCAATCGGTACAGAGCTCTTCCGGTAAATTCAGCGCATCCCGGATCGGTGCGGTGGAAATATCGCTCCACAAGGTCTGATAAAACAGACGAAAGGAAAAAGACAGGTTAGGCCGGTTTTTGACATAGGTGCCGATGAAAAAACGGCTACCCAATGGCCGCTGTTTAATTTTTACGTCCCGGATAGTTGGTTCCTCATATCGCATTTCTGTGAGGTATGTATTGTAATCAAGGCTGAATCCCAGACGCAAAGCACCTCCAAATTCAGACACAAAGGAATAGGCCCTTATCTCATAGAAGAAGTCCGCATCGGAATTCTCCGTGTTGCCCATTCCAACAGCCTTTACATTTTCAAAATAGTCACCTATTCTGCGGGTGAAACGACGGTTGTAGGTCATTTCAAATGCACCCAGATCGTAATTATAACGCAATCCGGCCTGGAATCCATTCAGTACTTTGATATCCTTGAATCCCAGAGTATGTACATGCTGATTGTTAAAAGCCTGAAGCATCTGATTGACTGGTCCCGCATCCGCCGTGGACAGTTCATAGCCGGCAATCGCATTCCATTGAGCCCATACCTGGGAGCTGGTAAGCCAGAGGATACCTGAAAAGAATAATGTGACTCGGCGCAACATCGGGCTAAAGTTCCGAAAAATCAGAATGATAGTCGTGGATATCTTACCTGCAAGTTTGAAAAGGTAAAAAATGTGTGCCGAGCGGGTCCCAATAAATGTCCCTCTTTTTTTGGTGGTCGTCGAATAATTACCGGATCTTCGTATCAATGTATATTGATACACATGCACATTTATACCTGGAACAATTTGATGAGGATCGCAATGAGGTCATCCAAAGCGCCAGGGACCAGGGGATTGACAAGATTTTCATGCCTAATGTTGATCTATCCACGATAGAGGCCATGCATGAGGTGGCTCGTGACTATCCCTCTGTATGTTTTCCGATGATGGGATTACATCCTTGCAGTGTCCATCAAGAATTCGAGAAAGATTTGCAAGAGATCGAAGCCTACTTCACTAAGCAGAAATATATTGCTGTCGGAGAAATAGGAATAGATCTCTACTGGGATAAAAGTTATTACCAGCAACAAATAGAAGCTTTTAAAATTCAGGTCCAATGGGCAATGAGCAGAAGGCTTCCGATCGTAATTCATAGCCGGGAGTCTATCGATGAGATACTCGATATCCTGGAAGGGCTTGCATTGCCGGATCTTCAGGGAGTTTTTCATTGCTTTACCGGTGATAAGACCCAGGCAGCCCGAATCAGAGACCTCGGTTTTTACCTGGGGATCGGTGGAGTGGTGACGTTTAAGAATGGTGGATTGGATAAGTCACTGTCGGCACCAGATCTGAAACATGTCATTCTGGAGACCGATGCGCCCTATCTCACGCCCCATCCATACCGGGGTAAGCGCAATGAAAGCGCTTACATACCGCTTATCGCTGAAAAGCTAGCTCAGATATTGCATGTTTCAGAATCGGAACTGGGCATACAGACCACAGAAAATGCACTTCGGTTGTTTACCCTGGCAACCAACCAAAATTAAAATCGAGGCATCTATTCGGATAGAGCATACATACTCCATTTTTATTTGGTAATTATTTTCGATCTTTGCCACCCCGAACCGGCAGTTGAATTTGGAGAGGTGCTCGAGTGGTTGAAGAGGCACGCCTGGAAAGCGTGTATACCGCAAGGTATCGAGGGTTCGAATCCCTTCCTCTCCGCACAGTGCTTGGTTGTAAAATGATGCAATTAAGCCAGGTATTCAGGATATAATGATCATGTGCCGGATACCCTGTTTTCAAATAGCGGGAAAAAGATCTGTATACAGGTATAGAGAGCAATATCTGAGAGATATTAATTTTTCGATAATTGTGATTGACTACTAGATGAACCCATTAGTTATAATCAGGTAGTCTGAGATGAATTTTTGTACCATTCGAGGCGTAAAAGGCAGCCAGCGCGGAAGCTACGGCGAGTATTTACAACGAGGAATTGGGCATAGAGTCGCAAGAATCTGTTATTAGAATTAATGTGTTTGTATACTAGCTTAGATCTAGTGTAATTTAGTAGTTCGATTTAAGATAGATCTTGTATATTGCCTACCTTTCCAATAGAAAATGTTCTAGTCGGAATACGATAGGGAATCGGACAGAAATCCCTTCCAAGACAGGAATCCTGGATCGTGCTGATTTTGGGCTCATTATGAAAAAATGAGTGGCATAGCGATCTACTATTTAATTATTTTTTAATTTAACTGTCCATTTTTAACTCATTTAGTAAACGAAAATCCTAACTGTTATGCGAAAAGTACTTGCACTGCTGCTTGTTTTTGGAATTGCAGCGACATTTGGAGCCGTAGAGGCTGCTGCACAAGACTCTGGCTCTGGTTTTCAGATCCTCAAGCAATATTTTATTGACGGGGACTGGCGATTCATGAGTTTCGTATTGATATGTCTTATTCTTGGTTTGGCCTTCTGTATTGAGCGAATCATTACGCTAAACCTGGCTACCACGAATACCGACAAGCTTATGCGCCGAATTGATGAGCGGTTGGCAGAGAATGACTTGGAAGGTGCGATGGAAGTATGCAAGTCAACTCCCGGACCAACAGCAAGTGTACTCTATGAAGGTTTAAGAAATGCTCCCAATGGCCCGGAAGCGGTTGAAAAAGCAATCACCTCTTATGGAAGTGTGCAAATGGGTCTTTTAGAAAAAGGACTGGTTTGGATCTCTCTATTTATTGCTATTGCTCCGATGCTCGGATTCATGGGTACGGTAATCGGGATGATCCAGGCTTTTGACCGGATCGAAGCGGTGGGTGACCTTTCTCCTTCGGTTGTTGCCGGTGGTATCAAGGTGGCACTTTTGACCACGGTATTCGGTCTTGTAGTAGCGATCATCTTGCAGATATTCTACAACTATATCGTTTCTAAGATTGACGGCATAGTAAACAAAATGGAAGATGCTTCCGTTGGATTAGTAGACCTGTTAGCTCGAAACAACATCTTTAAATAATTTGAAAAGCTGGAATCATTATGTATAAATTACTAACAAAACATGGCCAGCTTGCAGCATTCGGACTCGGTCTGCTGGTCATCATTATCTTCATGGTCAGCGTAATGTCTGGCATTGAAGGGTTTGATGCCCTGTCAAAAGAAGACCAATACAATTCGACTATATTCGACATGGGTTTGAAATTAACCCTGGTACTTCTTGTAGTGTGTGCAGTCGCTGCCATACTGTTTGCCATCTACCAGATGATCACCAACCCAAAGGCTGCCCTGAAAGGCATGGTTGCATTGGTGGTGCTCGTCATACTGTTTTTTGTACTCTACAGTATGTCGGTAGCAGAAACCTCCGGACCGGTGGCTGAGGCAGCTGAAGAATTTGGACTGACAGATAATCAAAGCAGAATGGTAAGCGCTGGAATCAATTCGACTTTGCTTCTAGGTGGTGTTGCTGTGGCTGCTTTTATAATTTCTGAAATTAGGAATCTCTTTAAATAAATTATCATGGCCAGAACAAGTAGTCGAGATCGAATGAAAAATGAAATCAATGCAGGATCCATGGCAGATATTGCCTTCTTGCTTTTGATATTTTTCCTTGTGACCACAACTATTGATGTTGATAAAGGTATCACAGTGAAACTGCCACCTTGGTCTGACGAAGCGCCTGAGATACAGCAATTGCGATCTAGAAACGTTTTCTCTGTCCTGGTAAATGCCCAGGATCAACTTCTGGTGCGAGGTGAATTGACTGATATTCTTGATTTGCGGGAGAGAGCCAAAGAGTTTATCTCTAATCCACAAAACAGGGACGACCTTTCAACTGATCCGAAAAACGCCATTATCTCTCTCAAAAATGACAGAGGTACCAGTTATAAGCAATATCTGGCTGTCTACAATGAGTTGAAAGCAGCTTATGATGAACTTTGGGATGAGGAATGTGAAAGACTTTATGGCATTCCCTACAGTGATGACCTCCCAATTGCCTACAAACGGGCGATAAAAGAGAAAATTCCAATGGTATTGTCAGAGGCAGAACCAACTAATTTCGGAGAAGAATAATAAAAGACTATTATGGGACATTTTGTAAAAAAGAGAGGAAAATCCTCACCAGCCATATCCACGGCCTCTTTGCCTGATATCATTTTTATGTTGCTCTTTTTCTTTATGGTGGTAACGGTATTGAGGGATGGTGAACGTAAAGTGAGGGTACAGGTACCTGAAGCGACCCAGTTACAGAAATTGGAACAGAAGTCCTTGGTGAATCATATCTGGATCGGACGCCCGATTGAAAAATATCAGGCAGTTTATGGCACTAAGCCCAGAATTCAATTGGGTGATAAGTTTGCCACAGAACATGATATACCACTCTTCCTGGAACAACATAAAATCAAAGTTCCTGAACCCCAGAGACCTCAGATTACTAGTTCTCTGAAAGTGGATGGAGAGGTGACGATGGGCATTGTAACCGATGTGAAGACGATCCTCCGAAAATCAGGACAATTAAAAGTTAACTATTCAGCAAGACCAAAGCAGAGTAGATAGGATTTTCAAAAACTGGTACCATTAACCGAGGCCCGAATCAAGATGAAATTTTGATTCGGGTTTTTTTATTAGTCTCTTATTGTTATCTGATCTGATTCGCGATCCTTTACCGCAAGCGGTCAGCTGAACGAACCAGTTTCTCGTCTTTTTTAATGAATCTCACGGCCAGGGCAAGAAAAATAATGGCAATCACCGGAATAGCATATCCAAATTGCATCTTCACTTCTATTGTCGTTGCCAACGTGTTGTAATCCAGATAGAAAAATACGACTGTGAGAACAATTGACAGTACAATCAAAGCGATAGTGAGTCGACTCAGCTTCATTTGTAAGGGGCGATTCTTATAGAGAAAAATAGTAATTACGGGTATAAGAATACCAAGAATCACCAGGACCAGCAATATAATGTGAGCTTGAGTATTATAGATACCGTCCGCCAGTACGCTATCCGTATGTCCAGGCGGTAACGGGGTCTCAGCGCTGGCAAAAGATATATTCCGATTAAAAAGAAAAGCCATCACTATCGCCGCCAAAGCTAAAAATATTGTCTGCAGGCGTTGAATCATATTGGTGATTTTATGGATATTAACTGTGGCTGAAAATACTAAATTTATTCAATGAGTATTAAGACAAACCGTGCCGCCAGCTATTGGGAACAGAAGACATTCCTTCGACATCGCAACGTGATCATCATTGGATCAGGCATTGTTGGGCTGACTGCAGCGCTGTCCCTCAGAAAAAGAAATAAGGATCTACGTATCCTGGTGGTAGACAGATCTCCGATACCGCATGGTGCCAGCACCAAGAATGCCGGATTTGCATGTTTTGGTAGCCCCTCAGAGCTATTAAATGACATAGATCAGCAGGGATGGACTCGGACGATTGAGCTGGTTAAGAAAAGATGGGAAGGATTAAAACTTCTGAAAGAATTGATCCCGCATGATAAGATGAAATATAATCCCTGCGGTGGATACGAAGTCTTTGATGATACTCAAAAACACTTGTTTGATCGATGTGAATCCAATCTTGGAGAATTAAACAAGGCCCTTTCCTTTATCGGTAATGATGTATTTAGGCCGGGGAATAACCTAATCGATAGTCATAGTCTGCAGCGATTTTATGGAATGATCTCTTGCCCCTACGAAGCAGAGATTCACCCGGGTTTGATGGTGCAATATCTTATCTGGCGCTGTCAAAGAGAGAATATTGAATTCATCAATGGTCTCAATATTGACAGGATCGAGGAGCAAAACAACCAGATAAGCATATCGGGTGACAACATGAATATCACCTCTGATTTCATTTTGTTGGCCACGAATGCTTTTACCCGCAAACTACTGCCTGAGGTTGATCTTTATCCTGCCCGGAATCAGGTGGTAGTGACCAGTCCGATTTACGCTCTACATTTGAAGGGCATTTATCACCAGGACATGGGATATGTGTATTTTCGGGTAGTTGATAAAAACCGGATTCTATTAGGAGGTGCCCGAAACCGGTTTGATCAGCAGGAGCGTACAGATGACATTGCAAATACCACCAATGTCCTTGGACATCTTGAAAATCTGTTGCGTGAAAAGATCATTCCCGGTCAGGATTTTCAAATAGATTATTGCTGGAGTGGAATTCTCGGCTTAGGCACTACAAAATCACCCCTGGTAGAGTGGTATTCAGATCGTATCTTTGTCGCCTGTCGTATGGGAGGTATGGGTATCTCAATTGGTGCTCTGATCGGTCAAAATGCAGCAGACGAAATTACAAGTCGTTAACCTTGTGTTAATTAGAGTTCTCATCTTGAGTATTAACAACATCAGGCCGTTTTCTACCAAAATAAGAGTGATCACTAAGACTCTCAAGCTGCTGTGTGCTATTTTGATTTTTCTGCCTGTATTGGTCGAAGCCCAGGACATCAATCAGGAACAAGACACCACCAAATCTAACCTGGTGGTGATTGACAGGGCAGACCAGGTCGAAAGGATATTGCAGGGACGGGAGGGAGAAGTACTGATCCTCCAGGGGAATGTACTATTGCATCAAGACAGCTTATTCATGCAATGTGACTCAGCCCGGAAAGAAAACAATAATCTTACTGCCCTGGGTAATGTGCTCCTGCAACAATGGGATTCAGTCAATGTTTTTGCAGGCCGTTTGCAGTATTATGGTGATACCAAAGATGCATATCTGCGTGATTCGGTCATTCTCCAAAGCAAAAGTCAAAAGCTTTTTACCGATTCGCTGGCTTACAATACCGGAACCAGGATTGCCCAATACGATCAGGGTGCAACGCTTACAAATGATACCATTTTTTTGTACAGCAAAAAGGGAACGTTTTATCTGCAGACAGATGAGATCTACTTTAAAGACAGTGTATACATTCAGAATGAAGATTTTGAGCTATATGCCGATACGTTACTTTACAATACCAAAGAGCAAAAGGCATACTTCCTGGGACCAACCCGGATTGATCTGACCAGCGGAAGTAAAGTGTACTGCGAAGGAGGCTATTTTGATTTGGCTAACAAATTAGCTTTATTCACAGAAAACGCACAATATGTCGATGAAGACCAGATCGCACTGGGAGATTCGATCCTTTATGATGGTAATCTAAAGGTAGTGACTCTCTTACATAATGCCTCCCTCAGCGAACCTGGCAAAGAAGCAGAGGCAGATACCATCATCTATAAAGAGGAAGAAAAGCTACTCACCTTGCAAGGAAATGCCTTCTTCAAGGACTCAATCCGGACCATGCATTCAGCGTCTTTGGTTTATGATGTTGAGCGAGATAAATTGAAATCTAATGCCAGGGCGCTCATAGAAAAAGAGTCGCAGTTCTTAGAAGCGGATACACTGGATTTTGATAATGAGACAGGATTGGGATATGCCTTAGGAAACATTGTCTGGAAGGATACAGCCTCGCACTACACCATATTTTGCCAACAAGCCCAGTATATTGATTCCACTAAATTTCTCAAGGCCTATGGCGACCGGCCCCTCCTGATAAATGAAATTGAGGATGATTCGTTATTCTTGTCCGCCGATACCCTGTTATCAGTAGAGTACAGAAATCAAAGTGATACGTTTCGCCTGTTTCATGCTTATCACGATGTGAAGATCTTCAAAAGTGATCTGCAAGCGATTTGTGACTCACTTTCCTATTCCTCGGAAGATTCGATTTTTCATCTTTATGACGATCCGGTAATCTGGTCAGATACCTCGCAGTTCAAAGCCGATTCGGTAAGAATCCAACTCGCCAATGAAAAGATTGATCAGATCTACTTAAAGAAAGATGCTTTTATAATCAATTCGGAAGATCAGATCCTTTACAACCAGATGCAGGGCAAAGAGATCACCGCCTTTTTTAGAGAGGGCGAAGTTGATCACATGCTGATCAAGGGAAATGCCGCCTCTATATATTATGTCTTAGATGAATCTAAAGCATATATAGGTATGAATGAGACCCTCTGCAGCAGCATGTTGCTGCGTTTTGCCGGAAACACTGTAAAGGAAATTGTCTTCTACGACAGCCCAAAAGCTACCTTTCATCCTATACAAGATATCAACCCTGAATCGTTTAAACTAGAAGGATTCGAATGGAGAGGAGCGGAGCGACCAAAATCAATTGAGGAGTTAACTAAGATCGTATGGCAATAAGGACAGTGATCATATTTTGTTTCTTGTTTATAGTTGCAGACGCCATTGCAGATGTGCCGAAAGATACATTCAGATTGGCCAATGAAGCATTTGAGAAGGGAGCTGTTGATGATGCAATTCAACTGTATGAAAGCATTGCTTCCAATGATTTTGGTTCGACTACTTTATACTACAATCTGGGCACCGCTTATCTCAAAAAAGAAAACTGGCCGGCTGCCCGGTATTATCTCGAAAAAGCAAGACAGGAGCATCCTACCCGGGTTGATCTCAATTCAAATCTGGAATATGTAAGAGAACGGGTTGATGACCAATACAATTTCCCTCATTTCCCACTGGCGGGATTTATTGAGCAAATACACAGTCTCTTTGGTAAGAACTTTATCTCCCTCCTGATGCTTTTTCTATTTATTGGAGGTATTCTGGTAGCATATTTGAGACCCAGCCACTGGAAGACATCACTGTATATCGGTACAGCAGCATGGATCCTGGTTTTTTCAGTATTCCTGCTGGAGCGTAAGATTGATACGATCCAGCATAATATGGCTATTGTCTGGAACGATCAGGTCCAGCTCTATGACAAACCGGAGGTGGCCAGGGAAAGTAAGATCGCTGATTTAAGAGCCGGGCTAAAAGTCAGATCGTTAGAGAAGATCGGCCCATGGTGCCGGGTGGATCTCGCAGATGGAACCAGTGGATGGATTGAGGATAAAGATATCCGATTCCTCTAACCGCAGTTATAGTAGATTTCTACCCTCCAAAATGCGGAGGCCGATAGAAAAAGCTTGGGAAATCAGATCGAAGGAAGGTGCCTTTATTCTTTTTCTACTCCACCATCGAGACGATCCTGGTATTCCTTCAATTCGTCCCATTTACCTTCAGCAGCCAGACCAGCTTGCTTAGGCCAGGTATCCGGATTAAACATCTTATAGCGATTCCCGGCAGATTCCAATATTTCACGAAGCTTTTCCGGGTCAGATTCTGACATTACCTTAAGATCAGTGATGCCTGCTTCTTTAAGGATAGATTCCAGTTTGGGACCAATTCCTTCGATAATTTTCAAGTCTGCTTCCTTACCTTTCTTTGCAGCAGGTGCAGGTTTTGAATCTTGCGCTTCTGTTTCCGCTTTTAGTGCGGTTTCTTTTACTTCAGCTTTGGGCTCTTCCTCTTTCTCTGGGGTTGGCTTGACCTTGGGTTCACTTTTCTTCGCCACCGGAGCAATTCTCTCTTCAACGATGACATCAAAAGGCATGATCGAGACAAAGGTCCGGTTTTTTCGACCTTTCTTGAACTCAACCGTACCATCAACCAGGGCAAACAATGTGTGATCTTTACCCATGCCTACCCGGTCACCGGCATGAAACTTAGTTCCTCTTTGTCGAACAATAATATTCCCGGCCCTGGCCAACTGGCCTCCAAAAAGCTTGACACCTAGTCTATTACTATTGCTATCGCGTCCGTTATCTGAACTACCAACTCCCTTTTTATGAGCCATGATACATTGAGTTTTAAAAGATTATCCGATCGAATCCACTATGATCCGGGTAAATTGTTGACGATGGCCATTTTTAACTTTATAGCCTTTGCGTCTTTTCTTCTTGAATACAATCACCTTATCTCCCTTCTGGTGGCCCAAAACGGTAGCTCCTATCGAAACTCCGGAAACGGCCGGACTTCCAATGTTCGTTTTACCATCCTGATCAACCAGGAGAACGTTATCGAAGGTCACTTTATCCCCTTCTTCGGCATCAAGATGGTGCACGAATACTTCCTGACCTTCTTCCACTTTAAATTGTTGACCTGCGATTTCGACGATTGCAAACATTACTTAAAAAATTTAGGACTGCAAAGATATGCTATTCTGCCTGTTTTGCAAGGGTTTAGGTGGGAAAAATATGGATTGATTTGCTCGGATAAATATGATCTGAAGCCATATCCAATCATCTGATTCAAGACCTAGTGAGGGGAATAAAATTGTCCTACTGCACCGATCCGTAATTGATTATCTGCGAACAAAAAAAGCCTGACAAGATTGGATACTCATCAGGCTTATGGAAATAAAAAAATTGGCAGCGACTTACTCTCCCAGGCTTACGCCTAGTACCATCAGCGCTGGAGGGCTTAACTTCTCTGTTCGGAATGGTAAGAGGTGGGACCCCCCCGCTAAAACCACCAAAAGCTTTTAGTCGCGATGCGACTTATGTTTTGATTCGACAGAACATTTTCTGAGCGAAAGAATAGAAATGGGAAGAATTTAAGCACTGAGACAAATAATCTCAAGAGTGAATAGAGTGCGCGGTGAAAATATTCATCAGAGATGAATAAAAAAAAGGAAGCATTTGGGTAATTAGTACTACTCGGCTGCGTACATCACTGCACTTCGACCTGTAGCCTATCAACGTGATCGTCTATCACGACCCTTTTATTCCCCGGAGGGAAAATGGAATACTCATCTTAGAGTTGGCTTCGCGCTTAGATGCTTTCAGCGCTTATCCATTCCGAACGTAGCTACCCAGCAGTGCATCTGGCGATACAACTGGTACACTAGAGGTTCGTCCAACTCGGTCCTCTCGTACTAGAGTCAGATCTCTTCAATATTCCTGCGCCCACAACAGATAGAGACCGAACTGTCTTGCGACGTTCTGAACCCAGCTCGCGTGCCACTTTAATGGGCGAACAGCCCAACCCTTGGG
>JAGQWZ010000148.1 GCA_020436835.1 Saprospiraceae bacterium | reverse complement strand
GTGTGATTATCGTCATGGGACATCTCGGAAATTGGGAACTAGCCGGAGCCGGTTTCAGTCAGCTCCCATATCACACGTTGTATGTCATCTATCATCCCATGAAGAACAAGCACTTTGATCAACTGATCTATCATATGCGTACCCGGCTGGGCAATCGTTTGTATGCCATGAAGGAGACCTTTCGGGCGATGCTTGCTGACCGTAAGGAATTGACTGCCACTGCATTTATTGCGGATCAAACTCCCTCACCCGATAATGCTTTCTGGACCACCTTTCTGAATCAGGACACCCCCATATTTACCGGTACCGCCAAGCTATCGTTCAAGCTTCGATATCCTATCATCTACGTTTCCGTCCATCGACCCAGGCGCGGATATTATCACATAGAAAGTGAAGTACTGATTGAGGACCCACAGCGATTTACAGAGGATGAAATTTCAGAACTACATACCCGCCGACTTGAAAGAGACATTCAGGACCGGCCGGAGATCTGGCTATGGACCCACCGCCGCTGGAAGCACAAGAGAAAGTAGGGGTGTATTCCCTCAAAGGATTACACCCCTAAGCATTACTCGTAAGCGATTTCAAAGGCCGTTGGAAGTAGATCCGTTGTCAGGATGGTATATAGCACCTGATCACCCCTGTCTTCCCATATTCCGGTAATCTGTAACTTACCGCCGGTCAACTTTTCAACCACTCGGGGGGCCATCAATACCCGACCATCCATGGTGACCGCGATCATTCTACCCAAATTCTGAGCGGTCATTTTAGTCCAGATTTGAGCACCTTTATCTGTGAAGGTCAGAGAAATATCGGTGCCGCTGTCATTTCGTTTTGAAATCAGATTAATTTCAGCAATATCATCTCGATCAAGACTAAATCGATCCTGATTGAGCAAACAATACAATCGTAATTTATCTGCTGCATCTGGAAATCCAAAAAAAACCTGAAGATCATGCATATATCCACTCTTACGTAATCGATCCAGATGAGCCTGTACGATAGTCTGATTTTCTACATCTATTTCAGCGAGGATGGCATTTCCTCCCTGAAATTCCCTCAATTCCTCATTTGAATTGGACAAAAGATAGGCTCGCATAGGATCATCCTCCGGAATTCGGTTTAAAAAATCCATCCGGTCAACGGTCTCTCTGAATTGCAGGTCACCCTGTAGCGTCAGTAAAAGTTCATCAGATTTAGATCTATGGCCATCAGCAATGGTGATTTCCAACATCTTTTCCCGGCCTCGTAGATCCAGGGAGATGACTTTTAATCCGGTTTTGTCCAGTCTTTTCCGGATTATCTCCGATGCTTCACCCAGCTGATTTTCGGAGATCTGCAGATCTTTAGGTTGTAAAATTATTTGTTGTGGCTGAGAATTTCCCTTAGCCAGAAAAACCATTATCAACCACAGTATAGCTATAAATCGAAAGTATTTCATCCTACTTATTTTAATGATTAGAAAGAGGTAAATCAATGCGATTTACCAGATAAAACTTGAATATATTATTATGAAAATACTACCGATTCAGGCCCATCCCTTCTCTGGATAGGAGGATTGGAGAGTTGTTACTAAATTGAATCGAAGACTTTAGAGATAAAAATACCTGATGCCAATGTCGCAGAGTCAGACGTATCAGCCTTTCTTGATGTTGAAGCCAATCAATTGAATTAGTGGCCAGATATTGTACCGGCTGTATGCCCATTATAGGCGGTAAAAAATCAGGTTGGCCAGCATGATCTGCGATGGTCTGCCAGACGTCAAACTGAGAAATCTGAAGTGACTTTATGACCCTATGCGGAGTGGAGGCGGAAGCTGCCGTCAATCCAAGCCAAACAAAAAAGATTAAAAGTAATCCCCTGAAAAGAATATTTTGTCTCTCCGCTTTCATCGTCAGGCTCTAAAGATATGGGTTATTGAAATCATTGTCAAGCTGCAGGAATTATACATATGTCCGGAGGTCAGACATGTCAACTATTCCCCCAGTTTTAGTCAAAAGGCCGGAATAATAACGTACTTTTGCCGCCATGTTAAGAGGTAAAGATCTAATTCTGGCTACTAAAAAATATGCGGTAGAAATCCGTCGGGAAAGCTGGTTTCATCTGGGGATCACGCTCTTGTTATTTGTCGTCACCTATACCGGGGCCATTCTACCTTCAGGCCCACTGGTTCAACTACCCTTTTCGATTCTAGCCGGACTTATGTCCGTACGCTTTTTTATAATCTACCATGATTATCTGCATAAATCAATCTTGCAAGATTCACTGCTGGCCAGGATCATCTTTACCGGTTTCGGACTTTTTATTTTGGCACCGGTGAGCATATGGAAAAGATCACACGACTATCACCATGCTCATAATTCCAAATTATATACCACGAGTATCGGATCCTATCCTGTCGTGACAAAAAAGGAGTTCCTGGCTGCAAATCGCACTGAAAGAAATATATACTTATTTATCCGGCATCCACTCACCATCACCTTTGGTTATGTTTTTGTTTTCTTGTGGGGAATGTGTCTGCGCACGTTAATTAGAAGCGGTCTTAAAAAACATGTTGACTGCTTATTCGCTTTGATTTTTCATTTTGGTCTAGGATTTCTTATCTGGTATCTATTCGGATTCTTCAGTTTTATTCTGGGATTTTTATTACCGGCAATGATAAGTAATGCATTGGGTGCATATCTTTTTTATGCACAGCATAATTTTCCGGGAGTGATTTTCCGGAAAAAAGATGAATGGTCTTATACCGATGCGGCCTTACTTTCTTCCAGCTTTATGCATATGAATCAATTCATGCATTGGTGTACCGGAAATATCGGATACCATCACATTCACCATTTAAACGCCCGGATTCCCTTTTATAAATTACCGCAGGTATATCACGATATACCGGAACTGCAAAAACCGCGTTCGACCAGCCTGGCACCGAAGGACATTCTCGCTTGCCTGAGACTAAAAGTCTGGGATCCGGACACGCAAAAAATGGTGGGCATGAAAGAAATAATGCAAAAGCAATAGCCAGGTCTGAAAGAGAGCAATTTCCTGCCCAATTTTAATTACCTATAGTTTATAGTTTCGTACGGAGACCGGCTGCAACTTACCCAAATTATTACCTGGTTGATCGAGATAAAAGAAGGCAATAGCGGAGACATCGTCAGATCGGTAGTAATTAACCCAGCTATTAGGCTCACCAGGTATCGATTCATCAGAAAGATCCGCCGTTTGTCCTGGTTCATAAAGCGGGTGTAATTTTGCCTTGTTACCGATCACTTCCACTGGAATCAAGGGAATACCGGCTGCTTGTAAATCCTGCATTTTCTTTTTTTGATCTCCTCCCATTTGTTGAATGGTAATCCGGCATTTAGAATGAAAATATACGGGATCCGGTATGTGAAAACGGTAGAAAGAATACATTTTGTTCTCACTATCGGCACGGGTACACCCCTGATACCGACCAATATATTGACCTTGACCCCACCCCGTACCGATATAATCTTCCGTACCAGTGCCCACGAGGGTAGGATAAGAGCTATCATCTTCCAGATACATCTTGACTTCTCCTTCACCCCACCAATTTTCCTCGTAGATGGGATTTACCTGAACACTGATAGAGGTACCTAAAAATCGACCTCGTCCCTCTACTAATGGCAGAATCTCAAAGTCTTTAGTCATGGTCGTAGCCGTATCCCGATGCCAATAAGCGTGCAGGTACATGAAATCCTCTTCCCAATGATCCAGGATCTGATAGTTGATGTCGAAGAATAACATATCGACATCTTTGGTCATTTCGTTTTTAATAACCACTCGAGCCCCGGACCGAAAAGGCATCTGAAGGTAGGAGTTAAATGACCGGCCCTCAGGACTGGCGAATAAGGCATTTTCAAAGGCCAAATCCTGGCTTAGTCCAATTCCAAAAAAATCACCAAATGGAACCGATATCGCCGGGGTTTCGTGCTGGTCCCAAAAAAACTGCAGGACTAATCCTCGTAATTCATAGGGTGAGCGCTCCCGCAAAGTGAACCACATGCGGTTAATCATCCCGGGACCGTTAACATCAAGCAGGGTAAGTTCAGAACCAGCAGGTAATTGATCGTAAGCATGCCCTTTCGCTCCATTGTTTTCCTGGCCTCCCGCTCCCTTTATTCCATTTAGATTTTCAAAACTGCTCCACCTGGTCTGTACCTTTTCATTGAAGCGGAACACGTCCGGGTTAAAAGTGTTCTGATCAACGACAGGTGAATTGCAGTTGATGATCAGCATACTAATCGAAAGGAAAAACAAAGAGCGCATCGCTGGATTTTTTTATTGATGATCAACGGAAAAAATTTCCTTTCTCAAAGTTAAGCCTTTGTGTAAGGGAATATTCGCTGGCAAGTCAAAAAACAGGATTTTAAATTTGAGCCAGATAGTATTATCTTTTAGCAAAACTCTATGATGAGGTTCTTTCCGCTGATCATCACCGGTTTTCTTTTTCTGACTGGTTGTACTCAACAGGACTTGTCTGAGGCTGGACACACAGGTATTGCCAGGTGGAAGGATAACAAACGGGCTGCCATTTCGATCACATATGATGATGGCACTATCCATCAATTCACCGTGGCGAGGCCTATCATGGATAGTTTGGGATTTAAAGGCACATTCTATATCATCACCGGCAAGATCAGGGGTTCGGCACAGGGAAAGTTTATTGGCAGACCGGTTAAGGATATTATTGCCGAAACTGCCGACGCTCAGACTAATGCCGATAATTTCTTTGAAAGGGCATCAGCCATTGGATTCACCGGAAGCGGAGAAGCACTTGCCTACCACACCAATGCAGGGGCCCTTTATGAATCCGGAAAGATAGAGGAAGCATACCAGTTGATTGATGAAGGATACCTGAAATTACGCTCGGGAGAAATTCCCGTCTCGGAACATAATCCCCAATATGCCAGGACAGATTCGACGACCTGGGAGGATTATCGTTCATATGCCGCAGACGGACATGAAATTGCCAGTCACACCGTGACTCATCCCAGACTGGCTGTCCTGGATGAGGTGAATATGCTTTATGAACTTGAACAAAGCAAAGCGGATATCGCAAAATTCCTGGGGCCTGCCTCTACCTTTTCCGCAGAATGTCCTTACGGAACAGAGGACGAACGGGTCATGGAATATGCTCATCAAATCTATCCGGCACTGCGCAACCGGATGCCGGAACCCTGGCTGGAAGAGATAAATCGCAGTAGTTCTATGCAACCCGGTGCATCTGATAGAGAATATGTGCAGTGGCAACGTGGTCCTCTGACCAATATTCAGATGCAGACAATGAAGAGCTGGATCGACACCTGTGTATCCAGAGATAATCTTTGGCTTGTTTTGGTATTTCATGGAGTGGATGGAATAGGATGGGAACCTCGAACCGGAGAAGAACTCAGAGAATATTTCACTTATATAAAAACAAAAGAAGAAGATGTCTGGGTCGCCACATTTGCCGAGGTGACTAAATATTTGAGGGAACGTAAAAATACAGAAATCAACAGTGAACTGATGGGCGATCGTGTTCGTGTAGTTCTTACTCCCAAACTGGATACCTCTGTTTATAATATTCCACTAACCCTGAAAACTTATCTGCCGGGAGATTGGAAAAAAGTGAGCATTCGGCAGGCCGAACATCTCATTTCATACAAAATGAATAAGGATGAAACCGGACTATATATTCTTTATAATGTTCATCCTTCCTCTCAAGAGATTTATATTGAATCGATATGATATTTTGACCTTTATTACTAGAGTAATAATGCAGTATACTCTAATTTTTAATTAATCTTATTTTCTAATTAACGTTTATATCGCAGCCTTATGAGAAAATTGATTTTAATAACTCTGCTGTGCAGTCCGTATCTTTTTTTTGCACAGCTACCAGATACGGTTGATGCTTTGGTTTCACCCAAGGTTGCCAGGCAGGAAATTTCTGTCGGAGGTGACAAAGCCATGATTTCCGGATTTAATAACCAGTCCATTCAATTTGCTATTGATGCGCTGGAGGAGAGCGGTGGTATAGTAAGACTTAATCCCGGCACCTATGAGATTAATGCTCCGGTGCGAGTGCGATCGAATATCAATTTAGTCGGATCAGGAGAAAAGACCATTCTCAAAAGGGCAAAGGGGGTGCAATCGAGATATATCGTTGACGCTGATTATGGAGAACTAAAGCTAACCGTGGAAAATGCAAACGGTTTCGAGATCGGCATGAAGGTCCAGGTAACCGATGATGACAACAGTGGCTGCTGGAATGTTTCCACTGCTTACGTCACAGATATCGTCGATAATACGATCTATATTGATAAAGGCTTGATCCGCGATTACCGGTCAGATCGAAATGGCCTGATATCAAATGCATCTTCCGTGATCGATATTCTTGATGCCGAAAATGTTTCGGTTTCTGATTTGGTCGTTGATGGCAATCGCGAGGTAAATTATTTCGCCGATGGTTGCAATAATGCCGGCATCTTAATATTGCGGTCAAAAAATATTGTAGTGGATCAGGTAGAGGTACGAGACTTTAACGGAGAAGGAATAAGCTGGCAAATAACTGAAAACGTCACCGTAAAAAATAGTGAGATCTCAGGAAGTGGAAATACAGGTTTGCACCCCGGTACCGGATCGCCTTTTTCAACGATCGAAAATAATAGTGTGCATCACAATGACCGCGATGGATTGTTTATCTGCTGGCGGGTTTATCAAAGTCAGGTAACCAATAATCGATTTTATGAGAATGGACGATTTGGAATCTGCACCGGACATAAGGACACGGATGTTACTTTTTATCAAAACCACATTTATAATAACAAGGGTGATGGTATCCATCTCCGCGGAGAAAGGGCAAGTAATGCCCCTCATAGAAATAAATTCATAAAAAATACGATCGAAAATAATGGGACAGATGGAGGTGGATTTGGATTTTCCATTAATTCACCGGCTGAAAATCTTCTTCTTCAACAAAATGTTTTTAAGAACTCGACCAAATCACAAAAAGCGGCCATCTATATTTATGAGTCCGGTTTAAGACCGACCTTACAAAAGAATGAATTTGACGACCATGAGTTAGGTGAGCTGGTTTTTGAAAAAGAAGAAAAAGGAACCGTGCCTGGCCGGCCGAGATAGCCGGTTGAATTTCTCAGACATTGTAAAGTCAATAGCCTCGGACTGTATTCTGTCGAAAGCATATCGAGCAGTGACAAATATCATTCATCTAATCTGGTGATCCGTTGCGGAATCATGGCATTTTTTACCGGATTTGCTTAAATTGAAAAAATGAAACGACGTCAATTTATCCACCGATCTTTTGCTGCTTCCGCTGCAGCGGCATTTACCCAATTTCCTTATCACTTATATGCCGGCACAAAGAAGAAATATGCCACCGACACCGTCAAGCTGGGAGACACCGGAATTGAGGTAACCCGCCTGGCGATGGGTACAGGTACCAGTGGAGTTGGAGGAAGTTCAAACCAGACCAGAAAACTAGGGGTCAAGGGATTGGCTGACCTCCTCCATATGGCCTACGATAATGGAGTACGATTTTGGGATTCCGCGGATCAATATGGCACTCATAAGCACCTGAAAGAAGGTCTTAAATATGTCAAAAGGGAAGATGTGGTCATCCTCAGTAAAACACATGCCACCAGCGCCAAAGAAATGTGGGCTGATCTTGACAGATTCCGGCAGGAAATCGGGACCGACTACATTGACATCATCTTGCTGCATGCCATTACCGATCCCAATTGGCCCAAAGTAAAGGAGGCCGCGATGGAAGTGTTGGCAGAAGCCAGAGAAAAAGGCATCATTCGCGCGCATGGCATCTCCTGCCATTCATTAGGCGCATTGAAAACAGCTGCCGACACCGATTGGGTGCAGGTTGACCTGGCTCGCTACAATCAGGGGAACGTAGCCATGGATGATAAATATGACGTTGTAAGGCCGGTGTTGGAGAAAATGAAATCCAAAGGAAAAGGCGTAATTGGAATGAAAGTGTTTGGTGCAGGAAGGCTTAGCGACCGGATCGATGAAAGCTTAACCTTCAACCTTGCCCAACCTTTTATCGACTGTTTTACCATCGGTCAGGAAAGTGCCGAACAACACCTGGACCTGCTTAAAAGAATACCAGCCGCCAGTATTCGGGGTTGAGCCGAAATTTTAATCAGAAGGTAAAATAGACTTCACATATATTTAAAAGTCTCCATATACCTTTGTATCAGGGTGATCGGATAATAAATATCCGGTCATGCACAGGATAGACCCAGCAGATTGGGTCTTTTTTTTATCCGGTATTTTACGAACTAATGCTTCCTCTACAGATCCGGTATAACTGAATTGTTCAGGGAATCTGTTTTCAACGCTCTCCATTCGTCTTATGGCTGGCAAACCAATGCAATTTGCCTTTGGTGCCTTTGTGGCGTAGCAATAATCCTTATTTTGGCATCCAAATCTAGAAATGAATGGCAGCTAAAAGACTTTTTCTCCTGGATGGCAATGCGCTGGTCTACCGGGCTCATTTCGCCTTCATAGGCAGACCTCTCATTAACTCTAAAGGCATGAATACGTCTGCCATCACCGGATTTGTTCGTTCTTTATGGGATATATTGGTCAATCAGAAACCGACCCATATCGCAGTATCTTTTGATGTATCCGGAGATACCTTCCGCCACGAATGGTACCCGGAGTACAAAGCGAACCGCGAAGCTCAGCCGGAAGACATTACTGCCGCGATGCCATATATTATGGAAATCATCGAAGGATTTAACATACCCATCGTCACCCTGGAAGGTTGGGAGGCTGACGATTTGATCGGAACCATCTCCAAACAGGCAGAAAAAGAAGGTTTTACCATCTTTATGGTCACTCCTGACAAAGACTTCGGTCAGCTGGTATCAAAAAATATCTTCCTTTTTAAACCTTCCCGGCAAGGAAATGGAATTGACATATTGGGTGAAAAAGAAATTTTAACACAATGGGATATTCAACGTATTGACCAGGTAATCGATATGCTGGGACTGCAGGGAGACAGTGTTGATAACATTCCCGGTATACCTGGAATTGGGCCTAAAACGGCAGCAAAATTATTAGCTCAGTACGATAGTATTGAAAACTTAATAACCCATACGGAAGAGCTGAAGGGTAAGCAACAAGAACAGGTCGAAACCTTTGCTGAACAGGCATTGCTCAGCAAGAAACTGGCCACTATTAACACGCAGGCTCCCGTCAGATTCGATGAGAAAGATTACCGGTTGAGTCCGATGGATAAGGATCGGTTGGCCAGGGTATTTAAGGAATTGGAATTTCGGACCCTCGCAACTTCGATCCTGGGTGAAGAGGAAACCAAAAAAGACGCTCAAAAGGATTTATTTGGAAATCCTGTTTCGGGAAAAGTCAAGAGAGAGCCTAAACCGACGACGGCCAAGCATGCCATAGCAGACCAGAATATCAAGAATACCGAGCATGAATACTTTCTCGTCGATACCAGTGAAAAAAGACAAGAGTTGATAGTTAAACTGTCAAAGCAGAAGGAAATCTGCTTCGATACCGAAACCACCGGACTGGATGCCAATGTCGCTGAGTTGATAGGAATATCTTTTTCAGATAAAGCGCACTCCGGATATTGGGTCCCCCTCCCGGATGAATATGAAAAGGCCAGAAATATTTTAGCGGAATTCAAGAGTGTGTTTGAAAATCCCGGCATTACGAAGGTTGGCCAAAATCTCAAGTACGATGCGCTGATCCTCAAATGGTAT
>JAGQWZ010000147.1 GCA_020436835.1 Saprospiraceae bacterium | reverse complement strand
TGATGGGTATTTGGTTTGTTGGAGCAGTCCTTGGTAACCTGATAGCCGGACTGTACGCCGGTAATTTTGATCCTGAAAACGTCAATCAAATGCCCGATCTCTTTATGTCTGTGGTATGGTTGGGAGTAGGTTCCGGAGTTATTTTTGTCATCATTGGGCCATTGATGAAAAAGTGGATGGGCAATGTGGATTGAGGATGTACTTTAGCTACCAACTATAGTAGAAAGTGGGAGGAGGTGTAACCCTATACTGCTTTTCGAGAAACGTTACCAGATCTACAAGTTCCTGAACTGTCATTACCTCATTATAAGGAGGCATCGGTGATTGAGGATTCCCTTCAGGTAATTCTCTTTTGAAATTTCGGGCGATTCGGTGTGAGGGATTGATTATTGAGGTGACAAGTTCGCCATAGGTCTTGACCCTTGTCACTTCTCCTCCTAACCGAAAATGCACATCCTGCCCTTCGATTCCCTCCCAATCCAAATCTGCTACACTATGGCATTGAGTACACGTTAATCCCACAAAGGTGATTTTACCATTTTCTTCACTGCCGGCAGGTAACGCAAATCCTACTCCATTCGGATTACATCCTGTGCAAAACAAGTAACAAACTACGACAACCCAACTCCATGATAGCGAAGCCGTTTTCATCTCGATTCATTTATATCGCTAAAAGTAGCCTATAAAAGAGCGTAATGCGTTGAGTGCAGTCATTTTTGGAGGTGTTCCTGATCATATACCTGGTCAGAAAAGGGTGTTTTCGCCTTCGGTTATGTCAATGGCCTGGATTAGTTGTGCATCATTCTCCGTCACCCTACCGACCCGATTGGAGACCTGATATGCCCTTAGAAAATGATCATCATACGGGGCAATGATCTCAAGTGCATCCGCTGGTGGTATTGTCATGTCCAACCATTGCCGTTCCTGTTCTTTATCTAAGATTGCAGGCATCCGGTCATGAATATGTGCTATAGATTCGCTTGGATCCTGGGTCAGCACAGTGAATGATCGAATCAATTGACCATCAGGAGATTTCCAATTTTCCCAGAGTCCTGCCACACTGAAGATGTCCTGGTCAGTGGTTACAATACGATATGGTGTCTTTTTACCGGCTTCTTTCTTCCATTCATAGTAGCCATCCATAGGTACCAAACATCGCCTTTTTGCAACGGCCTGTTTGAACGCGGATTTTTCCAGGACGGTTTCTATCCTGGCATTGATCATTTTGTATCCGATTTTGATATCTTTTGACCAGTAGGGGATCAGGCCCCATCGCAATGGCATGAAATGGTCAGGATCTTTATTGGTGATGATTGGCATTACATGGGTAGGAGCGACGTTATAATTAGGAAGCGGATTATATTTTTCGAGATCTTCTGAATAGAATGTGGCCTTGAATCTGGCTTCCAGTTCTTTTTCTGATTTGGTTAAGGAAGATCTTCCGCACATTATTTTAGAGTTGATTTGCAAGCAATTTATGAAATTCAAATTCTTTAATTTTCTCCTGGGCATAGTGATCTATAGTGGTCTACCTTCGAATATTATGGCTCAGCTGCAATATACCCGCCATTTTACGAATGAATTGCTACGATGCCAGGCCACCTTTGTGACACCAGTTGAGGGCTGGTACAAAATCAAAATGATCAGAGACAAATTCGGTCCGAAGTATGATCTGGCGTTACAATCGGAAGATAAAGAGTTTGAGATGCATTTCAATCTCGATGCTTCCTACCGGGCCAATGTACCGCATATCACTTGCATGACGACTGCAAGTACACTGGCTATAAACGCTGATAGATTTGATATCGCTATCAATGTTTTTACGCCTCAGCAGTCACAGGCTTATTTTAAAGCTGATTGGGCAGCGTTTGCTGACTTCATTCCAAAACCTTCGATCACCGACAAATCATTTGGACGGCTGGTGACGATCTTTCGGGAAGGAAGCGGTCTCATGCAAGAAGTTTTTTTCTTCAATCATCATGATGAAGAAAAAAACCGCCGAATGTATACCCTTTCTTTTTTGGATCATGACGATGCGCTCAATTAGCTTCTGCAATTGGCGATCATTGACTTAATTTCCTAAGCCTTGCGATTTCCGGTCAGGTAATGGACACCTGAAAGAACATTATGATTTTCAATCCGAATCAGCCGATACCCAATATTTAAATGATCTACAGCAAATTCTTTTTCATATTGATCGATCTGGAAAAAAAGTGATGGAGTAATATGGACTGAAATCTGGTCCTCCATACCACTTTTACAAACGTGATAGTGGCCGCAGAAAACATCCTTTGGATTTGCAGTCTCTTTTAAAATAGCCATCAATTCATTCCGGTCCTGTAAGGCATAGTTCTTATCCATATGGGGAACTTGCATCAACATCGGAGGATGATGCATAAACAATGTGACCCGTTGATTTCTAAGTTGGTCCAGTTCTTCTCTCAGCCAGTCTTGTTGTTTGACAGACGTTCTACCGCGTGCGGTATCTAGAAACAGCATCGTTTTTCCTCCCAGACTTTGCTTGTAATAGATTTCATCGTCACCGGTTAAAATAAACTCGGGAAAGATCTCATTTAATAAGCCCTGGTCATCATGGTTTCCGGGTATAATGAAATATGGCTTATTTGTGCGATCGAGATGACTCTTTTGCCACCGGTAAATTTGAGAATCGCCATCTTTAAAGCAGAGGTCACCGCCAAGAACCAGGAAATCATAGTTATATCGCTTTGTAACCCTTAGTACGTCTAAAAAATTTTGACGGAGGTCTATGTCGTGAGGATATTCATCCTTGAGGCTGGTATGCAAATCAGTGATAAATAATACAAGCATGCAGTAAAATATAAAGATTAATTGCAGTGCAGTTAATAATATGTTAAATTAAAATTCTCCGAAAACTCCGGTTTTAGGAAGTCGTTTATCTCTATACCAACTTAAAGCATTAAAAATAAAATGAAAAAAGTCTTTTCGATGATGGTAGCAGGTGCAACAGGTGGCCTGATTGTTTTGATTGGACTTTTATCTGTGGGTAATTATATGCCGGATTCACAGGTGGGGAAAGATGTACATCTCACTGCCTTTGAGGGGGTGGTTAAGGATAATGCGAGATATCTGCCCGATGATTTCACCGCCGCAGCTGATCTTGCAATGCCTGCAGTGGTGCACATAAGTGTGAAAGAGAGTGAATCTCTGGCTCAAAGCCGGAGGAGAGATCTGGATCGCAGAGATCCCTTCAGTTTCTTCTTTGGAGATGATTTTTTCGGAAATCCAAGAGGTAGA
>JAGQWZ010000016.1 GCA_020436835.1 Saprospiraceae bacterium | reverse complement strand
CTCCTATCGTGACGTCAAAGTGTTCCTCAAATAATTTTCCTTCACCAACTTTTGCCGCATAGAGATCGAGAAATTCTGAATTGGTCCCTACAATTCGAAAATTGCGATAGTTGTCACCTAAAGAGAGCGGTACGGCCATCGAAATAAGTGGATGACCCGGTCGCAAAAAGGGCGAAGCCTCTTTAATGTCAATGTTTCCGGTTGGGGCATCAATATGATACATGCTGCAGAGGATCAATTGCAATGGACTCCCTTTTGCACCAACCACTAGATCAATGCCGGCAAGATTCTTTTCGAATTTCTCCTCCAGTTGACTATTGAGCAGTAACAGGAGAGAAATCAATCCGACGCCCAGGGCAAACAGTAAAACACTAAGCAGCATGCCCAGGGGTCGATTTACCAGGTTTTTCCAGCTGAGTATCAGTGTTTTCATATCAACTGTTTTTGCAGGATGACCGATTTATCAAACTCACTCTTTAAGCGATTATCGTGGGTGACAATCAACAAAGTAATCTGATCTTGTTCTGCCTGTTCCTTCAAGAGGTGTACTACTTCTTCGCAGTGGAGGTCATCCAGCGCGGAGGTAGGCTCATCCGCCAAAATAAGTTTTGGTTTATTGATAATTGCCCTGGCAATGGATGCTCGTTGCTGTTCTCCGACACTCAATCTATGTGGTTTTGAATCAGCCTTCTGGGCGATACCTAATCTTTCCAGAATTGAGGTGATCCTGGAGTCATCCGGTTTCAATCCGGCCAACTCCTGAGCAAGACGCAAATTTTCCCGTACCGTCAGAGCGCGCACAAAATGAGACTCCTGAAATATGATACCAATATTTTGCCCCCTGAACTTATCCAGACTGGACTCCACCATTTTGGTAATATCTCTGCCATCCACCATTATCTGTCCGGAAGGAGCTTTTCTCAGGCCAGCAAGCAGATGAAGCAGGGTCGTTTTTCCACTGCCAGACTGGCCAAGTAACAACCAATGTTCACCTCGCTTACAAGAGATGTCAGGAAACACCAGGGTTTCTCTCCTGGTATAGGAAAATGATAGATTCTTTGCCTCTAGCATATATTGCAATTATAATAAAGCTGCACCAAAGACACCGGCACTATCTCCAAGTTTCGGACGAAGAAATACAGTATCGAGACGATTATTGAATACGAACTCACGTACCTTTTCCACCCCCCGGGTATATAATAGATCAATGTTTCCAACTCCACCTCCCAGCACAACCACCGTTGGGTCAATGATATTGATCACGTTTGCCAATCCCTTACCAAAGAAATGGATGAGGCGATCAACTGTTTCTGTAGCGACGGGGTCAATTCCTTGTTCGTGTCTTTCCACAATCTCTTTTAATCTCCTCCTGGTTTCAGAGCGGTCGTTATAGTATTTTTCAAGACCGGTCCCGGAAATAATTTTCTCCACACAGCCGACATTTCCACAGTAACATGGTCCGCCGGATTCATCCAGAAAGGTATGACCCCATTCACCGCCGATTCCTTGTCTTCCGGTCAGGAGCTTCCCATTCACCACAATACCACCACCAACTCCAGTGCCCATGATCACTCCGAATACAACCTCCGGATCATCAAAATGTTCTTTCACGGCACCCAACTTTGCTTCCGCAAATGCAAAACAATTTGCATCATTGGCCATCTGAATTTCAAACCCCAACATCGCTTCGAGATCCCTTTTTAAGGGTTGACCATTCAGTACGGTTGTGTTTGAATTTTTCATGCTCTTCAGGATAGGGTCCAGTACCCCGGGAGTACCGAATCCAATGGTCCTTGGAGTCAGACCGGTCTTTTGTTTCAGGAGATCTACACATTTGCCGATTTGACTCACAATGTGAGGATATCCTTTCTCACTTTCGGTCGGCACCCTCAATCTTTCGATTACCTCCAGTGAACCAGCGTCTTTCAAAACTACGCCTTCGATCTTAGTACCACCCAGGTCGATACCCCAAACCGGATTACTCATTATTTGTAAATTTTGTTAAAAGATCAAAAAATCAACGGAAAATTGCCAACTTAGAGACTCCTAAGAAATCTGATCATGCGAATTTAATTTCTTTTTCCTGAATCAGGTCAAATCTGATCTCTCTTTCCGGGAAGTCAGCAGCCCCTGCGCTATTTCCCTTTTTCAATCGTTTTCTGATAATTCGCATGAAGCAAATATTTAAAATTATTTGGCAAGCCATCCGGGGTGAAGAGAAAAGCTACACCACCGGAAGTATTAACCGGGCAATTGTCCTGCTGTCTATCCCGATGATTCTGGAGATGATCATGGAGGCTTTCTTTGCCGTGGTCGACGTATTCTTCGTTTCTAGAATTAGTGTAAACGCGGTAGCCACGGTCGGCTTGACGGAGTCAGTGATTACCCTGGTTTATTCAATCGCCATTGGGCTCAGTATGGCCACGACCGCAATGGTTTCACGCCGGGTGGGTGAACACGATGAAGACAAAGCGGCCGAGGCGGCAGTTCAATCGATCATCATTGCGGTTTGCTTTTCCATTTTAATCAGCGTTTTGGGTTTCATTTTCGCCAGAGACATCCTTTCCCTGATGGGAGGCAGTGCTGCATTAATTGATGAAGGTATCTGGTATACCAGGATCATTTTCGCAGGTAACATCGTGATTATGTTACTTTTTCTACTCAACGCCATCTTCAGAGGTGCCGGGGATGCAGCTATAGCCATGCAGGCACTATGGATCGCCAATTTGCTTAACATTGTTTTAGACCCCTGTCTCATCTTCGGCTGGGGTCCGTTTCCGGAGTTGGGAGTGGCTGGCGCCGCCGTGGCTACTAATGTAGGTCGTGGCATCGGTGTGTTATTCCAATTATATATGTTGCTCAAAGGAAATTTGATTGTCAGGATTGCGGTGAAGCACTTGCGCGTTAACTGGAAAGTTATCAGGAGCCTAATCCGGGTTTCTCTGGGAGGAATGGGTCAATATGTCATTGCTTCGGCTAGCTGGATCTTTTTGATGCGGATCATGGCTGAATTTGGAGAAGTTGCCGTGGCAGGCTATACGATATCCATCCGGATGCTCATTTTTGCACTGCTGCCTGCCTGGGGTATGGCCAATGCGGCTGCAACCCTGGTTGGACAAAACCTGGGTGCTAAACAGCCGGAACGAGCGGAGATATCCGTCTGGAGATCGGCTTTTTTTACGATGCTCTTTTTGTTTTTTGTATCCCTGTTGTATTTCTTCTTCGCTCAACCCATGGTCCAATTTTTCCATTCTGATCCTGAAGTAGTCAAATATGGCGTTTCCAGTCTGAAGATCATTTGCTTGGGCTACGTATTCTTTGCCTATGGGATGGTGATCAGCCAGGCATTCAACGGAGCGGGAGATACTAATACTCCTACCTGGCTCAACTTTATCTGCTTTTGGTTGCTTCAGATTCCTCTGGCATACTTGATGGGGATCACTTTGCACCTGGGACCAAATGGGGTTTTCTGGGCGGTTGCCATTAGTGAATCGGTGTTGGCCGTACTTTGTATTTTGATGTTTCGTCGGGGTAAATGGAAGCTGGTGGAGATTTAGAAAGACGGAAGTCGGGAGATATAAACACCGGATGCCAGATGCCCGAAGCCGGATGGCGTAGAATTGTGGAATTGTGGAAGGGTGAATTGAAGGAAGCAGGCACTGCGAGGAAGGAAAATACCACACTGATATGAGCTCCGTAGGAGTGAATATTTGTAGCCTCGTAAGTACAAGGAATAGGAACTCCGTAGGGGTGGCATTTTAATGGGGAGGTCTGTGGAGCGATTGATCGCTCGGAATACATTGAAGGATGGAAAAAGGGGAAAGAAGGAAAGGTCGGGATAACTGGGATGGCATTAAGATAGTCGGGAGATGGAAGAGGTGCCGGATGTCCGAAATAGGTTGAATTGAGGAATTGTTGAAGGTAAAATTGTGATAGAAGTCATTGGGTGGCACGATCCCTGGTGCTCGTGGTACCCCTGACCGCTGACCCCTGACCACTGAATGCTGACTACTTGAAAATGCTGGTTGAATTGTGGAGTTGTTGAAGGTATAACAACCCCGCCTCAGGTTCCTTGATCCCTGAAAGCTGGATGTTGGGCACTAAAATGAAAGGATTCGTTATTTTAGAATTCCATAAATCTTTGCAATGAGAATTTCACTATCGATCTTCTTCTGTCTATTCCTGATAGGAATTTCATCCGGACAGGCAATGCTCCAACCGGTGGACTTTTCCAAAGTGAAAATTGATGATGCATTCTGGAATCCAAGACTGGAGAAAATATCTACCGCTACCCTTCCGGCATGCATCGACCAAACCGAAGTGCAGACCGGTCGTATCCGGAACTTTGCAAAGGCAGCCACTGGTGAAGGAAATCATGAAGGCATTTATTATGACGACTCAGATGTTTATAAAGCCCTGGAAGCTATGGCCTACAGCCTGCAGAATTTTCCGGACGCTACCCTGGAAAGTAAAGCCGATGAGTGGATTGCCAAAATTGCAGCGGCACAACAACCCGACGGCTACATTAATACTTACTACACCTTAAACGGCCTGGAGAACAGATGGCAGGACATGGAAAAGCACGAAGCTTATTGTGCCGGCCACCTGATCGAAGCCGGAGTAGCTTATTATCATGCAACCGGTAAAAGATCTCTCTTGGATGTGGGCAGGAGAATGGCGGATCACATGGACAAAACCTTCCGGCAGTCCAACCGGAATTGGGTGGCTGGCCACCAGGAAATCGAACTTGCCCTGGTGAAGTTGTTTCGGGTAACCGGAGAAGATAAATATTTGCAGTTGGCAAATTGGTTTCTTGAGCAACGAGGGCATGGGTACGGTAAAGGGAAAATTTGGGATGATTGGAAAGATCCGGGATATTGTCAGGATGCCGTACCGGTCAAGGAAGCCCACGAAATAACCGGACATGCAGTCCGGGCGATGTATCTCTATACCGGTGCCGCCGATGTCGGTGCTCTGTTGGGCGACAATGCCTATATGAAGGCCATGCAGGCGATCTGGGAAGATGTGGTGCATCGCAACCTCTATATTACGGGCGGAATCGGTTCTTCAGGTAGTAATGAAGGCTTTTCTTTGGATTACGATCTGCCGAACGAACAAGCTTATTGTGAAACCTGCGCATCCGTGGGAATGGTTTTCTGGAACAAACGAATGAACTTGTTAACCGGTGATGCCAAATTTATCGACATACTCGAAAGATCTCTCTACAACGGTGCTCTGGACGGACTTTCACTGAGTGGTGACCGTTTTTTTTATGGCAATCCTTTGGCCTCGAGTGGTCAGCATAGCCGCAGGGCCTGGTATGGTACGGCTTGTTGTCCTTCCAATATTGCTCGTCTTGTGGCATCGGTGGGCGATTATATCTACGCCTACACTGATAACGAGATCTATGTGAACTTATTTATCGACAGCGAATCAACGTTTGCCCTGGAATCAGGTCTTGTCACCTTAGCTCAGGCGGGTGATTACCCCTGGTCAGGAGATATAGCCCTGAAGATAGATCCGGCCAAGGATCAAACATTTGCCCTCCGCATCAGAATGCCTGGTTGGCTTGGGGATGAAGCCACCCCAGGAGGTCTATATCATTTTATCAAGCCGGTCACGCAACCAGTGAAAATTTTAATTAATGGCGAAGAGACTACATATGAAATTAGCGATGGTTATATAACGATTGAACGATCCTGGGCACCAGGAGATCAGCTGCAGGTCAATCTACCTATGCCGGTTCGTCAAATCATTGCCCGTCCGGAGGTTGTGGCAGACCGGGACCGGGTAGCACTACAAAGAGGCCCCCTGATCTATGCTTTCGAAGCAATTGACAACGATGGACATGTTTTCGATAGTTATCTCCCGGAGGAAATTGAATTTTCGACGGAACTCCGGAAAGAACTCCTGGGCGGTGTTATGGTCATATCCGGCTCGGCCAAATCCATTCAAGGAAATGAGGCTGGTGATGGGATCAAAGTAGAAGACAAAAAGCTTGTAGCGATTCCCTACTATGCATGGAATAATCGCGGTCCTGGAGAGATGCAAGTCTGGATGCCAAGGAGAATCGGAAAACTACGGATAGAAGCTGCCAGGTAGTGCAACGAAGCTGGCCGAAAGGATGTATTAGCGGTGGTAGTTGGTGTCGTCAGTTACATCTACTTTAATTCGATCCTCCCGGTTTGCCAATTCCCAGGTGAGATAAAAAATATGCTTGGTAATCAACTCGTATTTATCGAATAAAATCTTGTCAACAGTATCGGTTGGTTTATGATAATCTGCATGGACACCACTGAAA
This sequence comes from Saprospiraceae bacterium, assembly GCA_020436835.1. Taxonomy (GTDB): domain Bacteria; phylum Bacteroidota; class Bacteroidia; order Chitinophagales; family Saprospiraceae; genus JABDMH01. The sequence goes on along the minus strand of JAGQWZ010000016.1, from coordinate 2,237 downwards.
AAAAATACCGATGGCACCCCGTGTTTTGCAAAGTTGTAGTGATCAGACCGGTAGTAGAATTGGTTGGGATCGTTTTTCTTATTGTAGGTATAGTCAAACTCCAGGTTGCTGTAAGTATTATTGATACTTTCATTAAGTAAGTGTAGTTCACTGCTGAGCCGGTCAGAACCTATTACATAGATATACTGATCGCTGGTGGGATGTTGTGCGTCAACCCGTCCAATCATATCAATGTTGATATCTGCTATCGTCTGTTCCAGGGGAATCACCGGATGACCAGCATAGTATTGAGAACCAAGCAGTCCTTTTTCCTCTGCCGTAAAAAATATACACAACACGGATCTTTTTGGTCCCAATCCCTGCGCTTTTGCCTCGGCGATGGTTTCCATAATCTCCAGTACTGCGGTTGTTCCTGATCCGTTGTCATCGGCCCCGTGAAAAATAGAACTTCCTTTTTTACCCAGATGATCGTAATGTGCAGACAATACCAGTACTTCATCCTTAAGCCGGGGATCAAGACCGGGGATCATACCCATGACATTTTTACTCAGTAATACATTACGGGTTAAATGTTGACGGATGATCATATTTACAGGTAAATGGATGGGTCGTCCTACGCCGGTTTCCCTAATCTTTTGCCGGGTTTTAATTAATTGCTCATCCTTTTCTCCAATGATTACCTTAGCCATCTCTGGCGAGATATAGATCGTGTTAGGAGTTTCCGGAATGGGTATCTGGCCAAATTGAAGTCTTTGCCCTACAATGCGATTACGGTTTCTATTGATTATATCTCTGAGGTTTGGTTCGACTACCAATATCACCCTGACCCTATGTTCTGCTGCAGCCTTGAGCTTCATTTTCAGGTCTTTTGACCATTCCGATAATTCTCTGGTTCCTGTAATCTGAGAGGTACTATCCGGGTTTAGAGGTTCACCGGGGTAGATCATCACCACTTTGCCTTTCACATTTCGACTGCGATAATCTGTGTAGTTGGCATCATCAATACCATGTCCAAGTGATATGACCTCATTGACTTTAAATTGTGGTAGGTTTTGATTCTCTTCCTGGTAGCAAAAAAAATCTTTCAAGTGAGTAAACTCTTTGTCATTGATGGAGACGGAAAGATTTTCCCACCGGGTGTAACTGAAGATTATATTCTGGTAGTATTCAGCCGGCTTACAAGGATTTTCAGCGCCTATTTCCTTAAGCCGGCTTATCAGATAAGCAGCTGCTTTTTCCTGCCCCGGCGATCCTGTTTCTCTTCCTTCGAATTCATTGGAAGCTAACCTGGTCAGCTGTTGCTTCAACTCTTCCTTTGTGATGTTGCGGCCAAAGAATGAAGCTGCAAAAGGGTCAGCTTCCAGACGGAGCTGACCCCAGGCCAAACATATTTTTACGGATAGGATATATAATAACCCATATCTCAACATAGACTGATCTTTCTCACTCGGCGAGCATGTCGTCCTCCTTCAAATTTAGTATCCAGAAATATGCCAACGATGTCCAGTGCTTTTTTTCTGCTGATAAAACGGGCAGGGATACATATCACATTGGCATTGTTATGTTGCCTGGCCAGGACTGCCAGATCCGGATTCCAACAAATAGCAGCCCGGATTTTCGGATGCTTATTGGCTGTCATCGCCACACCATTGCCGCTCCCGCAAATCAGAATCCCAAAGCGCACTTTTTTCTCTTCTACTCGTTTCGCTACCGGATGGACAAAATCGGGATAGTCAACAGAGTCCGTGGAATCGGTACCATAGTCTTCAACTTTGTGGCCCCTGTTTTCGACCATCTTTTTAATGGCATCTTTGTAGGGAAATCCCGCGTGGTCACAACCAATCGCAATTTTCATGGAACTTAACCTTTTAGACCATCCACCTTGTAGCTATCAAATCTGGATTTTAGCTCATTGAGGTATTCGGTATCATTGTTTGAACTAGCCAGTCTTTCCAATTCCTGTACTACTTGCATGGCGGTCCGTTGATCTTCAGCAAAACCCATATTGAGATCCTCCCGTGAAAGACTTCGATAGAATTTCAAATATTGCTCTGTCTCCCTGGCCAGAATCTGCATATGTTTTTTACCCTGTTCGTAGGCTCCTGCCTGCTCATAAATTCGTAGCAGGTTGAGTATCCGGGCATCGTATGGGAAGTTCATATGCGGAAAGGCTTCAAAATATTTGTCAGCCAGATCGATCGCTTTTTGATTTTCTCCCCGGGCGAGGAATGCATAGG
>JAGQWZ010000146.1 GCA_020436835.1 Saprospiraceae bacterium | reverse complement strand
CAAAAACCCGACGATTTGCCCGGTGTTTACCCCAATGGCGGCCCGGTATCCAGGGTGATGGACATTTACAAAGCTGCCGCCCTCTCCATCGATATCATTTCTCCGGACATTTACCTGCCCAACTATAAGGAAATTTACGGCATGTACTATCGCAAGGCAGATAACCCCTTGCTCGTCCCGGAATCTTCCCTTGACCCTGCCAGGGCCTTCTATGCATTTGCAGAATACGATGCGATCTGCTTTTCACCATTCGGCATTGAGGATGCTGCAGGTGACATCCTGTTTAGTTCGTCCTATGCGGTGCTAAATGAGCTTCTTCCGGTTATTGCCCAATTCCAGGGAACCGGACGAATGCGGGGCATACACCTTAACAGTGATCATCAGGATGAAGTAATGAATATCAATGGATATGAGGTTGCCATCAAGATCCAGGATCCTGCCCAGCCCGCTTTCGGCCTCATCATCAACACGAGTGAGCAGGAGTTTCTGGTTTCCGGCATGAACTTTAAGGCAACATTTCAACAGGACTCCGGGGATCAGATTTCCTACATCGGCAAGGTAACCGAGGGGCGGTTTGAAGATGGGAAGTGGATCGAAATGCGCTGGCTCAATGGGGATGAAACCTATCACCATGAATTGTTAAGAGCTCTTGGAAGAGAAAAAGAAGTTGATTCCGGTTTCCAGTTCCGGGAAACAAATCTCGATGTGGGCGAAGGGGATCAATTTGTTTACTCTCCCGGAGGCTCAAATACCATCACCACACCAGGTATTTATAAAGTTAGGCTTTATCAGCGCAGCAAATGATGTCTGTAAAATAAATGTATTAGGGATAAAATAATGCCAAACACGGGCGGCAAGCATTGGTTTCAGAAAATATTAAGTGTTATATCTCCAGCTCCAGAGCTTGTATTATTGACATTTTTCTTCCTACTAATTAAATCTAACGTGGACGAAACTTCTTTAGCTTTTACATTTGACTGATCAGGTGATAATCCACCAATATAGTTGGTTGAAAATATCGTAAATTCGTTTTTACGAAAAAAATCTACGACTTTAGCATTAGGATGTCCATAATGATTATCGCCAACAGAAAATGCAACAATAGGATTTTCTTGTTTATTTCTCTTCCTCCAGAAAGAATTGTTATGATTTCTAAATGCTCCGTGATGTGGGCTTTGGCAAATAGCGAGCTTCTTTTCAAGTAAAACTTTTTCTTCTTTATCAATCCTGATCAATGAAGATTTTTCTGCATCTGAGGTCAATAATATGTATTCTTCATTATCTGAAATTTGCAATATAGTGCTTAATAAATTGGCGTTTGCATTGTTGTTTAATCCTTCCTCGGGATTATGTAAATTTGCTCCCTTAATATAATTGTCTTTTTCCTTACTAGATGGAGCTAATATGTTTAGTTTTATTTTTTGTGTTAATGAAACAGTACTTGATATGCTTCCTGCCATTATTTCCCCAACTCTTATAACTCCTTGGTCTCTAAGGGCTCGAAGATATAGGAATAAATCTTGAAGAGATTTCT
>JAGQWZ010000145.1 GCA_020436835.1 Saprospiraceae bacterium | reverse complement strand
GATGGCACAGCGAATGATGAACAACCTTCTTAAATACTGAAAAAAGAAAGTAAATATTTAAATCAAGTGAAAATAATGTTGAAACGGACAATCGGGTTTGCACTCGTTTCGGTTGCAAAAAAATCTTGGATAATCATCAGCCTCATTTTATCACTGACAGGCTCGGATACTTCTGGTCAGGAGGTGGACCCTCTATTTGAAGCAGCGCAAAAGCGATATCCTTCCTTAAAGCCTTGCGATCTGCCAGAAATACAGAGTAGAGGATTGTGTGACACGATAGAGGTTTACGAAGACCAACTTAATAAAACCGGTAAAAAGATTCCCATTGAAGTAATTGTACTGCCTGCGACGGTTGCAAATCCTCTGCCTTCGGTCTTTACCCGGCATTGGGGTGGAAATGGTGGTGCAGCCCGGGATAAAATCTGGGGTTTTGGTCCCGGGCGTTCAATCACCAAAATAAGGTCTCTGCAAGATGTTTTGTTGATTGACGATCGGGGAACAGGAATTTCCAACATACGATGTGCGGCTATGGACTCTTTGGTACCTAATTCATATCCACTCGCCTATAATGAACAATTAATACGTGAATGTCTCGAAGAGGTGAGGACACAATACAATTTAAGTCATTATACTACACCTTATGTCGTGCAGGACTATGAAACTATCCGAAGGGAATTAAATATCCCACAGTTTGATTCCTATGGAATATCATACGGAGTCCGGGTAGGTCTCGAATATATGCGCCAATTTCCGGATAGAATCAGAACCCTTACCTTACAAGGTTGTGTGCCTCCCGGGTTTAATTATATCAATGAAATGGATCTGGCCATTGAGAAGCAGTTGCAGATTTTGTTTGAAAGATGTCAAATGGATTCTACTTGTCAAAGGCACTATCCAAATTTCAAAGAAGAAATGTTTACCGTTAGAGACCGGTTGAAGGAAGCACCTGTGAAGGTATTATTTGAAACCGAGCACGAATCGGCACGGGAGATCAAAATGGATGACTTGTTATTTCGAAGAATGATAGGTCATGTGATTTTGAACGGCAATGTCAACGAAGCGGTACCTCTAATTGTGCATCGAGCATATCTTGGAAATTATGTTCCCCTGATTATGGCTTGCGGTAGTCTGAATTTGGATATGCCGGTCTTCCTTTCCCAGTTTTGTCCGGAAGAAGTCAGACGGTTTTCCTTTAATCCCGAATCGTTCGAAGCACAGACGCTTTTTACTGAGGGTGCGATTGGGCGGGAGAAAGTTTTAGCCTGCCAATGGTGGCTTGATCTACCTAATGCCGCCTGGCTTGATGAGCCTTTGCAATCGAATAGTCCCATACTATTATTAACCGGAGAATATGATGCCAACACCGGCATTCCAATGGCTGAACAAATCCATGAGATATTTCCACGTCAAAGTCGGCATATTATTCTACCACAGGAGGGACACTACGGAGGAGTGGCAAATGATTGCCGGGATCAAATAATTTTTGAATTTATCAGGGATAAAGAGCTGGAGTCACTGGATGTAAGTTGTCTGGGATCAGTGGAAGCCCTGGATTTCTTTTTTGAAATCCCACTTAAGGAAGCCGATCTCTGGAAATATACCGGGGAGTATACAACTTCAGACTCTACCAAGAAACTGAATATTATTTACAAAAATGGAATGGCCTTTCTGGAGGATGAATTTACAGAGTTTACCGGTCTTTCCCAGTTACTATACAAAGGAACCCACACCTTTTCTCTTTTGGATTGCAACCATTGTCAAATAAAATTTGAAGTAGTAAAGGACAAGGTAATTCAAGTCGATCGAATGTATCGGGAAACGATAACCTTTAAGCCAAAATGAAATCCGATGATTTTTTTGACTTTAATTAAGTTACTGTTTTTTTTCCTGCCAATACGCCTGAAAGAATGGTTTGTATTTTTAAAACGCACAAAAGTATGAAGACGCTATTGATATTTATTCTAAGTTTAATCACTTGCCTGGCTCTAAAGAACCCCCTTGTTGCCCAGCTTTCTTCCTTCGTTTTACCTGATGGATTAACATTCGAAAGTGAGGAAGAAGCAGTATCTGGTTCGGATATGCAAAGGTGGCGATTCGGTGCTACGCCGGTGCGTCCCGGAGGCTCAACCGATCCGGCCGATTTGGACCTGGCATTGTCTTTCTCCCGTATCAACTCAGAGGACACTGTAAGTCATAGTGTGCTCTATATGCATGGGAAAGATGGTAGAGTGGGTGTCGGAGCATCAAATAAACTTTACTCTGCCCAGCTTTATGTGGAATTACCAGAGCTTTATAAACCAAGATTGGCGTCCGTTTGGGCTGCGAATCTAAACTATTCGCCGGCGGCGAGATGGGGTGTATTTGGCTCTGCCTCGGGAGATGGAGGTACTTTTCGCTATGGAGTTTATGGGGAGGCAAGTGGAAATAATAATGCTTTATATGGTTTGTATGGTAAAGCAGATGGAAATGGGAATTATGCTTTATTTGCTAACGGGAGTATCGGTTATACTGGCAGTCTTTCCGAGGTATCTGACCGGAGGTTCAAAAGAAATATCGT
>JAGQWZ010000015.1 GCA_020436835.1 Saprospiraceae bacterium | reverse complement strand
GGCTTCGGACTTTATTCTGCGTCGAGTGAAATTTATTTAAGCAAAAGTACCCTGAAGTCTCTTCCGGAACCTATTGTCGAATACTCTCACCCCGAGAGTGCCGAAGGATTGAAGGATTAGAGATTTATTGCCGGATTAATTTTGCCGTAAATAATTTCTTATTCGTTAATACCTGAACGCTATAAATGCCGGAGGGTAGGGGAGCTGCAATCCTTAACATTATTCTGTTATGATTTTGAATATGCGTGACATCAATTGGAATACCATTGACATCAAACACCTTGACCTCTTTCACCCGAAGCGGATCTTCCAGTTCAAAATAGAAGCTTTGGTCATCCCCGATTAAATTGGGATAAAGACTTATTTTCTCAATTTCGAATGAATTAGCCGCGGTAGTAAAATCATGGGGCAGCTCGATTCTCTTGGATGTATAGACTTTATAGTCTCCTGGCAAGAAGGTCATACGTGCATCGGTATCTTCGACCAGGAGGGAATCACCACTAAAATATTCGTACCACATTCCGGGGTAGGGGAATTTCGGAATGAATTCTGAGTTGATTACACGGAAATTTGCCAGCACCAAGGCGTCCATATCCGGATGATTGAAAGAAATAGTTTTCACAAATAAATTTCCATCATTAAATTCAAAATTATCAGAAGAAAATGTTGGGTAATTTCGCTTCAGGTTTGTTAAGGCAGAGATAACTTCCATGAGATGTTTTCGGTCAGGGTCTTGCAGATAGTCCCAGCGTACCGGTTTCAGATCCAACCTGCATTCATTTCGCACTGTGCCATCCTGGCAATAATTAATAGAATAGTCGTATCCTAATTCACCAAATTGCCAAAGCATTTTAGGTCCCGGTACCAGATAGAAAATCGTACTGGCAGCTTCTGCCCTTTGGAGCGCAGTACGCAGATTGCGAGTATTGTATCCCCCTTCCCGGTCTCCTTCCCGGAGGATCCGGTAAATCATTCTTTCTTCGTCGTGGCTCTCCATATACCCGATCAAATGGGGTTCACTCCAACTGCGGGACGTGTAGTCAAGTCCATGAAGATCAGAACGATATCCTTTTGCTGCTTCGATAAATTCATGGTTAATATTGCCCCACAACATGGCTCCGTATGACGATAACTCAATTTCTTCGTCATTTTCGGCAAAATGCTCAAGGATGACATAGGAAGTCGAGTCCAGGTTCCAGATATGGTCGGCATATTCTTTCAGGATGGCGATCCTTCCGGGGTCATATTGCGCCATGAGACCGGCATTATCATTCGAATTGAACTGGGTAAATCCTTTGGAAAGATCAAAGCGAAAGCCATCTACTTTGAACTCGGTGATCCAATAAGTCAGTGTTTGTTTCACCCAGGCCTTCGTCGCGGTGCTTTCGTGATTGAAATCATAACCTACGTTAAAAGGATGCCTCGCTACCGGATTCAAGTAGGGACTTTCCGGGGAAGGACGGGAATTGACAGGATCCCAGTAGAGTTGTACCAATGGACTTTGACTGAATGCATGATTGTACACCACATCCAGGATCACGGCAATGCCTTTGCTATGGGCGGCGTCAATGAGACTTCTCAACGCATCACGGCTGCCATAATATTTATCTACAGCCATATGGAATGATGGATTGTACCCCCAGCTGATGTTTCCCTCGAATTCGTTAACAGGCATAATTTCAATGGCATTTACCCCAAGTTTCTCCAGGTACTGCAGGGTGTCCTGCAGGGATGCAAAACTATGGTCGGATAAGAAATCCCGGATTAGTAGTTCATAAATGACCAGCTTCTCTTTCGATGGCTTTTCAAAATCATCTACCTCAAAATCGTAGGCGCTCTTTTCCAGGTCAAAGGCAGTTACAATTCCTGACGTCATTCCGGATGGATAGGATGGGAGGGTATTCATTACCTCACCCTGAATAAATGGATCGTGATCCGGATCCAATATTACGGTAGAAAAGGGATCTGCGATTCGAAGGTTGGCATCTACCTGGTACTGATAGGTATTTTTACCATCTTCAAATAATCTTCGAGGGAGTTCCAGCCACCAGGACTTTTTATCCAGGGATTGTTTCAATCGAAAACTATCGTTGACCGTGTAGTTATTTGCCGGACAGAGAAGGTATACGAAGGTTTTCTGGGGAGCATAAAGTTGAAAGACAAATGAAGTGTCTGTGTGGTAATTTAAACCATTTTGGATGCCTTCCGGTGCATCTTCGTTCACCTGGGTGTCAGATATGATATAGAAATCAGTCTCGACAGAGATTGTGGTGTCACCACTGACTTCGAAATAGAGTTTATGAAATCCCGGACCGGCAGGTTGGTGATAAAAACTGGCTTGATCTACCAGATCTTCAAATATTAGAAGATCATTGTCATAGATTTTCAAGGAAGCGGTATCGGATAATCTCAAGTCTATATATACACTGTCATTTTCCTGATAAATCGATCCGGGTTGTGCCGGTGAAAGCACGGTGATGAAAAGGAGATCACTCTCTGGATAGACGTCATAGAATATATCTGAACCGTCTTCGTCCCTTCCTACGATACTGCCATCTACATTGCGAAAGACAAATGCCAGTCGAAGTACTTCCTCACCAGGCGGCAGATTGTAGTAATCATTGATATTGTAGCTAAGGGTATGGAGGTCCTCTGAAACCCGGGTCATAAGGGTCCGTGTATCTGCCATGCCCCAATCTCCGACCACATGTTTCCAATCGGTTGGGCCTGTGCTCTCATCCGTGATCACACCGGTATGCGCATAGATTTCACCAGAAAAGCCCTTTAGCGCCGCATTCCCCTCACTGGCGTTAAAAAATACTGTGACGTCATCGTTTTGAGTCGGAAAAGTGGGTTCGGTCCAAACTACCTGTCCGAAAGTGAATATCGGGAAAAAGAATACTGTGACCAGGGAAATCAAATATCCAATCTGATTCTTCAACTGCATGGAAAATGTCATTAATAATCGGGGTAAAGGTATCAATTCATACCAGATAACAGATCAACAACCCATATACCTGTGATTGTTTAATCTGAAATAAAAAAACCTCAGTAATTTTCTTACTGAGGTTTAATTTTCTGAGGCAGTTTCTTTTAGTTCGAAGCCACCGGAGCAATACTAAAAGCAGCTTTGGTTTCGGACCACTTTATGGCTACCATTGACGTTCCATCTTTTTCTGAAAGTGCAATTTTCATTTGTTCCACCGGTTCATCCAGTTTCTTAGGCATGACTTCCACTCTCAAAACATCTTTTCCGGCATCATAGTTATAATCACCCCATTGATCCCAGTCTGAGTTAAAAATAATGGTCCATTTATCTTCCCCAGGAATGGTGAAAAGTCCATACTTACCAGCCGGCAATTCCTGACCTTCGATCATTACATTCTTGCTTACTTCAAAAGTAGTAGCTTCATTCGCACCCGTTCTCCATACTTCATCATATGGTTCTAATCCGCCAAAAATCTTCCGGCCGTTTACGGAAGGTGCACTGTAGTTGATCGCTACGGATACATCACCGACCATACCAGTCGTTTCCATCGGCGGGCTCTTGCGCTTTGATTTGTCATCTTGCGCCTGAGTACTGGTGGCAAAGAAAGCCACCAGGGCAAATAAAAAGGAGAATCTGATCACTTTTTTCAATAAGGACATAGTTGTTAGTTTTAGTTTATGATTAAAATTGGAAAAGCAGAATGAGTGGTTGTACAATAAAATGGCCCTTTACGGCACACCTCATTAATCAAAACGCTTAATCGCTTGTATCGTTCGGTCACCCATGTTAAAATATTCTTAAATCGTTCCTCTGCAAAAGAAATCTGCAAAGCGGTTTATCAAGGACAACCGGTGAGATCGATCTCCAGGGTTCCTCCTTGCATGACCTCCAACTGGGGCATTAGGATTACATAGTTGGTGCCGGATAAAGTTACCGCGGTGGATGGCATGATCAGTCCCTCCGCCTGGATATAGTCGGCTGCGTGATATACCCCAGGGTCGATGGTGCCATCCAGCACCATGTTTTCCGGACAGGGTAGGATAGCGGACAATGATGGTCCATAAATATAGGCTGCTCCGCTTTCAGGAGCCCCCTCATCATGATAAGGAGCCCCTCCAATCGCATAACTGACATCGATATCTACCTGGTTGCCCATTCGATCTCCAGCCATTCCATCTGAAGCAGTATGTTTAACTAATTCATTCCAACTGGTGCCGGACTGTTCATAAATATAGAGGCTTCCCGACTCACTACCAAGATCATCATCTAAATGTGCTCCTACGACCGCATAGCCCCCTGTTATTCCTACACTCCAGCCAAACTTATCATGCGGACTACCATCGGAAGGTGAGATCTTAGCCTGTTGACTCCATTGCACTCCATTGTGATAAAAAATATAGGCATCACCGGTCTTGTCATTGGCAAAAGGTGCACCGGCGATAACATAGTCACCCTCAATATCTACACTTTGACCGAGGTGGTCAAAAACCTCAGCCACCGTATGGGTGAGCCTGGCGGTTTGAGCCCAATGCCCGTAGTGGGGTTCAAATACATAGATAGCCCCCGATCGAAGGTCCGGAACTCCAATATTGGCAGGTGCACCGACCACGATCCGGTTTCCATCAATGGCCACATCGGTGCCAAAAGCATCACCATCTGCGGCATCGGAGGCCAGCAACTTTTCTACCTGGATCCAGTTGCCATAGTGGTATTCGAATACATAGGCACTTCCGGTTGAAGTTCCAAAGTCATCATTAGCAGCTGCACCAACTACAACCACCCCCTGGTCGTTTATTCCGACACTATTTCCAAAGTTGTCATCAATGCCGGCATCGGATGCCATCAAAGTTCCAAGTTCATACCAGTTCGTTCCATTGGTTACATAGACATAGGCTGCTCCGGCATCAGATTTACCGTAGACATCGGTCCTGATTGCGCCAACTACTGCATAATTGCCTGCAATGTCGACACTGTAACCATATTGATCTCCAAAGTCACCTCCCCACGGCGGTGTCAGCTTCGCCATAAATACCCAACTTCCTCCGGACAGCTGGAAGATGTAAGCTGCTCCGGCGTTTAGGGTGCCAAAACCACCATGTAGCGGAGCACCCACGATGGCATAATCACCGTCGATCGCAACACTGTACCCAAACAGGTCTGCAAATTCAGCATCGAAAGCCGTTATTTCGGTTTCCTGGGAAAAAACCAGGGCAGACCCGAGCAGAAGGAAAGTAAAAATTAAAGTGTCGGTGTAGTTTCTTTTGTTCATGGTGTCTGTTTTTTGTCAGACCTGTCGATACGTGGAGCCACCCAAGGGACTCGAACCCTCGACCCACGCATTACGAATGCGTTGCTCTACCAGCTGAGCTAGGGTGGCTTCAAATCGATGACAGTGAACATGATTTTTCACTGCCAGTGAGAGAACACAGGATTCAAAATTAGATAATTGTTTCAACTTTAAAAGTATTACTTACTAATCATCCGGGCTATTTCTGAAGATTCAGAGCGGGAAGATTCAGACCCAGCCTGTCATTGATTTTGTTGATGAAATAGTCACACAGTACAATGGTGTGTTCCTCATTTTGCTGATGCATAAAAAAATAGATCTTTGCCACGCCCTTTTTAATCCACCTTTCAAGCCGGTCTACCCAGGAGTCTAACCGCATGAAATCGGTCGGGTGCAAAGCATATCCATTAAACCGGATAAATGCGGTCTCCGTTGTGAGACACATATGCAGAACATCTCTCCTTAGCGCAACATCAGTGATTACCGCTCCCAACTGTCGTTCTCTCAGTGCGCTCGCTAATTGTTTGAAAGTAGACGCTTCAAACCAGTCTTTATGACGAAATTCTATTTGTGCGGGATATTTCTCCGGGATCAGATTGATGAAATCATTTACTCTCTGTATATGCTTGGGCCCAAAATTAGGTGGTAGCGTCATGAATGAACATCCAAGATGATCCCCCAGTAAAGCCACAGAATCTATAAAATACCGGGTGTTTTCCTCTACATCATCCAATCTTTTGAAGTGGGAGATCCTTTGAGACCATTTGGGACAATACTGAAAATCGTGGCCCGAGGCTTCTTCAGCCCATTTTTCCAGGCTACTTCGACTTAGGCGGTAGAAAGTACCATTGAGTTCTATGCTGTTGAATTTTTGAACATACTGACTTAGATAGTCCTTTTCTTTGGTGCCTTCCGGATATAAGGGACCTACCCATTCCGGGATACCCCACTTACCACAGCCTACAAATATTTTTGGGTCCGGATGGGAGATTCCGCTAAAAAAAGATTCAGGATGATCATCCGGCAATGTAAAATCTACATTCCCTATTTCCTCCCCGGATACGTGACCGAATTTCATAGCTAATACTTTAGATCCTCATCCGAAAGTTATGAAATTCTTTTCTGCTTATATCAAACCGGTACCGCAGGGAATTGGTTATATAGATATTCAACTTCACGGGAAAAAACTCTTATTAATCCATGACTCGTTTTCGCGATTTTCTTTTTACAACATTTATCGGTGGTTTTGTAGTCTTATTACCAATCGCCATTTTCATATTACTAATCCAATTGGTGATTGGCATTGTAGTAGGGCTTCTATCCCCTTTAACCAATCTGCTTCGAAACGAATTAAATCTGGCTATTCCGGAATATCTGATTATCACAATCGCAATTACGATAATTGTGACATTCTGCTTTATGATCGGTCTCACCGTAAAGACCCAGATTGGGAGAAGATCTTTTAGTCATCTTGAAAGGCAATATCTTTTGAAATTACCGCTCTATGGCACCATTAAGGAAACAGTCCAGCAATTTACCGGAGCCAAAAAAATGCCTTTTTCCGATGTGGTGCTTGTCGATGTTTTTGGCAATGGCACCCGAATGACGGGATTTATTACAGATGAACATTCCAGTGGAAATTATACTGTCTTCGTGCCGACCGGTCCTAACCCAACAAATGGTTTTATTTTTCATGTCAAAGCAGATCAAATCGAACGGCTGGATAATACCAAAACGGATGATGCACTTCGCAGCATCATTGCCGTTGGGGTAGGTTCTGCAAATATGATGGAGTATTGAAGACGGGAGGGTTCCGGTGTATGTTGAATTGAGGAATTGTGGAATTGTTGAACCGGAATAAAGGTAATTGGATAGGACGATCCCTGGTACTCGTGGTACGTATGGTACCTTTGGTACCTCTCACCACTGACCACTGAAAACTGACCACTGAATACTGGAAAAGACGGGAGGGTGTCTGGTGTAGGTTGAATTGTGGAATTGTTGAAAGACGAACTGAATGAACGTGGGAAACCCGTAAGCTTGGAATCTTAAAGCTGAAACCCTGAAGGGGTGAAAGTATGGTAGAAAGGAAATAGGATATCAAACTAAACCCTGAAGGGGTGACATTTTAATTGTTGGGTGTCCGGTGCCGGATGTCTGGTGTAGGTTGAATTGAGGAATTGTGGAATTGTTGAACCGGGTTAAGGTGATTGGATAGCACGATCCCTGGTACTCGTGGTACGTATGGTACCTTTGGTACCTCTCACCACTGACCACTGAAAACTGACCACT
>JAGQWZ010000144.1 GCA_020436835.1 Saprospiraceae bacterium | reverse complement strand
TTTTTTAAAAAATGAAACCATGATAAATTTTGTTTCTGCAGACGAATTTCACCAGTACCTGGAAATCCCCCAACCAGAATGGGAATGATCTGTTGTTTTTAGTGAGTGAAATGTAGATAGTAGTCAGTGGTGAAGAGTACCAAAAGTACCATAAGTACCAGGGATCGTGCTCCCAATTACTTTTAATACAATTCAACCTTCATCAATTCCTTCAATTCAACTAACATTTCAAGTATTCAGCATTCAGTGGTCAGCCGTGAGGGGTACCAGGAGTGCCAGAAGTGCCAAAAGTACCAGCCTATCTGCTAATAGACATGACTACTTCCTGACCATTGATTAACCAGTTTTCTGATCAACTAATCACCTATTCACCTGATCAATTCTCTACTTCCAATTCAACCTTCATCAATTCCACAATTCAACCTAGATCGGGCACGCGGCATCGGACATACTTCCGTCTTTTCTCAAAGTACCCAAGTGCCAGGAGTACCACGAAGTTTGCTCAGCCTTAGCCTTCGCCTTCCACCTATCGGGCAAATGGCATACTCCCATCTTTTTAGTATTCAGCATTCAGTGGACAGCCGTGAGGGGTACCAGGAGTGCCAGAAGTGCCAAAATACTCGCCTATCTGCTAATAGACACGACTGCTTCTTGACCATTGATTAACCAGTTTCCTGATCAATTCTCTACTTCCAATTCAACCTTCAACAATTCCTTCAATTCAACCAACATTTTCAAGTATTCAGCATTCAGTGGTCAGCCGTGAGGAGTGCAGAAGTGCCAGAAGTACCCGCCTATCTGCTAATAGACACGACTGCTTCCTGACCATTGATTAACCAGTTTCCTGATCAACTTCCGTCTTTCTAAAAGTACCCCAAGTGCCAGGAGTACCACGAAGTTTGCTCAGCCTTAGCCTTCGCCTTCCACCCATCGGACAAATGGCATCGGACAACTGGCATATCCATTTCTTCCAATTCTTCCTCTTTTCCATTCGTAAAAAAAAGAGAAAGCCAATATCGCATCGACTTCCTCTTCCAGTTTGAGTATGTTAGCGTTGTGCGGTTTTATCTCATAATCGAAAGTCTTTCGAAATATCGCTCTCCGTCAACATCGGCTTCAATCGTATAAAGGCCATTGGGTAAATCTGGCAATGTCGTTGTAACCGTCTGACTCTCCTGGTAATAATTTATGTTCTTTACTTTGTTGCCGTAGCTGTCGAAAATCTCAAGTCGTGCTATTTTTTGATCAGAAAGGGCTCCCAGTTTCCAACGGATTTCCCGTCCTGGCACCGGATTGGGATAAAGTACCGAAGAGAAATCTTTGAAGCACGAGGGTTTGAAATGACTGATGGACAGTGCCTGTACGGTTCCGTCCAGAGCCACTTCTGAAAGTTGAAAGAAGCCCTCCATTTTTTCCTTTGCTTCAAATTGATATCTTTTTATACCAGGATCATCCGAAGGCATTACGGTAGTTAAAAAGTTGAAATTGTTTCCGTCTGCACTAAACGCTACCTGGTAATGATCAAGATTAATCTCCTCCGCTACATTCCATTCAATTTCCGGTGCACAATCACGGTCTGCATCTTTGGTGGTGAAATCAAGTAATTTGACCGGCAGTAAAGTCGGAGGGCAAAACTGAAAAGTACCGAAAAGCCCAATACCTCTGCCGGCTGGATTACTTTGTCCACTAATCTCTGAATAAGTTATGCGAATGCTGGTAATCGGGGTACTACCAAAATCAACCATAATGTTGCCGTTGTCGGTACCTGGGTCCGCACCTCCATTGTTGTTGGCGCCACTATTCCCTCCGATCGCATCAGCCCGGTTGATGGAGACCGATACCGTAGGATCCTGGGAGACGACAGTCAACAGTGGAATGGCAGATCCGTTGTTTCCCGTGATGGTCACCCGGTCACGCCGGTTGGTTCCCGAGATGTCTATATCCGAAATGTCAAATTTCAGACAGGTCACTTCCTGATCAAAGCTGACATCGATATAAACAGGAGAGGTTCCCTGATTTGAGTTGGGATCGAATATGACACCCAGATCCAGGCCCGTGTTAAACCAGTGACCGGAAGCGCCGGGTCCATCTTCGTAGGGAGTACTCACTCCATAGGCACTGAAAGTACCACTGGCATTGGTGTGAATGTTGAAATCGACATTGACTGTTTGGGCTCCCGGTACAACGAAATCATAATCGTTTGAAAAATCGCCATCGTTCCATGTTACCTGATTCCAATTTAAGGATGCGGTGGTCGGGCAACTGCATTGGCTAAAAAGTTGGTAGTTCTGCAATAGAAATAATGTGCAGATCATTGTTTGTATCTGTGCTCTCATATACTGGATTTTGTGTTCCGGGCCTCACTTCAACAAACAATAAAGCACTTCGACGACCTGATGCTTCACGCAAGTCATTGAAGTTTCATAACGAAATAGAAAGAATCCTCTTGGTCTTAGAAAATGGTAAGATGTGGGAGGATTTTGTGTTTAATGGTTTTTGTACACAAATTGTGTACCACTCCGGCGGTTTTTGGCTCAAAAATTTTATCTTCAGGAGTATGATCCGCGTTTTTATTGCTGATGATCATCAGGTTTTATTGGATGGACTACATACGCTGCTGGGCTCGGTAGAAGACCTCGAGGTGGTAGGAACGGCTCACAATGGTCGCGAAGTCCTTGATTTTGTCAAAAGAGAACTCGTCGATGTTATCTTGCTGGACATCAATATGCCGGTCCTCAACGGTATCGAAACCTGCAAAATACTGAGTAAAGAATACCCAGACATCAAAATCCTGGCTTTAAGTATGTACGAAAAAGCCAGTTTCATTCAGCAAATGCTAAAAAATGGGGCATTGGGTTATATCTTAAAAAATACCGGACAGGAAGAGTTGGTTGATGCGATTCGTACCGTACACGCGGGAGATCAATATCTCAGTAAGGTTGTTTCAGATACGCTGATGCAGAGTCTCATTGGCAAATCTGCCGCTTCCCGTCAATACATTCCCGAAATGACCCGGAGAGAGAAAGAGGTATTGGCTCTGATTGCGAAAGAACTTACGACTCAGGAAATTAGTGATGAACTTCATATCAGTCTAAACACGGTGGAAACTCACCGCAAAAATCTACTCAGTAAATTTGGAGTTCGCAATTCCGTCGGACTCATCAAGGTGGCACTGGAGCGTGGACTGCTCGAATGAAATCTCACGGTTTTCAGGGATTTTGGCAAATCACTGAATCTACCGATTTATCCACTTTGATAATTATGGAACTTTGTTATTTGTTAATAACTCAACCGAATTACTTGTATGTCATTCCAATCTGTAACAGATCATCTCATCCATTGCAAGAAGAGACTGGGCAGGTATGTGATTTTGATTTTAGTAATTCTTTGCCATGCTTTTTCATTTGGTCAAAAGAATCAATATGTTGATAGTCTCGAAACAGTACTCTCTTTAGCTGGTTCTACTGAAGATAGTTTAATACCGTCCCGGTTTTTGGCTCGCCATTTTATGCGCTACGATCTGGCGAAATCTTTGCATTACTCGGAGTCTTACCGGAGATTGGCCGAAAAGCTGGAAGATCTGCATCAGGTCGGAGTTGCCAATCATTACCTTGGATTGGTCAATCGTCTACAGGGAAACTATTCCGAGGCGCTCAATTATTTTGAACAAGCATACCGGCAGTTTAATTCGAATCCGGAAAGTCTTCAAAGTTGTCTTGGTCCACTATTCAACCTGGGTGTGGTCTATCAGATTGTGGCGGCGTACGACAAAGCCCTGGATTATTTCTACCGCGAACTTGATCTTCGCGATAGTCTCGGGATTACTAACGGATACGGAAATACTTTGAACAGCATTGGAGTCACCCTGAAGAAAATGGGTGATTATGATCAAGCCCTGATCGTCTATGATGAGGCTTTGGTTGTGGCCATGGAGGCTGGGGATAGCATCGACTTTTCCAATATTTATAACAACCGGGGAACAGTGAAAGAGTTGTTGGGAGACTTTGAAGGCGCAATGCAGGACTATAAATTGTCATTACAACTTGATCTTGAAGATCAATATAGTTCGGGAATTGCTTCCACTTATCAATCTTTGGCAAACCTGTACCTGCATAATCATCAACTGGATTCCTCAAGGCAATATGCGTTAAAGGCTTATCAAATCCAAAGTGGACTCGGACAACTAAAGGAGCTCATTCACTGTACCCACGATCTGGTCCGCATTTCTCTGGAATCCGGAAATATTGATGATGCCTGGATGTATGCAGAAATCATAACACCTAAATGTGAAGAACTGGGAATTCCTGAAGTATTAATGAACAACTTCAAACTCCTGGCGGAAATCTATCATATAAAGGGCAAGAGTGAGTTGGAAGCTCAAGCTTTGAGATCTCAGTTACTTTGGAAAGACTCCCTTTATAATCAGCAAGCTGTGGAAACAGCCAGAAATCTCCAGATTCGCTATGAAACACAGGAAAAAGAGCAAGCGCTGGCTTCACTGCAGAAAGAAAACGAGCTCAATGGCCTACTGATCTCGAAACAGCGAAAATGGCAGTTTCTGTTATTGGCGGCCCTCGGACTTCTGATATTTTTTCTGATCCTGGCGATTCGCCTTTATCAGCTGAAAATTGAATCTCATCGTTTACGTGCCGATCAGGAACGGATACTGAAAGAAAAAAGAATTAAAGAAATTGAGGCGAACAATCGAATTCTGCAGATGAATGCAGTGTTGCAGGGACAGGAGGCCGAAAGGTTACGGATTGCCAAGGATTTACATGATGGGCTGGGGGCCCTGCTGTCGACCGTAAAGCTGCATTTTGCTTCGGTGCAGAGAGAGATAGAATCTCTGGCGAAACTCAATATATACCAAAAGGCAAATGATCTATTGGACAATGCCTGTACCGAGGTACGCCGGATTGCCCATAATATGATGCCGGATGCTCTGTCAAAGCTGGGTCTGATCCAGGCTTTGGAAGACCTCCTGGAAGGTTTGCGTCTGAAAGGGCAGAAGGTATCCCTGGAAATCATCAACTTCAAGGAAGACGACCTTACCGACGAAATGGAATTGATGGTCTATCGCATCATCCAGGAGCTCATTAATAACATTACCAGACACGCTGGAGCCAACAGTATCATTGTTCAACTATCTGTGCACGGGGAGGAGTTATTTATTTCGGTGGAAGATGATGGTTGTGGTTTTGATGTAGATGAGACTTCAGATGGAATTGGACTCAAGAATCTACGCTCCCGGGTTGTGTATTTGGGCGGCGAATTGGAGGTTGAGAGTACCAAAGGTGTCGGGACTACCACTAACATCACGATTCCACTGGCAGTTTACTCCAGCACGGAAAGTTGATAATCTATTTGTTCAAGGGAGTTCTGAATGGCAAAGGTCTGTTGCTGCAGAGTCTGAAGAATTGCTTTTGCTTGCCGAAGGTGCTTAATCACATCTTTGAAAGGTCTGTCTTCCTCGTAATTTATCCGGTAAAGCACCTGCGCATAGTTAAGATGGCAAAAAGCCCTCGATTCATCTTGCCAGGGATAAGAGGGGGTAAGGTCAGTACCTTCGGTGAAAAAACCTAAAGCATGTTCATATCTGCCTTTTGCCTCACGAAATTCACCATCCTCATATGATTGATCCGCCTCCTCTTTCAGCCGAATTGCTTTATCAATCAGAGCATGTCCCCAGCTTTGTTTGTTTTTGACATTTGGCAGGGTGGTATAAATACTTTTGGCTTCCCTGATTTTCCGGTCGAGAAACGGCAGTGACCGGTAAACTGCGATGGAATCTTTAAAACTGAAACGGCAAAGCGTAGTATCTCGCTCGCTGGGCTGCGGGTCACCTGCAAAAGAAGAAAAATTGACCGGACACTCTAATAATTGAAATTCCGGTAGTACAGGAAAATGATTCTTGACAAATAAATGTGGATCGGTAAGAAAATAGTCAGTAAGGTATCTGTCTTTAAAATGATCGGTCAAGCCAATTGTATTGCTTTCCCAGGTTGCATCCAGTAGGAAATAATTACCATCGATTTGTACCATATTCCAGGCATGGTCAGGGATATTACTGACTTTCTCATCATTTTGCAGATCTTTCCCAATACCGGTTATTGGCAGACATTCCATACCGGCAATAGATGCCATCCGGCAGACCAGTAATGTGTAATCCCAACAGATACCCTTTTTCCTTTTAACAATATCATATAGATTCTGATTTATTCGCTTTCCGACCCGGTCAGATGCCGCATGATCATACTCCAGGTAGTGGATAACAAACATAAATATTGCTCTGATCTTTTCCAGATCGTTTTGGGCCGGCGACAATAGATGGTGGGTGAATGTGACCAATCCGGTATCCTGTAATTTTTGGCTGAGCGCCCAGCGGTCAATGTTTTTGAAATCTGCGGTAATTGACTGGGCAGGTAAGCCGAAATTCACAAAAAACAATATCATGGTGGAAAAAAGGACCTTCATCTGCAAACGCACTACCTTGTGTCGATATTAAAACGAATTCAGGGTAAAAAGTTCTGTGCGGTCTCTAAATAATATATCCTTCTTACATTATTAACCCCCCTGCCTGATCATATGGAAGCCCCGTCCTGGCATACCTGTTTGACCGGCCATCTGATTTATCGCATAGGTGAAACTTAACATAAAATAGCGGGGCAGTGAATTAATGCGGGTATCTTCAATATAATTGAGATCTATATTTTGTTGAATTCCGATATTTTGATTGAGTAAATCAAATGCTGAAATTCTGACTTCACCTTTCCTTTTCAATGCGTATTTGGAAACAGACACTTTCCAGAGTGGTATCTCACGCTTCTCTCCCAGGGCATTGTAGATGCCGTAGTCAAATCGAGTACCAATATTCCAGGAGTCGTTGATATTGATGCTGACGTCGGCATAGTAGGAATGATTTATGTAATCCTGGTCCAGATTATCACTGATGGAGTAGTTGGTGAGGCTGTGCCGGATGTTAGTGCCTACACGAAGATCCAGTAGTTCTTTCTTTTGATTGTCAAAAGATAAATCAATGGAACTGGTATAACGATTGGTGTTTTCCTCCAGGTTGTTCACAAAGACAATACCTTTATTGTAAGTAAAATTGGCATGAAGATTAATCCTGCTTTTAATGAATCTCATCGGTGTGCCAAAACCAGTGAAGGTGCTCAGGCGATAGTCGTTATCGACATTAATTGGAGTCGTGGTTTGCCGGAATAAGGCGTCGATGGTTCTGGAGTTGACGATCGCATTGTCGGTATAGGTGGCATTCACCATCGCAAAGAAATTGGTCATACTAAACTGGCTGAAGGAAAAATATCTCAATTGAAGACGATGAGAATATTCTGGGCGTAATTCCGGATTTCCCACATAAATACTAAGTGGATTCGAATTATCTACAATTGGTTGTAGTTGCGTAAGTGATGGTTCACGCACACTGGTATTGTAGGAAAGACGGAGGCTCTTTGAGGCAGCCAGATCATAATTCCAGGTAAATTCAGGAAGAACATTAAAATAGGAGCGCTTAATATTCATTTCTTCATTGGAGAAAAACTCACCTTGTAACAGTGATTTCTGAGCGTCAATGCCCAATTGAAGATTCGATTTATTTTTAATCCATCGCCAGGATGAGGAACCCCGGTCATAAATATAATCACGATTGTAATGATTGCTGAGCTGATCATTAAAAACACTTCCGCCAAATTCGTCCAGATCCAACACATCTTTTAATAATTGGTTAGCGTAATTCTTATGGGAATAACCAAGATTTAAGTAATTATTTTTTCCGAGAGGCTCGGTATAAGTTAATTCAATCCCATAATTGATGGCATCATTATTCTGGTTATGATCCTGTTTGATCACTTCGGTTGTGCCGGGACTATTTTCACCCTCAAATTGATTTGTTGAATGCAAAAGGGCTGACTGGGTATCACCACTCTTGCCAAATTCGACGCTTGCGGTGATGCTTCGACCCTTTCTCGAGAATTTTTTTCGATAAATCAATTCCGAAGAGAAGTTGGTATTATTTCCCTCCGATGTATTGTCCCGTAGACCGGAGTTTTCCAGAATACCCAGATCGTTGATGGTTCGACTATTGCTTAGAAGATTGTAATCCGAATCATTAAATGCCAGTGTCGTACGGACGCGAATATTTTGTAGAGAATCAATTTTATGATCCAGAGTGGCATTAATTCGATGATTTCCATTGATGGATATTTCTTCATCGTTTTCTTCCGATAAAAAACTGCTTTCGGCCAGGACACTCTGGCGCAACGTAATTTGATCGAGATCATTTCTGATTCGGCTGTAGAAATAACTTAGATTGAGTTTTGTGTGCTCATTAAAATCCTGATTGAAATTAAGTCCACCGGCTCCGGTATTTACATAGCCGTTGCTGAGACCATCACTGATTGGAATTCCATCCGTAGCGCCACCACTTATCCGGACACGGCCTCCACCACTGCGCATCAGATTCCCCAGGCCTCCGGCAAAACTGATATAGTCATTCATGGAGAAACCTTGTTGGTTCACGTTATTCGCCATACCCAGGATGCTCAACTGTTGGTTTTTGGTGAATTTATTCAGAGTTACTTTACTCTCGTAACGGTTGTCTGACCCATATCCCGCTGCGACATTTCCGAAAACTCCTTTTTTGTGATCTTCTTTTAATTCGATATTGATTGCCTTTTCATCTTGCCCATCATCTATACCCGTGAATTCCGCCATATCGGATTTCTTATCAAAGACCTGTACTTTCTCTACCGCATTTGCCGGTAAATTCCTGGTAGCGATTTGCGGGTCTTTTCCAAAGAATTCCTTCCCGTCCACCAGCACCTGTTTAACCTCTTCTCCCTGAGCTTTGATCGTCCCATCAGATTCCACTTCGAGACCAGGAAGTTTTTTGAGGAGATCTTCAACCACGTCGTTTGGTTTGGTCTTAAAGGCCGCAGCATTGTATTCAATGGTGTCTTTGTTGATCTGCATCGGTATGCGTTGAGCCTTTACGAGCACTTCATCCAGCGCCGACGTTACCGGTTCCAGTGTGATCACTCCAAGATCCTGATCTTTTACCAGATCCGTGATCGTTATTTTTTTGTTGACGGGTATATAACTGATATAACTTGCTTGCAGGATGTACTCTCCGGGCGTTAAGCCTTTCAAATTAAATCTACCCTCCGAATCAGTGATGCTGAAGCTAACCATGACCGAATCAGTTGGATTCAATAGAACGACCGTAGCACTGCCCAGGCTATTTTCACTGGTATCCCTGACAAAACCAATTGCTGTCAGATTCCTGGATATTTGTGCAAACAGTGGAAGCTGCAGAGCAAACATGCAAACCAGAATTAAATATCTCATTTCTCAGATCCAATTATTTGATGTAAAATATTTCAGTCATGGCGGATCATGCGAAAACCACGACCCCCGTTTTCTTCTCGCATTTCTTTCATTTTTTCCCTAACAATTTCATGAAACTCTTCCTGTGTGACTTCCTTACCTTTCTTTGGTTCGACGATCAGACCGCTATCAATTTCTTTGAGGTTGATTTCCTGCGCAGTAATGGTTCGTTCTCCATCATTAATATCGATATGCAGGATCAATCC
This sequence comes from Saprospiraceae bacterium, assembly GCA_020436835.1. Lineage (GTDB taxonomy): Bacteria > Bacteroidota > Bacteroidia > Chitinophagales > Saprospiraceae > JABDMH01. The sequence continues at coordinate 9,494 of JAGQWZ010000144.1, read as the reverse complement.
CGGCAATTTCCCAAACTCACCAGGTCCGAGTGGTACCGGTACCATGGGAGTAAACCAGGCTACTACCTGACGATTGCTGTCTTCAAAAGTTGCCTTCTGACAAAGATATTGGCCTACTTGCATCGATTCGCCGGACAGCTTCCAGGGATATGACTCCGGTTCACCGCGAATCAGAAACTTCTTGTCCATAAAATCGCGTTCTTCCACTCTCAGGCCATCCACATAATTTAGCCAAACGGTTCCTGCGGCTGCCCGCATAAATCGCATCCGCATACGACCTCCTTCATGTTCGGCATCCACCTCTTCGTCGTCCCCTTCTTCGGCTCTATATAACGCCTCATGATCATCAAATAGGAGAACCATTTTACTGGAGCGAAATTGAGGGACAAATTCTTTGAATTGCTCACGATCCCCGGTCATCCTCCGGTGAAGATCCATGGTTTCTTCGTACACAATCTCTCCCGAGGATTGCCCATTAAGATTAAGGGTGGTTATGGTTAAAAAGACGAAAAGCAAAAATTTCATAGCTGAACATTTATTTTATACAAAGATATTCATCTGCAAAAGGGCCAGGGTTAATGATGGTTTACTTAAGGTTAATTAAGGTTAATGCGGCGGCAATCGTCAGTATTTGCCCTTATTTTTGCATCCATGAAGCGTTGGTGGAATGATCCGATTGTCTGGTTGATGCTGGTGAGCCTTGCACTCCTACTTTATCTCGGTCTGGTGTGGTTGACTAACAGCTACAACCGGGAGTATTTTCAGGTGATAAGAGATGGGGAGTATCAATTTACCAATGCGATTAGGGCGATTGAAGATTCACTGTTGGAAGCCAATTTTGACCGACGTATTGTATTAAGTCCGGATTCCATACGTAGAATACACCATCAGTTCATCGGTCGTAAAGATACAAGCCAGGCCTTTATCTTCCGGATTGGCAGAGATTCCACTGGCGAGACTGGTGGCTCACGTCTTCGAAGGGGACAAAGGAGAATTCGTGATCGCAGTGAAGAGGGATTTGTGGGTTCGCTGGCACTCCAACTAGCAATTGAACGCGACAGTTCTTTTTCATTTGATTTCCAGTCGGATGAATTATCACAGGATGTCCTTTCTCTAATTGAACAATATATTGATCGTCGTTTTATAAAGAATAATTTTGAGCATTCTTATCATTTAGTCCAATCAAGTGAACCGGGTACCGGTCTCAACTTTACCAAGCCATTTACCGATATGATGACTGGGGTATCATATTACCTGGAAATCCAACCCAATTCCGGAATAATATTGAAAAAAATAACCGGTCAGATTGCTTTTGTCTTCTTTACTTTTTTAATCACTTCAGCTGCTTTTTTCTTCTCATATCGAACTTTACAGAAACAAAGGCACTTGACCGTGCTTAAGAATGATTTGATAAGTAATATTTCGCACGAACTACGAACGCCAATTTCCACGGTCAAAGTGGCACTGGAAGCATTGGATCGCTTCAGCGCAGACGAAGACCATTCCCGACGGAAAGAGTATCTCGAGATATCTAAGAGTGAATTGGATCGATTGGATTTATTGGTGGATAATGTGCTCAGGGTTTCTTTAGACGATCGTGAAAAAGCCTACAAAATGGAGCGTTTCAGTCTGAAAGAACTGATCGATGAGATATTGCATACTATGCAACTTCAATTTGAGAAGGCCGGAGTAAAAATTGATTATCAGACCCGGGTTGATACGGCATTTATTCTGGGCGACCGGATGCATATTACCAGTGTTCTTTATAATCTTCTTGATAATGCAATTAAATATAGCCGGGGAGTGCCGGAGATCAAAATGGAACTAAAGGAAAGTACGGACAAAATCAGTCTCTCTGTGGCAGATCAGGGTTTAGGTATACCTAAAGTATATTTATCTAAAATTTTCGAGCGATTTTTTCGGGTACCTACCGGTGATATCCACAATACCAAAGGGTATGGGTTGGGGCTAAGTTATGTTTCCGATGTCATTAAGAAGCATGGAGGATCTATCAAAGTAAAAAGTGTGGCAGGACAAGGCAGTGAATTCACTATTAATTTTCCGGTTTCACATGGCAAGAGTTAAGGTTTTATATGTGGAAGATGAGCTCTTTTTAGGCAAAATTGTCAGAGAAAGCCTGGAGAGCCGGGATTACGAAGTGGTACTGGTTTCCCACGGCAATGAGGTACTTAAAGCATTCGAAAAACACACCTTTGATATTTGTATTCTGGATATTATGTTGCCGGGCAAAGATGGACTTTCCCTGGCAAAAGAAATCCGACTGCTTAATCCGGAAATTCCGATTATTTTCCTTACGGCAAAAATCCAGACCGAAGATCTGGTATCCGGATTTAAAGCCGGTGGCAATGATTATATACGTAAACCCTTCAGCATGGAAGAATTGATCGCACGTATGCAAAATTTGCTGCGATTGAAAAGTAGCCGTGAAAGCGTTGATGGCAATTCAGTACATCAAATAAGTACGTTCAATTTCTACCCGGCGATCATGGAACTACGCCAGCAAGATCAATTAATAAAGCTGTCACATAAGGAAAATGAACTTCTAAAACTTTTAGTGATAAACCGGCATAAATCTATTGAGAGGGCAATGATCTTACAGGAGATTTGGGGTGATGATCATTTCTTTAATTCGCGCAACCTCGACGTTTACATTACCCGTCTTCGCGGCTATTTCAAGGCTGATCCGGACATTCAGATTATTACGCTGAAAGGAATTGGATACCGGTTTGTCTACTAGCAATGCACGCTATCCCATGTAGAAAAGCTTCAAAATGCATAGCGGTTTTATCCTGTAATTCCCGGTAGATTTCACAGAATTCTGCAGCTCACTTGTATTTTATTTCGGAGGATACGGACGATTGGGCATACTTAAACGTTCTTTTTCCGAAGAAGCCATGCCTATGACCAACTCTGCTCATCGCTGCATCAAACTGCAGCCTTCCGGACCTCTTTCCAATTATATCGAATATTTCTATTCATTACGCAGCCGGGATTCCCTTAGGCACAGTGATGAAGAACCCTGGTTTCCGAGTGGAACCATGGACATGATTTTTGAATTAGGTGATCCTTTTCTTCAGGGTGATACTTCTGAGGCGATGTCCTTGCGACCTCGTGCTTTTACGGCCGGTCTTTTTGAGCATGGGATCCGGATACAATCTACCGGACAGATCAGACAAATAGGGGTGGTGTTCAAACCCGGTAAGTTTCGCTATTTCATAAAGGGCAATCAGATAGACCATAAGGGAATTATTACTCCTTTGGATAAGGTATTTGGCGATGAAGCGGACCGGCTTTGGGAAATGTTGTCGGTCATTGATGATGATCAACAGTCATTTTTTTTGGTCCGGAATTTCCTGGAAAAGGTAATTCACCAAAATCAACCGGTCAATTACTATTTGGATTACTGTATCGATCATATCAAGAACTCAAATGGAAATGTCTCCCTGGATTCGCTGGTGGCAAAAACAAAGACATCGAACCGGCACTTTCGCCGGATTTTTAAGGAATATGTTGGGATTAGTCCAAAACTATACTGCAGCATGGTACGTTTGCAATCACTCCTCAAGATGGCTTTTCATAATCCCGGCGACCTGAATAAACTTGCACACTATCTGGGATATTACGATTCTTCTCATTTATCGCGCAATTTCAAATTCGAAGCCGGAATGAATACCGTCGATTATTTGGAAAGACCGGCATTGATTTCCCGCAGCATGATCAGCTCTTGATCAAACCGGACCCGGCATGAATCCGCACCGTCGAATACCCTCTAATTATTTCTATTTTGCTTTTCCGGTCCTGATCATCTCCTTTAATTGCTTGCTATCCCGGGCCCTTTTACTGGTCTATAAAGACTGGACATGGATAGTACTTACATTGGTCTACTGGTCTACTTTATGGTTTGGCATCTGGTTTTTAAAAAATAAGATCGGTGTGGATTATCGATCCTGGTGGAGCCTGAAAAACGGGTTTGACTTATGGGCGATACTGTCAATTTTTGCCGGGTTTTTGACTTTGCCCATACTTTTAAAGAATGCATCGGTGCTGGGGGATTTACACTGGACGTTGATTGCCATCTGGCTGTTATTTTCTGTCATTAATCCCTTTTTTGAAGAGTCATTTTGGCGAGGATTTTTAATTGCCTATCCGATACAATTAAAAGCCGTATATAAGATCGGGTTATCTGTAATTTTTTTCTGTTTGAGCCGAATGCTGATCTTTGGTATTATATCGTCCAATGTTTCTGATCCGCTCTTAATGGCGCTATTTTTTTCGGCCACCATTTGGGGAATTACCTTCCATACAGGTAGAAATATTTTCTTCACTTACCTCGGCCATGTAGTGCTGGATATTACTTTAATGATGACTTATTTATGGATGGATGACATTCAGCTTTGATTTGGTTCATCGTCCGTTACGATATTCTTATCAAATTGGGAAAAATATTCATTCCAGCTTTGTTGCAGAGAATCCGGGTCAACCTTATAGGTTGGACTAAGACTTATCTGACCTGGGATTTCTTCAATGTACAAAGTGCTTGAGGGAAAGGCAAATCGCACTCCCAGTTTTTCTGCCCAGCGCACAATGGCAAAATGAAGGGATTCCCGGATACGAAGTTCATCATCATAGGTAGGTGCTTTCATATAGCAGCGCATAAAAATATTGAGTGAGGATGAAGCAAGATCGTTGAAGTAGACATAATAATCATCATTGGCCACTTCCGGATGGTGTATTATAATTTGCTTCAATCCTCTAATAAAATATTCGATGAGGTCGGGTGGAGTGTCGTAGGTAATTCCAATGTTGGTGGCAAATAGTCGATATTGACGTACCCCTTTGTTGGTCACGGAGATATTGGCCATGCTACCATTGGGTACAGAAATAATACTCGTATCGGAAGTTCTGATCCGGGTAGAACGAAATCCTACTTCCACCACACTTCCTACAAAACCGTCACCTTCTACCCAATCACCTATCTGGAAGGGTTTGTCGGTAAATATCATGACCGAACCAAGAAAATTCTTCACCGTATCCTGTGCAGCCAACGCGAGGGCCAAACCTCCGATCGAAACACCTGCAATGAGGGCGGTCACATTGAAATCAAGGATATGCAATACATTGAGCACCGCGACTATAGACACCACGATTTTCAGGATCTGCTCTACCATTGGTACAATCTGATCGTCCATCCGACTTTCCGTACGGGCGCTTAGTGATTTTAGATAAGAGGCAAATAATTTCACTAATCGCATGGCGACCAGGGCAAGAAGGATTGTCAGGGTGATCTTAAACAACGTCTGAACCACCATATTAACCTTGGCGGGAAATTGCAGCAAGGGATAAAAGAGTTTCAGGAACCATACCAGGAGATAGAGACTGCCTACACTGGCTATCCTTTTCACATGGTCCGCATAATGCTCGATGGTGCCAATTGAACCGGATGCATATTTAATCAGCACCCTCAGAAACCAGGCGAAAATCAGATACATGAGTATGCTCATGGCAATGAGAATCAGTAAACCCGCCAATTGCCATAGAGATATTCCCAACACTTTATTGCCTCCTGAATTGGCAAAGAAACTGACCAACCGGTGGGTGCCCATGGGATAGACATTCTTGTACAGTTCCGGAATCTCCTTTACAGACTCTTCCGAATAGTGCCACTGAGAATCTGTCCTTTCCAGATATATCTGAGGCAGAGCTTCGGGAAATGGAGTGTAATAGTGCTTTTTCGAAACGGTGTCCTGGTAGTCGGCTTCCCTTGGCAACAGATTCATCTGCACGAAAAGGCCCTCTCCATCCAGAATCTGTTTTAACCTGATGGCCCACCGCACCCGCTGGGTCGAATCGCCTCCGGTAAAGGCGGTGGAGGACAATCCGGGGTTGTAATGTTCGGGCTGTAAGTAGTAAAGGTGTACCCAGATCGCATCATGCGGAGAAGCTAGCTCCAGGCGGTTCTGCAGTTCCTGCGCGGAAGCGGAGGGCATCAGGCGAAAGAAAAAGAGCAAGAGAAGTATTCGAGTCCAGAAATTCATTAGGCAAAAGTAGGTAAATGAGAAGAAAGCCCTCCATCCCCCCATCATAGATTATACACAAAAAGTGAAAAATTGGGCCGCCACTGGCTAAAAGCGTGAAGGAGGCCTTGAAATACCTCTCTAATTCACCATGACCAGCTGAAAAACCTTTCTTAATTTTGTTGAAATGCGAAGAAAATGAGGCATAGTCCACTCCACAATAAGATTAATAAAGAAGAATTAAAAGCAAAAATGCAGCGATCGCAGGAGTTGCGGAAAACACTTTCTTTCTATAAGTATCACCCCATTCAGGATCCAAACACTTTCAGAGATCATCTTTACCGGGCATTTTCAGAAATCAGAGTGGCAGGCCGTATTTACGTCGCAAAGGAAGGTATCAATGCCCAAATATCGGTGCCTGATCAGCATCTGGATGCCTTTAAAAAAATCCTTGACCAAACCGGATTTTTACAGAAAGTCAGATTGAATTTTGCCATAGAAGACAAAAAGGATTCTTTTTATGTTTTAAAAATAAAAGTAAGAGATAAAATTGTAGCGGATGGGTTGAGTGAGAAGGATGTTGACCTGGCAGACGGAGGCAAACATATCGATGCCAAAACCTTTAATGCATTAACTGAAAAGGAAGATACTATCATCGTAGATATGCGTAATCATTATGAGAGTGAGGTAGGACATTTTTCGGATGCCATTTGTCCTGATGTGGAGACATTTAAAGAATCTCTGAATATCGTGGAAAAGCTGCTGGAAGGCAAGGAAAATAAGGATGTCATAATGTACTGCACGGGGGGTATCCGGTGTGAGAAGGCTACGGCGTATTTTAAGACAAAGGGCTTTCACAAACTTTATCAATTGGATGGTGGAATTATTGAGTATGCCAGGCAAGTGAAGGAACAAGATTTGGACAACAAATTTATTGGTAAAAATTTCGTATTTGATGAACGGCTTGGAGAGCGTATATCACAAGAGATTATTGCGCGTTGTCATCAATGTGGAGCGCCGTGTGACCGGCATGTGAATTGTGCTAATGATGCCTGCCACCTGCTCTTTATTCAATGTGAAGACTGTGCGCAGAAATATCATATGTGTTGTTCTGCACAATGCCGGGAGTTTAATGAATTGCCAGAAGAGGAAAGGAGAGAATTGCGGAAACTAAAGACATTCAACGGCACTAAATTTGGCAAGGGTCGCTATAAGGCTCACCGGCACGGTTCACTTGATCTCACCTGAATGTTGCCTTTGTTTTAGAAATATTTTTTCGTTCAATGGCAAAAAAGAAAAAATCAAATCTTTCAAAGAAAGGGATTGCGAATATAAAATTGCAATGGATTTTTCTTTTTCTGTCCATTATTACCCTGGCCGCATATGTCAATACCATTGGTTATGGCTATACCCTGGATGATGCGGTGGTCATTACCGAAAATGCTTACACCAAAAAAGGACTTTCAGGACTCAAGGAGATTTTTTCCTACGATTCTTTCCGGGGATTTTTCAAAAAAGAAGGTAAAGAAAATTTAGTTGCGGGAGGACGGTATCGCCCTTTGTCACAAGCAATGTTTGCCGTTGAGTATGCATTTTTTGGTCTTCAGCCCTGGGTTGGCCACCTGGTCAGTGTCATATTGTACATATTTCTGGTCTGTTCAATTTTCTATATTGTCTTCGATCTCTCAAAAAAAGTACTAAAGAATAAGGATAAGGCAATTTTATTTGGATTGCTGTCCGCTCTGTTTTTTAGTATCCACCCCATTCACACTGAGGTGGTAGCAAATATCAAGGGGAGGGACGAGATTCTTGCTCTTTTAGGATCGGTTTGGAGTTTATATTTCTGTGTGAGATATTGGGAGAAAAAAGATATTCGAAATGCAATATTTGCCGGGAGCTGCCTTTTTCTCGCCACTTTGTCCAAAGAGAATGCAATAGCCTTCCTGGCTATTATACCGGTCACTATATATTTCTTTTATTCCCGTAAGCTTCGAGATATCGTGTTAGCGGTCTGGCCTGTTTTTCTGGGAGGACTTCTTTATCTGACTATCCGGTTTGCAGTTTTGGGATTCAACCTGACTGATGGTTTACCCCGGGAACTTATGAACAACCCTTTTCTAAAATTGGTAGACGGTCAGTATATTCCTATGTCTATTAATGATAAGTATCCTCTGATTATTTATGGTCTGGCCAAGTATATTCAACTCCTTGTATTTCCCCATCCATTATCGCACGACTATTATCCCCGTGTGTTCGGAGAATTAACCTGGGCCTCCCCGCAGGTAATGATTTCGCTCCTCATCATCGGGGCATTATTTTTTCTGGCGGTTAGATCATTCTATAGGCAAGCACTGGTCAGTTTCTCTATTATCTATTTTGCAATTACTATTTTCCTAACCAGCAATATTTTATTTCCTATTGGAACTCATATTTCGGAGCGCTTTTTATTCACCCCCTCGATCGCTTTTTGTTTACTGCTTGCTGCCGGGATAAAAAGTGTTTATTTCAGGAGGGGCCGTAATAGTTTTCTGGTTATTTTGGCCATAGTTTCAATTTCTTACATGGTAAAAACGATAACGCGAAATACTGTGTGGGAGAGCAATTATACATTGTTTAAGCATGATGTCAGGATTTCCAGTGGGAGTGCCAAGGTTCAAAATGCGGTGGGAGGTGAGTTGATAGCACAGGCTACCAATGAGCCGGATACGATGATACGAAGAGAGATGTTGCAGGAAGCAATACTTCACCTGCAGAAGGCTGTTCAAATCCACCCCGGATATAAAAATGCATTTCTATTGCTGGGCAATGCCCGGTTTTATCTAAAGGACTATCTGAAAGCGATTGAATTTTATAATCGTGCCCTGCTTTTGGATCCCGCCTATCCGGAAGCATTGTATAATCGTGCCCTCGCCCAACGAGACTACGGCCGGTACGCCGGCGAAAAACTGGGTGATTTGGCGGTTGCGATTGAATATTTGGAAAAAGCTTCCCAACAATTACAAGATGATTACGAAACAAATCGTTTATTAGGCATCGCCTATGGCAATCTGGGACAGCCTGCGAAGGCTATTCCATTCTTTACGAAGGCATTGGCGCTAAAAACGGACGATGCCTGGGCCAATTATAACCTGGGATTAGCTTATCTTGCTATGCAGGACTCAGCAAATGCTAATCTTTATATTAGTAGAGCCAGATCCTTAAACCCGGAAGTTGGAAGATAACTATGAATTTCACTCGAACTACGTTTACACTCACGCTATTGCTTCTGATCCTCTGTGCAGGTTTGTATGCTCAATCAGAAGAAGACCAATGGGTCGAAGAGCAATTTAACCAGTTGTCTCTTGATGAACGGATTGGTCAACTCTTCATGATCAGGGCGCATTCCAATCTGGGCCCCGACCACGTTGCCGAAGTGGAAAGACAGATCCGGCAGTATCATGTGGGAGGCTTATGTTTTTT
>JAGQWZ010000002.1 GCA_020436835.1 Saprospiraceae bacterium | reverse complement strand
TGTCCGTTTGTTGAGGATCTTATGGCCGATTCCATCACCAATACGTCCGTGGTCGTGGTTTGGAGTACTTTTGGTGATAATACTGTGTATGAACTCACCGTAAGCGACGGGCAGGGTAATGACATGGTCGTAGCTCCCGCTTCTCCACCACAGTTTATTCAGGGCCTTTCACCCGATACAGAGTATGAGGTTTCCGTGGTGGCTCATTGCGAAGATGGAGTACCATCTCAGGTTAATCTGTTTTTTACAACCGGGGAGGAAATCGCCGATACTTGCTCGATTCCGGAGAATTTAGATGCATCCATGGAGGACTCGAGTTCCTTTACTCTTTCCTGGGATCCCGTTTCGGGTGCCGAATCTTATGATCTGCAGATCAATGATCTGGATACAGTCCCCAATCTTCTGGTGGATACGAACATTGTGGAAGCACTTTACCTGTTTCAGGTACTGGACTCTCTTGAGGGCTATACTTTCCGGGTAAGAGCGCTTTGTTCAGCTGAATCCATGAGTGATTGGTCAGAGTATTATTTCTTTCCATCGGCCACAGACAGTCTGGTGTTAGCTTGTGAAACACCCACAGATCTTATGGTCGATACGGTCATTGGTAACAATGTCTTTCTAAGTTGGACACCTACCGATGCCATTGGCTTTGAGGTGGAAATTCAGGACGGAGTCAATACAATGACGAAAACCGTTGGTGCCATATCAGAGATTGGATCGGTTTACTTTTCCGGACTGGAAGCGATGACCACTTATCAGGCCCGGATCAGACCAATTTGTCGTGAAGAAGAGGGTGACTTCTCGATCGCGATTTCCTTCACGACCGGTGAAGTGATGATCATTTGTCTGCCGGTCACGGATCTGTCGGCAGAACGAGTTGATGATAACACAGCAAGTCTTTCATGGTCTGAAATTGATGGAGCCACCTATGAAACGGAAGTTAGATCGAAGGGATCGAGCTCGGGTATGCTCACGATTCCTTCTTTCGATCCGGAGCTAATGGTCAGTGGTCTGGATCCTGCTTTGATTTATGAATTTAGAGTTCGTTCAATATGCAGTAGTGGAGATACCTCGCTCTTTACCCATTGGATTTCTTTCTCAACGGAAGATCCTCAGGTAGGGACCTGTACAGCTCCCACCGGCATTAATCTTGATTCTGTAAATTCAACAGAGGCCTGGATTTCCTGGCTTGGGGTTGATACGCTTGAATATCAGGTGTTTTGGAAAGAGAAAGATACCATCGCCGCTCCGGAGGTTTACATGACCACAGAACACTTCATCTACCTGGATAGTCTGATGCCGGAGACTGAGTACATGATTCAGGTACAGAAGCTCTGTGGAGATGAACTCAGTCCGCTTTCAGAACCATTTTATTTCACCACGCTCATGATTGGTGATAGTGTACCCGATTCCTTATGTGTGGCACCCTACGATCTTAAATTAGATTCTGTAGATGTCAATGATGCCTGGATCTCGTGGATGGCAGAGGATTCTCTACTATTTGAAGTGGAGGTGACCGGAGTAGACTTTGAATATCTGGAGACGGTAGGAATGAATATGATCTGGCTCACAGGATTAACGGAAAACGCTGAGTACACACTGCGGGTCAGGAGCCTTTGCACCGACAGTACTTCCAGTGAATGGTCGGAGGACTTCATATTCCAGACTCTTGAGATGCCGGAGGAACCGGAAGACAGTTGCAGGCTACCTATTGCCGAATTAATTTCTATAGGTGCTGAATCAGCTATGGGGTCCTGGACATCCTCTTCGAGCGGCGCATTTTATCTAATTGAGGTGGAAAATATTGGCTTGACACCAAATTACCGGCTGATCACCACGACACGTGATACCAGTTATTTATTCGAAGATTTGGTGCCGGGTGGTACCTACCAGTGGAAAGTGGCAGCATTTTGTCCGGATGGGTCCTATAGTGACTGTACGGAGTGGATGACCTTTACTACGGATGGTGCCGAGGACTGCGAAGCTCCTGATGGACTGGCAGTAGATCAACTGACCACTACAGGAGCCATGCTCATCTGGAATAATGCTCCTTCGGCAATTGATTATGAGGTAGAGATCCAGAGTCTTGATACCACTCCATTTTATGGGGTTAGTAATATACTACTCGAAAATCAATTGTCGGTGGATGGTCTGGTTCCTGGTGGCTCTTATCAATTCAAAGTTAATGTTCAGTGTCTTGACGGTACCATAAGTGAAGATTCCGATTGGTATTTGTTTAGCACGTTGACCGGTCAGGATACCGGTACTATCTCGAATAGTGTAGCTCAGAGGGTTCAGATGGTATTCCCGAATCCGGTCAGGCAAACCATGTCGGTCAAACTGCCGGAAGCGTTATTGGAAAATACCGCCAATATCGAATTGACAGATATGATGGGCAGAGTCGTTAGAAGTATTGAGCAAGCAGGTATACTGGAAGGTACTTTGATCCGAATTGAAGTAGGAGATCTTCGTGAGGGGATTTACCAGCTTTCTGTCCGCTCAGAAGATAAATTTTATCATGAGTTGGTGATGATTGCAAGGTGAGGAAGTAGATAGTTCGTCAAAATTTGATTAGATGGCTGCCCGGATGGGTAGCCATTTTTTATTTTTGATGCTACCATGTTTGGCGGTACAACCATTTCACCTATGGATTATTGTTTTCAGAAAAGCTTACAAACTGTCACGGCTCTTACCCTGGCATTTTCGTCATTCTTAATGGTTAGCAGTGCTAAATCACTTCCAAGCCCTTACGGTCTGACCTGTGAATTCCTCAGAGACCCTTCCGATGCAGTGGTGACCGATTCAACCCCGGAATTCAACTGGATTTTTCCCCAGGAGGGTGTTTCACAATATGCTTTTCAGGTTCTCGTTGCTAGCTCGATCCGGGATCTAAACCCTGCAAATGCAGATCTCTGGAATAGTGGCAGGGTGGTATCATCAAATTCCACAAACATTTCCTATGCTGGAAAAAAGCTGATGTCTCATACCTCTATATGGTGGCAGGTACGTGTCTGGAGCGAAAATGGGGACTCTTCCGGTTATGCAGTGCCACAAATAGTTTATTTGGGCGATTTTGACCGGTCGAACCTGGACTATCCCGGGCAAAGCCGGTGGGTTGAGTTAGCAAAAGATCATTTTGTTGCAGAAGACAGGCAATGTGCTCATTTTTTTGAGATAGAGCCTTCTTCTGTGAAAGTGAATGAAAAAGGAAACTATTTTATTGAATTTGCGAAAGCAGCATTCGGAACCTTACAATTTTACGCCAGTACGGGGATGGATGACCAGAAAGTAACCGTATTTCTCGGAGAACGCAGAAAAGGAGAGGAGGTCCATAAGGACCCCGGAGTTTCTAATATCGGTTTTGTGCAGGTCAGTCTGGAATTAAAGAAAGGATTGCACATGTATACGGTGAAGCTACCGGAAAGGCCTCCATCCCGGTATCTGCACTCGCAAAGGTTGGCTACTCACTATGCGGAGGTATCGCCTTTCCGGTATGCCGAAATCAGAATTGACCCAAATCAGGTGGAAATAACCGCTGTCCGTCAACTGGCTCTATTCTACTACTGCGATGACAATGCGTCCGAATTCCAGTGCTCTGATGACCGGTTGCAGGCCGTCTGGAATTTATCAAAATACACTTTAAAGGCTACGCCATTTCTTGGAGTTTACGCAGATGGAAACCGGGAGCGAATGCCCTATGAAGCGGATGCCTATATTCAACAATTGAGCCACTATGCGGTAGACCGTGAATATGCTATCGGCCGGTACACGATCGACTTCTTATTTGATCATGCCTCATGGCCAACAGAATGGCAGATGCACATGGTTCTCATGACCTGGCAACATTATATGTACACCGGCGACCTGGAACTCTTAGAAGAGCGCTATGCCGATCTAAAGAGGAAATCCCTCTATCAATTGACCGAAGAGAATGACCTGATCAGCAGTCGGGGAGGAAAGAAGACAAGGGCCTTCCTCGATAGCCTGAATTTTCCGGGCAACGTCAGTCAATTCAGAGATATCGTTGATTGGCCACAGGGGCCAACTCCCGGAGAAGCCGCCCAAAGTCACCAGAGTCCGGTTCCCGGAGGTGAGACAGATGGCTATGTCTTCACAGACTTTAATACAGTCGTCAATGCCTTCCATAACCGCTGCCTTCATATAATGGCTGAGATGGCCAGACTAACCGGCAGGCAGGCAGATCATGAGTTTTTTCTTGACCTTGCCAGGAAGCATGGTACTGCATTTCTGGAAAGTTTTTTTGATGCGGAACGAGGCATTTTTACCGATGGAGTTTCAACAGATCACGCCAGTCTCCATGCAAATATGTTCGCGTTGGCTTTTGATTTGGTTCCTGAAAAATATCTGAGTCAGGTCGTCGCTTTTATCGAAAGCAGGGGAATGGCATGCAGCGTATATGGTGCCCAATATCTACTGGAAGCGCTATTCAATGTGAACGAAGCCCAATATGCTATTGATCTTCTCACCAGTGATGGAAAAAGAAGCTGGTTAAATATGATTGAGAATGGAGCCACCATGACTACTGAGGCCTGGGATGAGTACTTTAAGCCCAATCTGACCTGGAATCATGCCTGGGGTGCATCTCCGGCTAATATTATGGTCAGGAAGATGTTTGGAATAGAACCGCTTGAGCCGGCCTTCAAATCATTTCAGATTAAACCTCAACCAGGTGATCTGGAATATATGTCAGTGAAAACACCGACCATCAGGGGAGAAATCGCATGTGAATTGACAACTGGAAACAGCCATTGGGAGATGCTAATATCAGTTCCTGGGAATACCAAAGCATTCGTGCGCTTGCCGCAAGCCTTTGATCGTGTATTACTCAATGGTCAATTAATTTCTCGTCCGGATTCCAATGGGGAAGACATCGGATTACCGGCGGGGATCCACAAACTTATCTGTGATCGAAATTAAAGAAGGATTCGGATTTACATTAGCGGTTTTCAGTAACTTAAGCATTATATTTGATCCTAATAAGTAAAGAAACCCTCGATGCACATAGCGATTTTAACTGGTGGTCCCTCTGCCGAAAGGACAATCTCAGAAAAGAGTGCGGCATTGGTGGCCAAGTATTTGGATCCTTCCAAATATACGTGGAGAATGATTGTTTTAGAAAGTGATGGCTGGATTGACCAGGCGTCGGGTATTAAGGTGGATCGCAATGATTTCTCTCTTACCATCCATTCCCGCAAAGAGACCTTTGACTACGTCTTTTTAATGATACACGGTACACCGGCTGAAGATGGTAAGATCCAGGGGTATTTTGAAATGCTCGATATTCCACATAGTACCTGCGACACACTAAGTTCTTCCCTGACTTTCAACAAACAAATGTGCAAGGATTATTTAAAGGCATTTGATGTGCCTTTAGCCCCTTCACTCTTGATCCGGAAGGCTGACGAGGACATTAGTGATCGTTTAATGGCTTTGGGGTTACCACTTTTTATCAAACCAAACTGCAATGGTTCAAGCTATGGGGTCTCGAAGGTGAAAATCAAAGAGGAATTGGAATCGGCACTCGCCCTGGCGTTCCAGTATGATGATGAGGTGATCATAGAGTCTTTTTTAAATGGCCGTGAATTTGGTTGTGGCGTAGTCAGCGATGGAAAGCAATTATATGCATTGCCTGTCACCGAAATTATACCGAGAGCCGAGTTTTTTACTTATGAAGCTAAATATGAGGGAGCTAGTGAAGAAATTACTCCTGCGAACCTCTCTGAGTCGCTGACACATAAATGTCAGGAATTATCCAAGAAATTATATACAGTTTTAGCCTGCAAAGGGGTAGTGCGTTTCGATTATATCCTGGTTAAAGATGTTTTTTATCTACTGGAGGCAAACACGATCCCGGGCATGAGTGAGGCAAGCATAGTCCCACAGCAAGCCAAGGCTTATGGCTGGACAATCAGCCATCTGTTGGATGTGATCATAGAAGGCACGAGTTGAATTTCTTTCAATTACTTCGAGTAGTTCTCCAGTTGTTTTTCCAATCTGGATTTTATTTTTTCCAATAATTCATCGGGTCGCAAAATCCGTATACGTTCTCCAAAAGAAAGCAGCACACTTTCAAGTTCAAAATTTGGAATCACTTCGATTGAAAAAGTGGTTTTTATATCTGTTTGATTAATTATTTTTTGGGAAATATGGAGGGGCTTGGTGATTAAATATTTTGCGTCTTCCTCTGCCACCTCGAAAATGATCATCTGTACTTTTTTGTCTTTCGGTAAGGTGACGCCAATGATATTTTCAAAATAATGGGAAGGGTCGAAATCCGGATCGATATGAAATCGAACCGGTTCCTTTTCAATATTTAATAGACGGTCTAATGCAAAGTTTCGGATATCCTGTCTTTTATGATCCCAGCATATGAGAAACCAACGATTGTCATATTCTTTGATAATGTAGGGACTGATGATTCTTTGATAAGGTTGATCCAGATAAAAAGGCTGGTAAGTAATTTTCAGGACATTTTCGTTTTGAATAAAATCGTACAACATATGGAGCCATTTCTGGCCGGGTTCATTAAGGCTGTGATCAAAATGAATAATTTCCTTTTTGGTAGCCTCTTGCAAAG
Organism: Saprospiraceae bacterium; assembly: GCA_020436835.1. Lineage (GTDB taxonomy): Bacteria > Bacteroidota > Bacteroidia > Chitinophagales > Saprospiraceae > JABDMH01. The sequence goes on along the minus strand of JAGQWZ010000002.1, from coordinate 16,667 downwards.
TGACCGTATGTTCCAGTTTGGTGATGATATTTTCGATACCCGTCGTATTTTGAAAGCCCTTGAAGTTTTTCAAGATTGACAAGGCATATTCCAGTTCGAAAAGATCGTCTTTGCTCAGTGGGAATTTCTGAATGGAGAATTCCGGATCATCGTAAGAATAACTCTTGCTTGCTCTGTCATAGACAATAGGGGCAAAGTATCCGAGTTTTCCATCCCGCATGTATTGCAGGTCATACATAATCGTCCTGCGTGAGGGAATGGCTTCAATACCTTCATACTCATAGATCTTTTCGGCACAGGCCTCTGCCAGATCCAGCCAGGTCCATTTGCGGTATCTTTTTGTAAGGCATTCATCTATGGTCCGGTACCTTATCAGTGCATGAAGGTTAGTGGGCATGATTGTACTTGCTATACATATTAAAATATAAAAATATATAAATTCTTATCATAGTGCAAAAACATTGCACGGAACCCCTCTAGACTTGTATCATCAATTGATATAAACACTTATTCAATCTTAAAACATTAGACTCATGCTTAATTTTTTACTCATTACCATTATCGCATTAGGATTACTGGCATTCATAAATATTACCGGAGGCATGTTACGCCGCTGGCCATAGATCCTTTTACATGCGTCGATCCGAAAAAGCCCGAACCCATTTTTTCATTTTAAATTTTTTAATCCATGGACCTCACTTTAATACTACTTGCATTGATCTTACTGGTTAGCCTAAGCCAATTTTTAGTCTGGATTTTCAGGAAGCCAGTAGATCATGGTACAGATATTCTTGCTTTTCTACAGAACCTTAAAGAGCAGACCTTTGAACTTAATGGGAATTTACGGCAGGAGATATCCGGTCAGAAGCAGGAAATGGTTAGGGAATTGAAGGATTCCCGCAATGAATTTCAATCGGAAATGAATCGGCATACCCAGCAGCAGCTGAAGATTTTTGAACTACTTGGTAACCAGGTAAAGGAGCTGGTGAATACCAATGAAAACCGTTTTAACCGGTTGCAGGATGAAACCCGATCTTCACTTGAAAAGATACGGATTCAGGTAGGAGAGCGTTTGGAAGTACTTCGGGTAGATAATAATGCCCAATTGGAAAAGATGCGGGCCACGGTTGATGAAAAATTGCACCAGACCCTGGAAGAGAGATTAGGCCGGTCATTTCGCCTGGTTAGCGATCATCTCGAGAAAGTGCAGAAGGGACTCGGTGAAATGCAAACATTGGCAGCTGGAGTTGGCGACCTTAAGAAGGTGCTGGCAAATGTAAAGACCCGTGGAATCCTCGGAGAAATTCAGCTCTTGAATATTATCGAAGAGATCATGACCAAAGACCAGTATGATCTCAATGTTGCTGTGGTGCCGGGTAAGGAGCAAAGGGTTGAAGTAGCTATCAAGTTGCCGGGAAATAATAAAGCGCAGAAGCTCCTTTATTTGCCGATTGACTCCAAGTTTCCAATGGATAAATACCAGCTTTTATGCGACGCCTACGAGTCAGGTTGTCCTTCAACGATCAATGACCGATCAAAGGAGTTGCGAAAGGCGATCATTCAGGCCGCGAAAGATATTCGCACCAAATATGTTGCACCGCCCTACACCACTGATTTCGCCATCATGTTCTTACCCGTGGAAGGTCTTTACGCTGAAATCAGCCGTCAAGGAGACCTTATACATACTCTACGAACGGAATATCAAATATTGGTCGCCGGTCCCAGTAATCTAAGTGCTTTCTTAAGCAGTCTTCAAATGGGCTTCCGAACCCTTGCCATTGAAAAGCGATCCAGCGAAGTATGGCGGTTACTGGGTGATATCAAGAATGAATTTGGCAAATTTGGTTCCGCCCTGGAAAAAGTACAAAAGAAACTTTCGGAAGCGAATAATGTAATCGATCAGGCAGGTGTACGACGCCGGGCTATTCAACGTAAACTAAACAAAGTTGAAGAACTGCCTGCTGATTCGCTCACGGTAAAAAGCGTTTTGTAGTTATTTTTTAGTTTTCTTCGTCAACAAATCTCAAAGCCTGGTGTCTCCAAAAGTGGAGACACCGACTCTGAGATTCTCGAATTCTGACATACCACTTATAAGATCACAGATCAGCTTTCTGACTGTGTTATTCTTCATCTTTTAAGACTCCATCTTCAATTTCTCCTGTAGTTCTTTCAGCTCCGCATCATCGACATCTGTACGTAGAGCCAAATCAAGGTGTAACCTGGTACTCTTCGTATCTCCCAGGCGAGCATAGATAAGCGCCAACCGCTTGTTTACCTCAATATTCAGCGGCCGGGTTTCATACTCTTTTAGTGCAAATTCAAGCGCTTTATCCTGATTATTTAAAACCTCCGAATAAATCTGGGAAGAATAGAGATCCATATTATGTCCACTCTCCTGATCGTCTTTGATCATTAGGAAAACATCATTCATGATGCTATCTGCTTCTGCACTTAGGTTAAGACCATACAGGATTTCAGCCTTATCAACATAGAAAGATACTTCTGGAATGGCTTGTATAGCTTCGTCATAGAGTTCGATGGCTCTTTCCGGGTTCCCCTCCCTTCGCTCCAGGTGGGCGATGGCTGCCACGGCAAAAGGATATCCGGGACGGTCTAGCAGAATTTGGTTGTACATCGCCCTGGCTGTCTTGTAGTCTCTTGTAGCTTCATAGAGTTTTGCTAACTGATACCTTGCCCATGAGGTTTCTTCGTATGGAGGGAATCCGGCACTCACCGCCATCTTCATCGCCTCGATGGCACCAGGCATATCTCCGAAGATCTGCCTTAGATAGGATACACGTGCGTACGACCTCAGGTCAGGTCTTATAGATACCATCTTGTCTGCTGCCTTTACTGCCTCGTCATAGTTGCCTAGTTCTACATTGGCATCCACCAAAACTCCATATATCTGTGCGTTGTAAGGATTTAGCTCTACTGCATTCTGTGCAACTTTCAGTGCCTTTTCGAATTGATGTAATGACATTAAAACTCCGGATCGAAGGCATAACGCGAAGAACTCTTCATCCTGGGATAGTTCAACTTCTTCCTTTTCGAGGTCAGCTAAAATGTGCATTGCTGCGGGATAATAATGTCCATGTTCTCCTGTTACCCTCGCTTCCTGGGTGAAGAGCAGTACCAGTTTCAATGCCGCATCCACATCCGTGGGGTCCAACATTAACCTATTTTTCAGTTTTGCATAGTTATTCTGAACTTGATCCCATTCCTGGCTCATTTGTATTTGTTCGTTACGATCCAGGAGTCGGGCTATGCTGATTTCAGCTTTTCCCTGATTGATCGTCTCTTGCGGATCCTTTTGTTGGCATCCGCCGAAAATCAAGAGTAATATGAATAAAGTGATGATATTTATTTTTTTCATAATATGTCAGTTTATTAGATAGTGAAGTTGAGAGCATTCCATTCGAAATGCTCTCAACCAGCTGAGAGTAACTATTTTTGATTTAACAGTTTTATCACCTGGGATGCTCCCGCCACCGTAACCCGGGCAAAATACCATCCTGGTGTCAGTTGCTCCGGCTTCCAGGTCATTTCCGATCTGCCAGAGGGTTGATTGCCCGAGAGCTTCTCTACCAACTGCCCCTGGTTGTTATATATTTCAATAAGTACTTCCGAGCTTTTCTCCAGATTCAATTGAATGTTAGCCCGCGATACAAAGGGATTTGGGTACGCCGTTACATTGACCGCATTCACTGATGCCGGAGCACCAATGTTGAGGTTGGCAAGCTTGAGCATTGGTGCTCCTGATTCATCCACAGGTTGACCACTACATTCACCGTCGCCAGACCAGGGGTTGGCCAAATAGGGGAATCGGAATTCAAATGCTGCGTCGTTTGTTTCAACCCCCGTGGAGTAGGTTAGTACATCCAGGAGATCCTGGGTTACCGGGCTGGAATCTCCGTGCATGTAGTCATCATACCAAAGTCCAACTGCTGCCAGCACAATGCCGGATACGGCCTGAAGCTCAATTCGGGTAACATCATCCTCAAGTCGCCGACCATTGGGGAATCCATCCATGTTGGGTATAAGTTGCGGCTCCGCATCTTGATTGTAACGTGGATCAGTCAAACCCAGGACCGCTGCCTGAACCAGACCTAAAGAGCTAAAATCTGCACTATTACGGGGAGTGGGAGGTACACCCATATTAAGGCGAAGCATATCTCCACCATTGGGCAAGAAGTTATTGACAAAGGGTTTTCCCGGTGCCAATGGATTTCCCTGCTTTCCGGTAGCTAGCTGATAAGGAGGTACATTAGGCACACCGGTATGAAATGCCGGCCATAAATCCACGGATCTGGGCATTCCTGGACCTGGTAATAGTAGATTACCAAATACAGCATCATCAAGGGCAGTTCCAGCGACGGCTTCCGATCCTTTAAGACCATAGAGGCCGTCCTGTCCATTTCCAAAGTCAAAAGATTGCAGCGAATTTCTCTGAATACGCAGGGAAGATAATGCAGGTACTGCGGTTCCAAAGAGATCATCATCCATGTAGAGCGCCAGTTCCGGATTATAAAAATACTGGTCCAATGTGGTATCACTGATCTCATCATACGGACTCAAGGAATTCCAGAAATCTTTTTTTCCAATAGGTATGACAGCCTCGTTCGTTAGTGGCATTCCCAGGCGAGACACCTGGATCCAGTCACCTGAATAAGATTCCCCTCCCTTACTCAGGGTGCGGATTTGCTGACGGCTCGCAGACGCCCAAACACCTACGACAAAATCTGAGCTGAACATGTCATCCACTCCTCGGGGAAAATCTCCCGATTTGGAAAGAGTAGAGATTGGAATCTTAATAGCGATAGCACTTACATTTTTACAGGCCAGACCATCTCTGGGTTCTCCCATTTGCCTGGGAGCATCTCCCAAATCAAAGATTCCACCCAGGTCGACAAAGAACGGGTCATCGACAGGTCCACAGAAAACCGTTTCACCCAACACGGTATTATAGGATGCTCGCTTGCGCAATTCATCATAAGTTGTGTTTAATCCGACCGCTGATTCTATGGACCGCTCCCCGATATTGTAGGGTGCTGCAACACCATTAATGATTAGAGGTATCCACGTTTCACCTCCGTTCGTGCTCCGTTCCATAGTGTAGAGAGACTTTTGATTTCTTTTCCCCAAACGGATATTGAAAAAGGTAGAGGGATCTTCGTTCACTGTTTTAAAAGTGAACCGATAGGTTATTTCATCTCCCGGTATGGATGCGTCATTATCAATGTGTATCTCGTACCGTACGTTCTCTCCAAAAGAGTAGTAATTAGGACCACCGTGAGGTAACTGCAACGGCACGTATGTGGCAATGACAGTAATAGTCGATGGATTGTCAGGACTCCTGAAGGCGTATAGGTCTACATTATCTGCAAGGGGATCATCTGCGATTAATGGTGCCTCCCGGTGACTCGATGCCTGGCTGGTTAGGGTAGCTATGGTCAATACGAGTATGGCTAACCAATGTTTATATTTTGTATACATGGTTGTATGGTTTAATAGTTTGTAAAAAGGATTTAGGAGGTCGGCATTATTCGACTTCCGTTCCACTCCAGGGTGTTGCCACGTAAGGGAAGCTACTCTTGAATGGCTTGTCATTTGACTCAACCCCGGTGGTGTAGGATAAGACTCCTACCAAATCATCCGTAACCGGATTTTCATCTCCTGCCTGATAATCGTCATACCAAAGTCCGATAGCTGCCAACGCAATTCCTGATACGGCCTGCAATTCGATTCGGGTGACATCATCTTCCAGTCTGCGACCATTCGGGAAGCCATCCATATTCGGGATAAACTCTAAATCCGGAGTGGCATAATCGGGATCTGTCAGTCCCAGCACAGCGGCATTGACAATCCCGAGTGGTGAAAAGCTGGGATCATTCCGGTCGGTGACCGGTACCGCCATATTTAGTCTTAACATATCACCGCCATTTGGCAGAAAATTATTGATAAAGGGCTTACCTGCTGCCAGTGGATTACCTGCTTTTCCGGTAGCCAATTGGTAGGGTACGACATTCGGTACCCCGGTATGAAAGATCGGCCAAAGATCAACAGATCGGGCCATCCCCGGACCTGGTAATAGGAGTGTGCCAAAAACCGCGTCATCCAGTGCAGTGCCTGATACTGCGCTGGAGCCTTTAAGACTGTAAAGACCATCCTGCCCATATCCAAAGTCAAAAGATTGCAATGAATTGCGTTGGATTCGCAATGGTGCCATTGCGGGTACGGCACCACCAAAGAGATCATCGTCCATATACAGCGCCAGCTCCGGATTGTAAAAATATTGGTCCAGGGTCGTTTCACTGATTTCTTCATAAGGGGTCAAAGAATTCCAAAAGTCTTTTTTACCAATCGGAATCACCGCTTCATTAGTGAGAGGCATTCCCAGCCGGGAAACCTGAACCCATTCTCCGTCATCAACCGGGGATTCCCCTGTGGTGCTGAGTGTTCTCGTGCTTTTTCTACTCGCTGACGCCCATACTCCAATTACATAATCAGGATCGAGAATACTTAACGGAGTGCTAGGGGCTCCTTCTTTAAGCAAGGTAGAAATTGGGACCTGAATCGCTATAGTGTGTACATTGTATCTCGCTATACCATCTCTTGACGGTCCATTCTGGCGGGGCAGGTTTCCCAGATCAAAAACTCCTCCAAGGTCGACGAAAAAAGGATCATCCGCCGGTCCGCAGTATACAGTCTCACCACTGCTTGAGGAGACAATTGCTGAACTGATGAGCGCTTCATACGTCGTGTTTAAACCCACCATCGACTCGATCGATCGGGGTCCAATGTAGGCGGGAGGAACGGGTCCGTCCGTAATGACGGTTTGAAAAGTCTGGCCTCCATCAATACTCCTTTCGAGGGTATAGGTGTTCTTGATATTTTCCATGCCCAGCCGGATATTGAAAAAAGTGGTGGGATCTTCATTTACCCGGTTGAATGTAAAGCGATAGACAATCTCATCACCCGCCTTTGCAGCGTCATTGTCAACATGAATTTCATAGCGAATATTTTCCCCAAAAGAATAATAATTGGGACCACCATAAGGCAGTTCGGTTGGGATATAATTCGCAATGATGGTGATCGTGTTTGGATTGTCTGGACTGCGAAAGGCATAGACATCCGTGTTATCAGCAAGCGGATCGTTGGCAATAAGAGGTGCTTCCCTATGGGAAGATGCTTTTACAACGGTAATCAATAAGAAGACGAATAACAGCAGAAGCAGTCCTCTTATCGAATGGTCATTCCTCAGGTATAAGGTTTGCATTAGAATCTGAATTTTTATTAATCAAATGGAGCATCTTTTGGTCGACCGTTTTCTTAGCTCCTGTCAAGATTATCTACGAAGACTTTGCTCCCTCCGGATTCAGATTCACCAAAAAAAATAACATAACGAGATGAGATCAGCTGGGAAACAGCTCATCCATCGAATATTGACCCAACTAAAAATGTAAAATATTTGTGGATGCCTGGCCTATTAGATGAAACCCTTCATTTCATCTCAGACTTGGCTACCATGACTTGGGAGACATCTACTAGGAACTCACATTACCAAACACGTACATTGCATCCATAGTCGGAGATTCAACCCCTCCCTGAGGTTCAAGGGTTATGGCAAATGCAGTGGCGTTACTGACTTCGCTCATTCTGAGTAGCAACGCATCGGTGGGAAGATCGAATACACCGATACTTAATGGACCCTCTTCCAAAATAGCCCAAAGCTGGTACTGTTTCCCGGCCTCCGGTTGCGGTAATTGGTCAGCTTTCAGATAGACCTCCCGGGTACTGGAATTCCAGAAAACCTGGGCGAATGCCTGGGGAGCAATCGGAAGTCCCCCCAGATTGATCTCATTGAAATCCGGAGAACCGATGATCTGGAGATTGTTCCTCAATTGGTTTATTTGCTGATCTTTCTCGGCCAGTTGAGTATTTATATCCTCCACCTGGTTGTTAAGAAGCTGCAGCTGGTTGTTTAACTCCCCTTTACTTAATGAACAATTGTAAGCAATTCCGGCAGCAATCAGCAATCCAATGAGTCCCACGATGGCTGCCAGGCCCATAAGCGGACTGTTACCCGAAGATTTTCTTTCCTTGTCATCTTGTGATGATGAGGGATGTTCATCAGTGATCGCATCCAGTAGCTGTTCCTTAAGCGCCGGGGGAGGAGGCGTTCCAGTCTCCAACGCCATTTTTTCGAATGTGTCAGCTAAAAGGAAATATTCCTGCCGGATCTCAGGATATTGAGACATCATCTTGTCCACCTCTTTCTCCTCAGCGGGGGAAAGATCACCTAAAAGGTACTGTTCCAGAATTCCAGATGATATGTATTCTTTAATATTCACTCCTTTATCAAGACTGATCTTAATTTTATAATTGCTCTACGAACTTTTGTTTTCACGGTACCCAGGGGAGTCTCGGTTAAATCTGCTACTTCGGAATGAGTAAAACCCTGAAAGTAAACCAGATCCAGAATCCCTCTAGTATCGTCATCCAGTAAATTTAATAACTGTTTAACTCCTATGTCATCGACTTTTGTTGCGGTAGAATCATCTGCCTCAGTATTACTTACGTTACTTTCCAGGGGAATGGTTTTATTGGATTGCTTAAAATCTTTCGATCTTTTACGATCAATAGCTTCATTTCGAGCTAAACGGTACATCCAGGTAAAAAGCCTTCCTTTCCTGTCATCATACTGATCAATGTTGTTCCAAATCTTTAGAAATGTATCCTGAACGGCTTCCTGAGCGAGTGATTCATTATTCAGGATGCGCAAGGCTTGCCCGTAAAAAGCGGCTGAGTAGTGGTCATACAGATCGGTTAAGGCCGACTTGTCCCGCTTTTTTAATCGTTTGACAATTTGTACATCAATCATAGAGTGGTTACTGAGGCAAACCGATCACAAAATACGAAAAAAGGTATGACATAGCGCTGCAGGAATGGTATCGGACCTAATACCCATCGATCAGCTGAATAGTTCGGAACTCAGATAGCGATCACCCCGATCACAAACAATAAATACGATCAGGCCTTCTTCCAGTTCAAGAGATAGACGGTAAGCTGCACTGAGGGCTCCACCACTACTCATCCCTGCCAGTATACTCTCTTCGAGGGCCAGCCTTCGAGTCATTTCCGTGGCTTGTTCGCTACTGACATCGAGCGTCCGGTCTACCCTTGAAGGTTCAAAGATCTTGGGTAAAAATGCGGGGGACCAGCGCCGAATGCCTGGTATACTTGATCCCTCGGTCGGTTGAGTACCGACGATTTGAACATTGGCGTTCTGTTCTTTAAGATATCTGGAAACCCCCATTATCGTGCCGGTGGTGCCCATTGCAGAGACAAAATGGGTAATCTTTCCCTTGGTATCATTCCAAATCTCTGGTCCGGTAGTGCGATAATGCATTCCGTAATTATCCGGATTGGCAAATTGATTGAGGGAGAAGTATCCTTTTTCTGCGACCATTTCATCTGCCAATTCACGCGAATATTCGATGGTTTTCTCGGATGGGGTAAGAATGACCTCCGCCCCGTAGGCTTTCATGGATAGCACTCGCTCGCTGGTTGCGTTGTCCGGCATAATGAGTGTAATCCTTAAACCAAGACTTTTCGCTATCATGGCCAGTGCAATTCCGGTATTGCCGCTGGTTGCCTCTACCAATCGACTATCTTTCGTGATTTCATTTCGATCGAGTGCTCCTTTGATCATTCCCAGTGCAGCCCGGTCCTTGACTGATCCACCTGGATTCTGGCCTTCCAATTTTGCCAGTATGGTTACCTTCGGATTTGTGGGAATATTTTGCAGTCTGACAAGGGGAGTTTTTCCGATTATATCCAGCAAATTCATTTAATATTCGGTCTTATAGATAAACAAATCCAGTTCTTCATCTTCACCATGATGCATTTTAGCCTGGTAATACACCTTCGAATTAGGGGCAATACTTTTTGTGATCCAGACATTTCCCCCTATCACGCTATGGTGTCCAATGTGAGTTTCTCCTCCCAAAATAGTAGCCCCTGCATAGAGAACCACGTGGTTTTCAATAGTCGGATGTCTTTTTACTGACGCATCTTCTTTTTTTACACTCAATGCACCCAGGGTGACCCCCTGATATATCTTTACATGATCACCTATCTGGGATGTTTCACCAATGACAATACCCGTTCCGTGGTCAATACAGAAATATTCTCCGATGGTAGCACCCGGATGGATGTCAATGCCGGTATGACTGTGAGCATGTTCAGACAGCATCCGGGGGATGATCGGCACTTCCAATTTCTCCAGCTGATGGGCAAACCGGTGAGCAGCTATGGCATAAAAACCAGGGTACGTACGAATCACTTCCTGTTGGCTTTTAGCGGCCGGATCCCCTTGCTCTAACGCGATAATATCCTTAAGGAGCTTTTCGTAGATTTCCGGAAGCGCGGCAAAAAACCCATCATTTTTTTCCGGTACGTCAGCGATCTTAAGCTCACAAAAGCTCAAAATCCCCTGTAACTGGATTTTTAATTCTTTCACATGTTTGGCGAAAGAGGCATAGTCATGAAAAGGGGCATCGCTAAACTCAGGAAATAACGTCCCAAGTAAATCTTCGAAAAAATCGACTACATTTTTGAATGAGGGACAGTCAGGACAATTTTGATGTCTGTGGTAAAGTTTACGTATAAATTCCTCTTTCATCAGCGCTGGTAATTACTTCCTCAAATATATAACGAAAAGAATTAATATATAACTTCAGCCCGATCACAGGGAGATGATTTGATTCCAAATCTGATCGTCAATCAGTATGCCCTCCGTTCGCTGCCTTTCCCGACGTTCGGCTGTAGCTTCCCCAGGATAACGAATTGGTCTGTCTTCTTGTTGAGGAATTGAACTCTTAAAATGCTCAATGATGCCGTTTATTTTTAATATAAGCTCATCCCTGGGAGAAAGTTGATTGGCGTCGATACAAATAAACACCTGAGAAAGTCCGGTTTCGGCCTCCAATTTACCAATATCCGAGGTCGATTTGCCGCTTGAAAGCAATGATGCTAACAGGTCCAGGATCAGAGATAGACCGGATCCTTTCCAATATCCGGTTTGAAGAATTCTCCTGCTCTCAATGATCTCAGAAGGATCATCGGTGAGCTTGCCATCCTGGTCAAAGCCCCCGGCAAATGGAAGTCTTTTGCCTTCCAATCGATGTTCGTACATTTTCCCATAACTAAATTGGGAAAGTGACATATCCAGCACAATATGACCATTCGGATTTGGCACCGATGCAATGAGAGGATTATTTCCCGTCGTCACGGTAGTACCACCCCAGGGAGGCATATTCGGCATTGTGTTGGTGAAACAAATTGATATACATCCTGCCTCAGCTGCCTGCCATCCATAACTTCCTCCGCGCATCCAATGATTGGTATTCTGTAGTGCCACACAGGCAAGTACCTCTTTCCGGGCTTCTTCGATGGCATAGGACATACAGAAGTGTGCATTGGAGGGTCCGGGGCCGCTACCTCCATCAAATCTAAAAATAGGACCTAATCTCCCCGAAAACACTGGCTTTTCTACCGGTTTGATAACTCCCTTTCTGATATTGCGTACAAACTCTGCAAAACGGTTTACGCCATGTGAGTGGTAACCATCTAACGTGGATTTAGCAAAAATTTCTGCATTTAGTCCGGCCAGACTTGGGCTAAAACCTTCCTGTTGCAACTTTGCATCAAAGGTAGCTTTTACCTCTTCGAAAGAAATTTTCATTGAATACCCTCCATCACGATTCACAGATCAAACGGTGGGTTCCCAACCGTATTCATAGTCGCGAGACCACATCGTCATGGCTTCATCATCTCCAAGTATATGACCATTCAGGGGGTTAATATCAAGTGATCTTCCACATTTTTGCGCAATATTTCCCAGATGAGGCATCAGATTACTGATGTAACCGTCGTGTACAGGGGCGGCTAGTTCTTCACCCATCTTGATCCCGTTGCAGAAATTGAGCATATGCATGGTGGTCAAGCCACCTCCGCCCACCAGATCCATGGTGCCGGAGTCGGCGACTTCCTTCATCTCTTTGATAACTTTACCAGACTGATCGTAAGCAAAATATCCCTGACGATCCATCATGATCGTTCCTTTCGTACCATGAATAGTAACACCTCTTCCACGGTCAAAATACTGATGATTATTGCAGCTCTTTCCTTCCCAGGTGATCATCTTACCGCCTTCAAATTCATAGTTAGCAACCTGGGTATCATAGAACTCCCAGTCGTCATTGTAAGCGTACCGTCCTCCTGAAGAAGCTACTTTAACCGGGTAGTCGACGCCCAAAGCCCAACGGCAGATATCCAGCTCATGGGTTCCATTATTATTGATTTCACCGGTTCCCCAATTCCAGAACCAGTGCCAGTTGTAATGCACGTAGTTATCCTTGAATGTTCGACGCGGTGCCGGTCCTTGCCACAACTCCCAGTCCAGCCATTCCGGTACCGGTACTTCCTTTCCCTGGCCGATCGAATCGCGGTTATTTGAGTACCATGCTTTTCCGAAATAGACATCTCCGATGAGGCCATCCCGAATTTCTTTTATCGCCTGGATTGAAGCAGCACCGGATCGCTGCTGGTTGCCCATCTGAATAACTTTATCATATTTCTTCTGCACCGCCAATAGAACCTCCCCCTCATGTGGGTTATGGCAACAAGGTTTTTCAACATAGACATGTTTTCCTGCCTTTGCACCCATGATAGCCATTATCGCATGCCAATGGTCAGGGGTAGCAATGGCAATGGCATCAATCTCCTGATTGTCCAGAATGGAATGAAAATCTTTATGTCCCGCAGGTTTGCTACCGGATTTCTTTTGAATCTCTCCAGAGCGTTTTTCAATGACTCGGCTATCTACATCACATATATCAGATATGGATGTATTTTTTACCTCGAGAATTGAGTCTATCAAGGCGCCACCTCTGCTATTCATGCCAATAACCCCAAAGTTAATCCGGTCATTGGAGCCCATAATTCTGCTATAACTCTTGGCGCTCATGCCGAGGGTCATTGCCGTAGTACTAAGGGCTGTATTCTTTAAAAATTTTCTTCTTGAATTTCTATTTTTCATTTCTTAATTAATTAAAGTCTGCGAAATTATTTGTTCGTGTACCTCGATCTAAAATTCCCTGATCTTGATATTTTTATAATGCACAGTATTACCATGATCTTGAAGCAGAATATGGCCGGCTTTTAAACGGCCAAAATTTGTCCATTCAGCATATTTACTTTTTTCTACCAGGGCAGCGAATAACTGTGAAAATCGATCGTACTCCACTATTTTAACGTTGTTTAACCAATGCTCGACATGGCCTCCATCTACTATTATTTTAGCCCGGTTCCATTCTGATTTAAAAAACCGCTTATTGTTGTTGTCATGCTCGGATAGATTTCCGGCCGGTATCAGATCGTAGAGTGAACCAACGGTACGGTTGCCACCTACGCCCATTTTTGCATCCGGATGTTTTTCATCATCCAGCACCTGATATTCGAGCCCGATAGCTGATCCTTTCGCTTTATTCAATTCCGGGTCCACAAAATATTTAATGCCGCTATTAGCACCCTCCGTTATTTTGAAATCAACAATTAATTCAAAATTGGAGAACTCCTTTTTCGTCACGATATCTCCACCATGGGCGGATTCAGCGCCTCCGGATTCGTGTACAGTAAGTATGCCGTCTTCCATGCTCCAACCTTGCTCCGGAAAATGATCGAGCTTGGCTCCCCGCCATCCTTCGGTACTTTCACCATCCCACAACCAACGCCAACCGGTTCTTTTCTCGTGCTCGGTGAGTGTACTGCTATAATTGTATTCTGGCACGTCAGTATCCATGGCAGACTGGTATTTTTCCGGCTGTTGGGTTATGATCCGGATGTTCTTCCACATAATTGTCTTGCCCACCTGGTCATCGTCGCGAATAGCATGTACCTGTAATGCTATGAAACCAGATGGGGTCAGATCATCCACCAGGTTTGCACAGGGGGCGCCGTTTACCCAGGTCCGAATAGAGGGCCCGATGGCCTCAATCCGGATATGATTCCAGGTGGCAACCTTAAATGCATCTCCATTGGGATTTTCAGTAAGTGGATATAACCAGCCTCTGCGTGCTTCGTCATAGATGCCACCGGTCCATTTACGATCGGAAGGATCCAGTTCTACCTGGTATCCATGTACCCGGCCATCACGATATTCCTCCGTACTTAGGCTTCTGATCTGGATTCCTGAGTTCAGGCTGTAGTCCAGTTTTACCTCTAATTCCAAAATAAAATCACCATAGTCTGATTCGGTGCAGAGAAATGTATTTGGAGTGCCTTTCTGAGAAATGCCCACGATGGCACCATCCATGATCTTGTACTCTGCGGTACCATTTAATTTTTTCCATCCTGAAAAGTCGGTACCATTAAATAATGAAGACCATGGTGCATTCTCCTGACCGTAATTATTATAATTAATCAGCAAGGTAAAGGCAAGTAGAAAAAGAAAGCTACGCATTATTAAATAGATTTTTCCTTTTTAAATTGGTTAACAATTTAGGAAATATTGAAGCAATCTAATAACCCAAAATGATCTTATACTCCACGCGGGTGTTATCCTAAACTTGAAATTAATCCAACGCACAAAATGTTAAAAAAAAAGCGCCACCGAAGTAGCGCTTTGCTAATATTCTTGGATCGAGATCGATCAAAATGCGGTCATTGGGATTAGTTGTATCCTGGATTCTGTGGATACCCACCCTGAGTCCGGTCTATCTGATCCTGAGGGATCGGCCGTACCACATGGAAATCCTGGATATTAGGTCCTCCTACCGGATTATACTTTCGAACTCTTTCAACCAATGTTCCTGTTCTGGTCAGGTCCATCCAGCGATGTGCCTCTCCGATCAATTCCCGGCCTCTTTCATCCAGAATGAAATCGAGGGTAACATCGGCTGCAGTGATCATCATATTATCTTCCTGTCCCGGCCAGGCACCTCGGCGTCTGATGATGTTAATATCTTCTGCTGCACCATCCATATCGCCTTGCTTAAATCTGGCTTCAGCGCGTAACAAGTAAGCCTCTCCCAGGCGCATTAGCATGTAGTCTCGCTGTCCCTGTTCCTTCTGGCGGTCCGGACGAGTGTCATCGATCCATTTGTTCATGGATGGGAAAATACGTAGGTGCGTCACACATTCGAAGCAATAGTCATTTCGCTTGGTATATACCGTGTATCGGGTATTGGCGATACGTTCATCCGGCCAATCTTCATCCCGCTGCGGTCCGGGAATAAACAGTGCGGTATCACCCACTTCAAATTTAGGAGTTCCGTCAGGCCAGGTTGGTATTGTACCGGCGTTGTTGGCTATCCAGGCATGCTTGTATGATTTGTCGTAACGTGCATCTACATCCCGATCCCAGAGTTGAAGCGTATATTCTGTTGGTCGAAACCGCTTCCAGGGTCTGCCGTTGGCAATATCACGGGTCATTCCCGGACGAACATCATATTCAAAAAGGAAATAGAGATGACCCCGGTGACCTTCCGGATCGAGACTTTCATCCACTTGTGACTTACTGTTCTGAATCGTCCAGATAATCTCGGAATGTTGTTCATTACCGATCACCCATAGGTCTGAAAATTCAGGAAGCAGAGCAAATCCGTAGTTGTTGATGACATTGCTGAAAAGTGTTTCGGATCTGGCAAAATCTCCACTATTGTTCGTCCTCCAAGCCCTTCTCAATAGCACTTTACCCAGTAGAAACTCTGCAGCCGGTTTGGTGGCTCTTCCAAAATCACTCTGAGTTTCAGGAAGATTTGCAATAGCAAATTCGAGATCCGGAACAATCGCCTGATTGTATATCTCCTCTATATTGGTGCGATTTGCTTCAATCTGAACCCCTTCCGTTTCTTCCAAGGTCAGGTGGACATCACCATAGTGAGAAGTCAACATGAAGTAGAACAATGCGCGTAGAAACCGGACCTCTGCAATTCTGGCTGTCTTCGTAGCCTCCGGAATATTCAAATCCTGAGAGCGGTTGATTACGGCGTTTGCCTGATTGATGCCCCGGTAAAAATCTCTCCAGGCATCTCTCACGAACCCTTGCTGAGGGTTAAGCCCTCCATCATAACGGTTGAAAGTCTTATGACTACCATCGGCCCCTTCGGTATAGGTGTCTGTACCAAAAACAGACATCGTAAATCCTCTTTCCGGACCGAAGAAGGGTTTGGTCCACCAATAGGTTGCGTGTACGGCGTCTTCAAAACCTTGCGCCGTTGTGTAGTAGGTCGAAGCGGATACATCGGATACCAAATCTTCTTCCAGATATTTATCGCAGGAAGTACTGCCGATAGCAATAGCGAAAAGAAGAATTAGTAAATAATTTATCTTATGCATAATAGCTTTTTTTTAAATTTTAAAACTAGGCTCTTACCTCAAATAGAATCAATTTGGTGCTGGGAGAGGTGCCTGCACCTAACTAAGGAAGATCCTGGGTGTCCGGGTCGTCAACTTCCGGATCGAAAGTGTCATACTTGGCAGAAAACCAAAGATTCTGTCCGGACACATACAGACGCAATCCATTAATACCAATCTTATCGGTTATCGAGCTGGGGAAATTATAACCCAGACTCACATTCCTCAGCTTGATATAGCTTCCA
>JAGQWZ010000143.1 GCA_020436835.1 Saprospiraceae bacterium | reverse complement strand
TGAGGCCTTCTTGAAAAATGATCTGCTCCATTTTTTTGACGGATATGAAGGATTTCCAAAAGCCTAAAATGCGAAACACGATTTGACAGCAGACTTAGATGATATAATTCATTTTCTGAAAGAAGATCAACTATTGGACTCAAATCATCCCGTTGCGGTGAGCCCTCTACAGGGGGGAGTTTCCTCAGATATCCACTTAATTGAAAACGGACCTAATAAATATGTTTTGAAGGAAGCTTTGGAGCGACTGAAGGTCAGAGATGTTTGGGAAGCGGATGTCAGCCGCAACTTTGCTGAACAGGCATTTATCGAGTATGTATCCACCTTTCGACCGGATGCCGTGCCTAAAATCATTTATAGGGACCAGGTTCAACCTTATTTCATGATGGAGTATCTGGGTCCACCTTTTGTCAACTGGAAGGCAAAACTTCTGGCCGGATCTTTTGAGCCGGTGGATGCATCCAGGATCGTAGACCTGCTTGTTGATATACACAATCACTCCCATGCGGATGAAAGAATACCGGGTCTATTTGACTACGCCGATAATTTTTATAGCCTGCGGATAGAGCCATATCTGATTACGACTGGTGACCGTCATCCTGACTTGAAAAATATATTCCACAAGGAAGCAGAAAGACTTAGGACTTGCCATGTGACTCTGGTACATGGAGACTTCAGCCCGAAAAATCTACTGGTATCGGAAGACCGGGTGGTACTGCTTGACCATGAAGTTGCTAATTATGGAGATCCGGCTTTCGATCTTGCTTTCCTGCTAAACCACATTATCTTAAAGCGAATTCACCTGAAAGACAAGATTATTGATCAATCCGATCTGGCCCTCCCGATTTGGGAGCACTATTTTAAGGGCATCGCATTGGATAATATACCGGACCTAATGTCACGGACAAGCAGGCTAATCCTAATGCTTTTGCTTGCCAGGGTCGATGGAAAATCCCCGGTAGAATATTTAGAATCCGCAGACCAGCAAAGGATTCGGGACTTCACCCATAGAGTCCTTCCTAGTCCTGACAGCTCCAATTTTAAATCATACTATCAACAAATCCTCCAATGGTAGAAAAGATCAAAGCGATCGATGCTTATACGGTATTCGATTCCCGGGGATTCCCAACTATAGAATGTTTGATGTATTTGGATGGAGGCCATCAGGGAAGAGCTATGGTTCCATCAGGAGCAAGTACAGGCACTTTCGAAGCACTGGAATTGAGAGATAGGGACCCCTCTAAATTTGGAGGAAAGTCCGTTTACCAGGCCATTCGCAATATCAAAGAGGTAATTCAACCGGTTCTACTCAGGAATGAAGTGAAAAGCCAGCACGAACTGGATGATTTGCTGATCGAATTGGATGGTACGGAAAATAAATCCAGGCTGGGTGCAAATGCAATACTGGCAGTATCTATGGCTTATGCCTCTTCTATCGCATCATACAGAGGATTATCACTTTTCGAAAGCCTGCCGGCAAAGCGGGACAATTATATACTTCCACTGCCCGAGATCCAGATTTTCGGAGGAGGCGCCCATAGCGCCGGTAGGATTGATATTCAGGACTTTATGATCATCTGCAATGGTGCCGGCACATTGATGGAATGTTATGAGATGACATTTAAGGTTTACCAGGAAGCAGGTAAGATCTTAAAAAGAGAAAATCGACTGGCGGGTTTGGCCGATGAAGGAGGTTATTGGCCGGTATTCGATTCAAATGAAGCAGTTTTCCAGATATTGACCGAGGCCATTTTGCAAGCCGGACTAACACCGGGTAGAGAGGTGAGTATCAGCCTTGATATTGCCGCATCTGAATTCTATGATAAGAACCAATACCATCTTAAACTGGATAACCGGGTACTTTCTTCTCACGAATTTTCCGCGTTACTCGGTTCCTGGCTGGAAGATTATGCCATCTGTTCTATTGAAGACCCATTTTCCGAACATGATATCTCCAGTTGGAGGCAGTTTACTTCAGCGTGGTCAGATAAAATTCAAATAATCGGTGATGATCTTTTTGTCACTCATCGGAAAAGACTGGAAAATGGAATCCGGGATAGACTGGCTAACAGTATCTTAATAAAACTGAATCAGATCGGAACCGTGAGTGAAACACTAGCCTGTATTGAGGATGCCATCAATGCCGGATGGAGGCCGGTGATATCAGCTCGATCCGGAGAGACAGAAGATACCTTTATCTCGCATCTGGCGGTAGCTACCGGTGCCGGGCAACTTAAGGTAGGCTCCTTCGCCCGCAGCGAACGCATGGCCAAATGGAATGAATTGTTAAGAATCGAAAGGAAATTGTCTGACCAGGCAAAATTTGCCAACGACTACATCCAATTTCCCTGGCAGTGATTATACGGCAAAGCTTTCCCCGCATCCGCACTCTCGTGTGGCATTGGGATTTACAAAATGAAATCCCTTACCTTCCAGACCACCTGAAAATTCAAGCGTCGAATTAAACAGGTAGAGAAAGCTCTTGAGATCTGTGACGATTTTAATGCCTTTATCCTCAAAGACCTGATCATTCTCACGTCCTTCATCGTCGAAATCCATCTTATAGGAGAGTCCACTGCAGCCACCACTCACGACAGATACCCGAATGAAATGATCATTCGTAACCTGGGAGGAAGCTTTGAGCTCTTCTATTTTAGCCTTTGCGCTATCTGCAATGAAAATCATGATTTCTTAAGTCCTTTTCAGGCATTCACTTTCTGCTCCTCTTCTGCTACTTCGATGCCGTTTTTGGTTCGATAATCTTTTATTGCACTCTTGATTGCATCTTCTGCAAGTACTGAACAGTGGATTTTCACCGGTGGCAAGGCCAATTCTTCCACAATGTCCATATTGTCAATCGACATTGCCTCATCAATTGTTTTTCCCTTCAACCACTCTGTAGCCAGTGAACTTGAGGCAATTGCAGATCCACAACCAAAGGTCTTGAACTTAGCATCCTTGATGATACTGGATGATTCATCCACTTCTATCTGCAATCTCATTACGTCACCACATTCAGGTGCACCTACAAGACCGGTACCCACATTCTTTTTACTCTTATCAAGTGTTCCAACATTCTTAGGGTTCTTGAAGTGTTCTAATACTTTTTCTGAATAGGCCATATTCTTCGAAATTTTATTTTATTAATGTTCAGACCATTCGACTGACTCTAAATCTATTCCTTCTTTATACATTTCCCATATCGGGCTCAGATCGCGCATGTGATTAACTCCATTCCTGATCGCATTGATGGTATAATCAACATCTTCCTCAGTGGTAAACCGACCAAGGCTGAACCGTAATGAACTGTGGGCCAGGTCATCTCCAAGGCCCATCGCAATGAGTACATAAGAGGGTTCAAGCGATGCCGACGTACAGGCAGATCCCGATGACAAAGCGATATTTTGGTTGAAAGTCATCATAAGACCCTCTCCTTCCACATGTTTGAACGATAAATTAGTCACATGCGGCATACGATGATCGGGATTTCCATTTATGTAGACCTCTTCCAGTTCTTTCATTAAAGTTTGCTCCAACTTGTTACGAAGCTTGCTTAATCTTTCGGAATCCTGGGTCATCTCTTGTTTAGCCAGTTCGGCCGCTTTACCAAATCCAACAATACCTGGTACATTGAGGGTTCCGGACCGCATACCTCGCTCATGTCCGCCACCATCCATCTGTGCCGTGACTTTCACCCTTGGTGATTTCCTGTTTACGAAAAGCGCTCCGACTCCTTTCGGTCCATACATCTTGTGTGCAGTAAAAGCCATTAGGTGGATACCCATTTCCTTCGGATCCACTGGAATTTTACCCACCGCCTGCGTAGCGTCTGACATGAACAGCACTCCGTGTTTGGCACAAATCTCACCGATTTCTTTCATCGGTTGAATCACGCCTGTCTCGTTGTTAGCCCACATGATGGATACCAGAATCGTAGTATCTTTTATGGCTGCTTCCAATTCACTGAGATCTATCAAACCATCAGGACCCACATTCAGATAGGTGATATCTGCACCTTCCTTTTCCAGCCGTTGGCAGGAGTCCAAAACAGCCTTATGCTCGGTCTTCACGGTAATAATATGATTCCCTTTCCGGCTGTACATTTCAAATACTCCTTTCAGCGCCAGATTATCCGATTCCGTAGCTCCGCTGGTAAATATGATCTCTTTGGGATCTACATTGATCAATGATGCAATCTGCTCTCTGGCGTAGTCCACGGCTTCTTCTGCCTCCCAACCAAACGGATGACTCCGGCTCGCAGCATTTCCGTGTTTCGCATAGAAGTAGGGGATCATTGTATCAACTACCCTCGGATCAGTGGGAGTAGTCGCATTATTATCCAGGTAAATCAACCTATTAGCCATAAGTTCCGATGTTTATTTAGAATTAGTCTAAGCTGCAAATATAACGCTTTTGCCAGGAAATTGTTTACTTCATTCTATTCTTGTATCATTACTTTTTTACGGCTTAAAATATGAGCGAGCATTCGATTCAAGACCTTCTGAAAATCTTTGATGTACCTGACCTGGACTCATGGTGGCAACAGGTACAGAAGGAGGTCGGTAGCAAGGAGATATCCTGGCAGATCGAGGACGATTTGAAGCTCGATCCACTAGGTACCGGAGCAAATCAGCAACAACCAATTTTATGGAATACAGATTCAAATTGGAAAATACTGGAATACCTCCCTTTTTCTAAAGGTATTAGGGAATTCTCACAGTTGCAAGAATTTGAGATTGATGAGTTTGTCTTTGAGATCACTTCGGAAGCACAGTTTGCATCCTTCGGGAGATTGCAGAAGCCTGCTCCTTTTTCCCTGGTCCTTCCCGCTAGCCTATACGCTCTGCATGATCAAATTCCTCAGGACACGCACTTTGTTCGTTATGACCCACTCGGTTCCGGATTAAGGCAACAATTACTGGAAGCTCGCCCGAATTTCAACTGGCAGTATGTCTATGGATTACCGGATAGCAGCACAAGCCGACGACTGAGCGGAATTTTGGAAAAACTGATTCTGCTCCTGAATGAAGATAGGGAACAAGTTCGGCGGTGGCGTATTTACCTTGAGATTTCCTCTTCATTTCACCGCCAAATTGCCGAATTAAGAGCACTTAAAATCTTGTTGCTCAATCTATTGAAAGCCTTTGACTTGGCCCTGGATACCCATCCCCAAATTGTTGCGGTCATCAAAGCTGATCCCGGTAAAGATCTTTATGCCAACTTAATTGGCGCCACGGCCAAAGCAGTATCGGCAGTGCTAGGAGGAATTGATGCAATGTTTTTTCAGTCAGATGAAAACCTCAATTATTGGGCAGAATTTCATCGTTTGTCCCGAAATATTCACTACATCTTAAAATATGAAGGTCACCTGGGTCATCGTCTGGATCCTCTGGCCGGCAGTTACGCAATCGAGAATGCCACCACTGCGCTGGCGAAGAAAGCCTGGGAACAAATAGGAAGGCCGGACCCGCAAAGAGCGTCAGAATAATTATTATTCAATAATTATCATTATGGGATCCGGCCTACCATCCTTTTCGAATAGTTTAACTAACCAGAATCCGCAGAAATCCGGTTAAAATCAGAACTAATCTCTATAAGAATTAAATGAATCAGTACCCAAGGTAATGTTTCCCGGACTTCTTACCTTCGGAAGACGATGTTCTGAACCCACCTTAAATATTAATTAACCACACTTAAGGTTTTAATGAATTCTGTTAAAATATTTAATTGTTAAGTAATTAGAAGACAATTATTTATAAATAATATAAAGTACTAATATATTTGCGTTAATTTCTTTAACAACTCATGTTCGAAGACATTCAGGTACTTTTGGAGAAAATTCAGACCGGTGACAAGGTTGCCCTTGGTAAAGCGATAACCCTGATTGAGAGTACGTTGCCTGAAGAGCAAAAAAAAGCACGGAGACTTCTAGCTGAGTTACACCTTTCGCAGAGAACCCTTTGTGTAGCCATTAGTGGATCACCCGGCGTAGGTAAAAGCACATTTGTGAATGTCCTGGGCCGTCATTTAATTGAAAAGGGTTATAAAATCGCTGTACTTGCTATTGATCCCAGTAGCATGATTTCCCGGGGCAGCATTTTGGGGGATAAGACCCGGATGCAACAACTGGGTAAGGAAGCCAGAGCTTTTATCCGCCCCTCTCCTACCAGTGGCAACCTGGGTGGTATCGGGGCTGCTACTTTCGAGTCCACTCTGCTGTGCCGGGAAGCTGGATTTGATTTCGTGCTGATCGAAACCGTGGGTATCGGCCAGACCGAGATTTTGGCCCGGTTCGTATCTGATGTCTTCATCCTGTTACTCCAGCCGGGAGCGGGTGATGAACTTCAGAGCTTGAAAAAAGGGGTGCTGGAGTATGTCGATTTACTCCTTGTGAATAAATGGGATCACGATTTAAAACTGGAAGCGGAAAAAACCAAGTCACGTTACCAATCGGTTTGGCCGGGAGATCAGGGCAATATATACCTTATTTCCGCACTGGAAGATAAAGGGATCGACCAGGTGAGTGAATTTCTTATCGGGAAATTAGTTGAACCGGAACATAAAAATGCCCTGCCGGAGAGAGAAAGATTTTGGTTTATCCACCGGACGAAAAGACTACTCATGGAAAGAATGATCGAAAAAGAGGCAACCTTGATTCGCGAACTTGAAGACGATATTCTTACAGGCGACAAAAAGTACAGTGAGGCAATAGAAGAAGCACTCAATCGAATATGCCCGATATAGGTCCATTGGTTTACACGCTCTTATGCATCGGATTGCTGACGAACGGCTTGGCACAGCCTCCTGCCGACATGCCATCTTTTCGCCCACCGGTCAATCATGCGATGCGCCTTTCCGGCACCTTCGGCGAACTGCGAACGGGCCATTTTCATGCTGGTCTGGATATTAAATCGGAAAAAGGCACCTGGGGAGACCCGGTATTTTCCGTCGATGATGGATACATAGCCAGAATTGTCGTATCACCTTCCGGTTTCGGAAAGGCTTTGTATATCAATCATCCGCAATCCGGCCTTACCACGGTGTATGGTCATCTCCAGGAGTTCGATGCACCTTTACAATCCTATGTCTATGCTGCCCAGAAGGACCAGGAATCTTTTGCGTTGGATCTTACTTTACCCAAGGAAAAATTTCCGGTGAAGAAAGGTGATAAAATCGCCCTGATGGGTTCAACCGGCTTCTCCTTCGGACCACATCTCCATTTCGAAGTCAGAAAGACGCTTTCGGAAGAACGTATAAATCCCGCGCTGCACCATCTTAGGCTGGAAGACCATCAAGAACCAACCTTGACCGGGCTAACCCTGTATCATCTGGATCATCAGCTGATTGAGTACAGAAGAGAGGAATTCCCTTCTTCTGAACTGCATTCTGATGACACACTCTCAACCGATGCCTGGAGAATTGGGTTAGGAATAGAGGCTTTTGACCCTCACAATGCGGGCAGAAATAAGAATGGAATCTATTCCGCCACGATCAAATTGGATTCGGATACCATTTACCATTTTAGTATGGATAGTATGAGTGTGAAAGACGGATTGTATTTCAACGCCCAGGTAGACTATGAAAGAATGGTGTCTGACGGCAGTAAAATTTACCGGTGTTACCGGCTGCCAACCGATCAGTCATCTATCCACCGGCTCTCGTACCGGGATGGTATTATTCCGCTCTATCGTGATCGTGTACAGAAAGTGACGGCCTCGATTAGTGATCTCTCGGGCAATAAGATCAATCAAAGTTTTTTCATACGGAGGGCCGAAAAAGTAAGTCCAATCGATCGCCCGGTATATCAATATCATATAAAGGCCGGGATACCAGATACCATTCGAAGTTCTTATCTTGAAGTTATCTGGCCAGCCAATGCCTTGTATCAGGACTGTTACCTGCAGTATAGCTCCGGGCCAAGCTCTGCTCCGGGGGTCTACTCCGCACAGTATCGCCTTGACCGCGACCGGCTCCCGTTGTTTCATCCCTTGCAACTTAAAATTCGCCCTTTTCCATTTCCTGATTCCTTGAGAAATAAATTGACTATTGTCCAAGTAGATATTGACGGAAAGCAACGCAATCGTCCGGCAAAATGGATTGGCAGTTGGTTGGGTTGCAGCATTTCAAGGTTAGGTACCTATCAGGTAGTGGCAGATACAATTCCTCCAACGATTGACCTGATAAGCAAAAGGAGTAGTGATCAGAGTGAAAGACTTGAATTTACCATCAGTGACAATCTACCCGGTCCGGGAGGGTTGAAATTTAATGCTAGCCTGAATGACCGGTGGGTTCTGGCAGAATATGATTTGAAGCGCGATCGGGTCACCTGTCAAATCAACCGGAGCGAATGGGAAAAAGGCAGTTACCAGTTCAAACTTTTAGTGGAAGATACTGTTGGAAATGTGTCTGAATATGAATATCGATTACATTTTAAATAAAATTATGGCTGATAAAGCTAAAACTCATTTGAAAGAGGGAGATAAGGCACCTGACTTTAAGGGATTTGATCAGGATGGTAACCTGCACCAATTATCTGACTACAGTAAGGACAAACTAATCTTGTTCTTTTATCCCAAGGATAATACTCCCGGTTGCACTGCCGAAGCCTGTAATCTCAGAGACAATTTTTCCGAACTAAAGGAAAAAGGATTCAAACTCTTGGGAATAAGTGCCGATAGTGCCAAGAGACATCAGAATTTTATCTCAAAATTTGATTTGCCCTTCCCTCTGCTGGCAGATGAGGATCTTTCAATTATAAAAGCTTATGGTGTTTGGGGCCGGAAAAAATTCATGGGCCGGGAATTCGATGGAATTCTGAGAACCACTTTCGTCATTGAGAAAGGTAAAATCACCAGTGTGATAGAAAAAGTCAAAACTAAGGATCATGCAGCTCAGATTCTGGAATAAGCTGCTTTTTTTCAGTTTCTTTCTTTTTGTTCAATACGGATGTTCTGTCAAACCGTTCTATGTACTTCGTGATGCGGCATCCGATTATATACCACCTGACTATAGTAACCCTGACAATTGGGCGGCCCTACCCATTAAAAGCGATTCGGCAGACGCACTCCCTGATACCATTTTCCGGGACATTCAGGACCATGCAGCAGTTGATGTATTCTTCCTGCATCCCACTTCCTACACCGGTGACCGGGGTCAACGATATTGGAACGCCCGTCTGGATGACCAGGAAGTAAATCTTAAGACCGACCGGACTTCAATCTTACATCAGGCTTCCATTTTTAACGGTGCCGGAAAGGTTTACGCCCCGAGATACCGTCAGGCACATATCTATGCCTATTTTACGAAAAAGAACAAATCTCAGGCGAGGGAAGCCTTCGAATTGGCTTATCAGGATGTGGTCGCTGCCTTCAAATATTACCTCACTCATTATAATCATGGTCGTCCGGTAATTATCGCCTGTCACAGCCAGGGATCTACCCATGGAATGCGGCTTTTAAAAGAATTTTTCGACAATAAAGACCTTCAGGATCAATTGGTAGTAGCTTATCTGTTGGGAATGCCGGTAAACAAAAATTATTTTAATGAAATTCCGGTGTGCGAGACCCCGGATCAGACCGGATGTTTTTGTAGTTGGCGCACGTATAAAAGCGGCTATTTACCCAAACGTTTTCCCGTTGGTGACAGCATTGCCGTGGTTAATCCATTGAGCTGGACTACCGATCAAGACCTGGTCGGAAAAGATAAAAATAAAGGCGCCATACTTCGCAATTATCATCAGGGCATCTGGACTCATCTGACCGACGCAAGAATTGAACAGGGCGTTCTCTGGGTTTGTAAGCCGCATTTTCCTTTTAGTTTTCTCCTACGCACGAAAAATTACCACGCAGGTGATTTTAATCTTTTTTGGTTGAATGTGAGAGAAAACGTGAAGGCACGAGTTCATTCTTTTCTCATGGAATCGGAGCACTGATTCCTTCTTCCTTACGTAAAATAGAGAGGTTTGAGGATCTACAAAATAGATGCTCTTCATTCCATTTTCCCCAAAATCACTTAAATAGGTGATTTTAATTTCAATTTTTAGTTGAAGCTTTGATCAGTATTCAATTACTAATTAATTTAAAATCAAATTCTATGAAAAGAATAGTATGGATAAGCCTGAGTATAGCTGTAATATTTACTGCGACTCCGACCCTAAGGGGACAAGATGGCTGGCAAGAAGATGGGACAGGCATTTGGGAAAATGAAAACGACGGCGGTCATACAATATATTTCAGTGACTACGGTGGTGACAATGCTGTAGCCGTACTTTATGCAGACGAGGATGGAGATGGTATCGGTGAAGGTGGTGGTGTGACTCATGATGAGGGCGAGATGAAAAAAGCTTTGGAAGCAGCTGAAGATGGTCACACCTATGTGCCGGAAGGATCAGATCGTGCGAAATGGAGTGGCTTGCCGGAGCAAAAAGAAGGTGAGAAGAAAGGTAACTGGCTTAAGAGACTATTCAGTGGCAAGAAAGGAAAAAAGAGCGAAGGAATACTTGACGGATGCGATCCCAGAGAATTGGACGATTGGATGAATGGAAGATTGCCCGGGTGGGGTCATGGAATTACTATAGAAAGAGGTCAATCACCAGTCCGCATGAATGATCCTCATGGAACCGCAGGAAGAATAGCAAGTTCGATTCGTTAAACAAGATTGACCCAGGGACAAAAATCACTC
>JAGQWZ010000142.1 GCA_020436835.1 Saprospiraceae bacterium | reverse complement strand
TTCATTTGAGCCTTTAAGGCCCGCGATTCCAGAGATGCCATTGCGAGCTTTCTCTGAGTTTCCAACTCTTGTTTTAGCCTCAGAGATTTTTCTCTTCTGGTAAAAAAATGATAAACAATAAAACCGAGGAAAAATCCTGCGACTATTTGTATCCATTTTTGCTGATACCAGGCATATTCGACATAAAAATTGAAGTGTTTGCTATTTAACATTTTATTGGCTTCCTTGACTCTGATTTCCATCTGATACGGTCCGGGTCGTGGACTATAGAGGTTGATTTCTCTTTTATTACTCCAATCCGTCCACTCATCCTGATCAGACATCTTCCACTGGTAACTGAGAAAATCTGTGCGGGTTATATCGGGATAGTAGTAACTAAGCTCGATGATTTTTGTGGTGCTTGGTACATTAATGGTGGGGTGGTTAAGGTCTATTTCACTGCCGTCTGCCAGTAGGTGGTTGATAATTAGGTTCCGTGCACTCCCGGATGGTAAATCAAAATCCACCAGCTTTTTCAGCCCTCTCGAGGTAGTGACAAAAAGTTCATTCCTATGATTTACAAATAATTTTAAAAAGGCATAACCTTCTTCAAAAAAACCTTCGGTACTGGAGAAAATATTAAAGTGAAAATTTGCATCCGGATTGATTTCGAGCAATACACGGGGAGTTCCTGCCCAGACTTTTCTTTGTCTTTTTTCAATGTCCAGAATGGTTCGATCCGGCTGGTCAATCACGACTAATGGTTTTAAGCCATCCTGCATAATCTGGTAGCATCTTAGTCCAAAGCCGATGGTCCCTATCCACAGTAAATTCTCATCCACCAGCAGGCAGCGAATGGAGACGTCCGTGGCCAGATCGGGGAGATGGACCAATTCTAATTTTCCTTCTCTTTTATGGTAGAGACCACAACTGGCTGCAATCCAGACTCCTGAAAGTCCGTCCTGGATTTCATAGACATCACATTGGTCCGGCAGGCCAAGAGAATCTCCGTATATGAATTGCTTTTCTCCGTCTTTTTTAATGAACACTCCACGATAACTACCCACCCAAAGATTGTGGTCCTGGTCTAAATGGATGTCGTAAATGTCCGGACCCAATTCGGAGATTTCTTCCACTGAATAATGAGTCGTACCGGTCTGGTCAATTTCCAATAGTCCTTGCCAGTATGAGGCAATCCATATTTCCCCGGCATCACCCTGGATCATATCGATGACTTCTCCTCCGAAATCTTCAGGTGCCTTCCATTCTCTTACACCGGACTCGTCCCATTGGTATATTAAACCACTGTTAGTTCCGATCCAGGTGGTGTGGAGATCATCTTCCATAAGACTATAGATCTCATGGGTTATGCCAGGAAAAGTCAGATTCACAAAGCAGGATTTTCTTATTCTGATCAGTCCTTCAGTGCTTCCGAGCCATAGATTACCATCTGAATCAACCAAACTTGTTTTTACTGATTTAATACTCCAG
The DNA here is from genome assembly GCA_020436835.1 of Saprospiraceae bacterium. Classification (GTDB taxonomy): domain Bacteria; phylum Bacteroidota; class Bacteroidia; order Chitinophagales; family Saprospiraceae; genus JABDMH01. Next base: position 1,698 of record JAGQWZ010000142.1, on the reverse strand, counting down.
TTTGCCGGATAGTTGATCCTGATCTCGGAAGTGTCAGACTGCTTTAAGACCATGTGGCCGTAAATATGCCAAAGTTGGTTGTTCCAGATCTGAAAGCCAACAAAGTCTCCGAAATCATTCTGATAAGGAAGTACCGATTGAAGTTTGTCAGCGAGTGGATCATAGAGAAAAATATTGTCATCTTCGGTACCTATCAGTAGTTTATTGTCTTGTGACCAGACATTAATAACCCCCTCATCGTGGGTGAGGCTTCGATTTATCACTTCTTTGATCCTGCCATTTTCGTACTTTTTCAGGTCATCGATAGTGCCAATCCAAATCACATCTCCAGCCCGGTCTTCCGATAAATAGAGAATTCCAGGAAACGCGTAGCGTTGATAAGTGAACGCAGATTCTTCAATACCATCAAGAATAAATAGATCGTAAATAGTTGCAATAACTATTTTTCCGTTTCGGGTGGTCGCCATTCTCTGGATGGACATAGTATCCAGTCCGGCAATGCTGACCGGATGAAAACTTCCTTCAAAAAAGCGAGCTAAACCGGTATTAGTTCCGATCCAGATATTTCCCAGTTGGTCAACTTCCATTGCATTTACTTTTCCCGGAATATAGGAGGGATCGTCAAAAAAATATTCAAATGCATACCCATTATACCGAACCAGACCTCCTTCGGTACCGATCCACAGGTGACCCTCAAGATCTTCGGCCAGGGCAGTGATGGCAGCGGCAGGAAGACCGTCCCGGGTATCAAGAAGGGAATAAGTAAACTCCTGTCCGGAAATGTCTTCTGTTTTAATCGCTAGTAATAGACAGGCTAGTACAAGGTGCAGTATATTCTTCATTTTACCAAAGACCTAAAATTAAGGATAAATCCCTGAATGTTCCCCCGCAACCGGAATACGGTGCACTTCAATTAGTATTCGGTATAATCGTTTATTAATATCTCGCAACTACTTGTTAAATTCTCAATTTCCTTCAATCATTATTTGTTTTTATTCCCACTGGGATCATCCCATTTAACCCGGGATGAAACCAAATTATCAGTGAGTACTACCGGATACTCATCGCGCTTGCTTCAGGTGAGTGTCTGACCTAATATTGTACATAAATCAATAAAGTTGATTTGATTTTCAGAATAACATTGAATGATTTAAAACTGAAAGAAATGAAGTATTATATTCTACTTATCTGTCTATTTGTAGCAATTGTAAGTATTCCTGCGCAGGCGGGACTTTCGGTTGTAAATGAAGCAAATCCCGGAGGAGGGCTGGCCGCCTCTGACCTGGAGGTTTTACTCATGCGAGACCGGGATTGTTCGGAAGCTGCTAATAAATCAGCGATGGAACATCTTTGGGCGTGTTGGGACGATGACGCCATGCTTCTTGGGCCAGGTGGAACGTTGACCGGCATAGCTGAAATTAAGGAGTTTACGATTGCCGTCCGGAAGGATCCCCGATTTTCAATCTCCTGGTCGGTGCAGGATGGAGAGCTTTCTCCCGATGGCCAGATGGGATACACGCAGGGTGTCGGTACCATCACCCGGTCAGGAGATGATGGGAAAGCCGTCTCGATGACCAATCCCTATTTATGTGTCTGGAAAAAAGACCGGGAAGGTACCTGGAAAATAATCATTGAGAAGTAATAGCTGAGTGGGGATTTGTCACCTTGCTGATATGATCGGGGCTATATATTATTTCA
>JAGQWZ010000141.1 GCA_020436835.1 Saprospiraceae bacterium | reverse complement strand
CGGTGAAGTGACATCCGTAGACGTTTTTATCCAAACCAAACGCATCCTCGATCTGACGGTAAAAATAGAAACGCAGTCTCGGATCTTTTACGGCCGCTCCGCTATCATCCACTTTATCTCCTACCAGCAACCACATGTAGTAATTACCTAGATAATCACCATCTGTATTCTCGTAAGAGTTGTTGTAATCCGGATGACGGGAATTCGGGTTAACCCTTGTTTGACCGTAATTAGCCTGGAAGTCCTCGGAAGCATCGTCGATGAAATTTCCTCCGCTAACGATGGAGTTGATTTTACCCGCATCACGGGTATTGATCGCCATCTTCAATTTGATCGAATTGGCTGCTTTAATCCATGATTCGGCATTTCCATTGAAGAATACGTCTCCGGTTGGCTTCGTCGTCGTCTCATCCGCACTATTCAAACTGGAAATCGCATCGTCTAGTAGGGCTTCGGCAGCACTATACACTGCGGCACCGCCATCCCGGCTGGGTGAAATTACATCCGTACCCTGACCGGCTTCGGTGTAAGGTACATCCCCAAAGAAATCCACCAGGGCCACCATAGCCCATGCTTTCATCACTTTCGCAGCTCCCGAGTGAATCGGTAAGCTTCTTTCATCGGCGATTGCAACCGCGGCGTCTACATCCGGAAACAAGTCAGCAAAAGCAGTTGTCCAGATACCGTCATAGTTGTTGGGTTGAGTAGCGTTTTTGTAGTCATAAACGCTAAAAGGAGTTAATGCAGTCATCCGGGTGATTCCGCGGGAAAATCCATTCATACCCGAGAATACACCATTGAATGAACCCTGGATGCTGGTAAACAAGTCATTGATACTGGCACCTTCAGGGGTTACTGCATTCGGGTTGTCTAGTTTGTCAAGGTCAGTAATTTCACAAGAAGATACTGCCAAGATCAAGAGGACAACCACCACTTTATTTAAATATTTCATAATTGATCTTTCTTAAATTAATAATAAAGGAACAATTCAATTTTTTGCTCTTTTCGTTAGAAAGTTGCATTGATCGTTACCCCATATTTCTTAGCAGTAGGTCCGGTAAAGAAGTCGAATCCACGACCATTACCTACCCCTAAACTAAGTACTTCCGGATCGAAGTTTACACCGTCCGGGAAGTTTACTGCGTCATACCAGAGGTTCTCCCCTGAAAGGGTGATACCAATTCTTCCGAAAGGAGTCTTGGATAAAAGTTTCTCAGGGAAAACATAGGCCAACGACACTTGACGTAATCTGATCGTGGTAGCATCAAAAACAGAACCTTCATCTGCTCCAAAATATCCATCAAAGAAAGCATCTCCGATGTAAGTCTGGATATTATTAGGCGTTCCATCTGCCAATTCACCAGGAAGAATGATCGGCAAGAACCGGTCTACATCCGAATCAACGGTGTTACCCCGGGCAAACATGGTAGCGGTAGTTACCGAATAGATATCACCTCCATCCTGATAATCCCACTGCCATCCCAGAGACAATCCCTTATAGGAAATGTCGTTGATCCAGTTCAAGGTATAATTAGGATTTGGATTACCGATGGTTTGCAGGTCAGGAGATACCACATAAGAACCAACGTTGTTTACGAGGATACCTCCATTTGGTCCACGGGCAAAAGCTGATCCTTTGATTACACCATATGGTTCACCAGGAACGGCAAAGTTACCCAGGTTGGTAAAACCAGCGATTCCTACCTGCTCTACTCCAGGATAGATCTCATCCACAATACCTCTGTTCCTGGTATAGTTTAGAGTGAAATCCCAGGTCAGGTCTCCCTGAACCGGAGTAATATTCAAACCAAGCTCAATTCCTTTGTTGGTAATCTGAGCTGCGTTGACCGTGGTATTGGTATATCCGGTAGCCGAATCCAGGTCAAGATCGATAATCAAATCGGAAAAAGATTTGTCATAAAGTGATAGATCGATTCCAAACAAAAAATAAAAAAATCTGGCTTCTACACCAAATTCCAATTCCTTAAGAATCTCTGCCTGCAGATTTGGGTTACCCAGTCTATTCGACACTGTATTAGAGTTGAGAACAGTACCGCCTCTCG
>JAGQWZ010000140.1 GCA_020436835.1 Saprospiraceae bacterium | reverse complement strand
TCTAACTCCCCTGGAAGGGGAGAACCAGTCCACCCGCAGTCCAGAATCAATAACTTACAATCCTTAACTTAACGACATTAATTCCTAATTCCTCATTCCTAATTCCTTGCCATTAAGTTAAGCAGTGACAATTTGGTAAATGGCTCACTCGCCCCCTCTAACTCCCCTGGAAGGGGAGAACCAGTCCACCCGCAGTCCAGAATCAACAACGTACTTTCCTTAACTTAACGACATTAATTGCTAATTCCTAATTCCTTGCCATTAAGTTAAGCCTGGAATGTATCGTTTATAAGTCGGCGAATATCCTTCGACATGCTCAGGATTCGCCGCTATCACGACTTACAAGAAATTGAATTCCTTAACAATAATTCCTGATTGACAATTGATGATTCTCAATTCCTACCTCTGCCTATCCATGGATTTTCATACCAGATCACACCTAAACCGGGGACTTTATTATTGTTGTTATTTTCTTCACTTGTGAGAATATCGAGATCCCCATCATTATCCATATCCATCAATCGGGCAAAATCATATTTAACTCCCTTTAAACCACTAATGTCCTGATGCTGCCAACTTCTGGAATTTGAATTAAAATAGGAACAGACCACACCGCTCCTGTTTTCGGCCATCTCGTATGTAGTGATCAATTCATTGACGCCATCTTGATTTAAGTCTCCCGTACAAATTGATTTACCCCGTAAGCCGGCAAATTCCGGAAAGGAGATTATTTCCTCCTTCCATTTAATTCCCGACATATCCATTTGAGTAAGATGGTAAATGCCTGCTTCCGCATCTGGCACCCATATCTCAAAAAGCTCATCATTTGCAGTTCGCCGCACATCCAGAAACATCGGCTGGCGACCTCGCATGGCAATCAGGTGTTCCTGCCATTTTTTATTCATTCGGACAGATTCTTTCCCCGGATTTTCAAACCACTTGACGCCATTATCCTCTCCGTATCGATCCGAAATAAGGATATCCGGTTGACGGTCTTGATTAATATCCACGATCTCGATAGACATGACCCAGCCCACGGGAGCTATTTTATGCAAATTCCAGTCTTTTATTGCTCTGGGGTTCTCCGGCGCCTCCAGCCATCCCAACATGGCACCTTTATTTTTTCCTCCTACAATGAGATCGGGTCCGTATTTTCCATCAACATCCATGGATTCACCAAACATCCATTGAGTGATGTCGATCGTTACCGGTATGTCTTCTGAAATCCATTTTCCGGAATCGAAATAGTGTTCTCTGGCGGGTGCCCAATGAATGGTAATCCGGCGGTGATCCCCTTCGGAAAAGGTGATGATATCCGGCATGCCATTTTGGTCAAGGTCGGCAATGATGGCATCCTCAACTGCCGCTGCATTTACCTCTACAAATGACCATCTCTGCGGGAAAGAAGCATTGAAGTAGAGTCGGGCAATATTTCCCTGTTCCCAACCACAAATGATATCCAGATCGCCATCCTGGTCTGCATCGTATAGTTTTGTGCCGTCAGCCCCGAAGGAGGTATTGTCAATAACATGAATTTTCCAGGCTGATTCAGACTGAGCGAGAATCAGATTCGCCGGAGAAAGTAGAAATTCAATAAAAAGACATAAAAAAAGGTTTCTCAGGTTTCTGTAAATATATTCGGTCATTTCCAGACAACAAAGTGATTTAATATGGTTAAATGATTAGACTGGGGACAGTTAATTTAAGTTGATTTTTTCATATTAATTCCGAGGGTTAAATTTCAGGTGTTTATCCAGAAAATCAAATGTCCCTTTTCCGTTAATCGTATGGGGTCCGGCAAACCATTCGATTTCAGTGCGGTCGCCAATATTTAACCGGGCATTATACAGATGCCGTACCTTAGCATATTCATGCGCGACCATTTCATCGGGAGCTACTCCGTCAAAATGACCCCGTTCTACCATAAAAGGGCGGGGCGCAATGAGTGTGGTCATTTCGGCATAATTAAAAGTACTGCCAAGATCCCATTCAAATATTTCATATTCCCCGGTGCGGACATAACTGTAGGGACTGATCGAAGATGCATTTTTCCAAACCCATTCATTAAAATCGGCTGAACAAATCGAAAGGCAATATTTTGACACCAGGGGTGGAATTCGCATAGCTGATTTTCCGCCGTAGCTCAATCCATAAAATGCGATCCGGGTTGAATCTACAAATGGCAGGGTAGATAGCCATTCAGTAATCTGACGATGCTGGGGTACCATCAGAGAAAATAATGTTTTTTTGATCGAATTGGCTTTAAACTGAAGGGTGCGAAATCGGTCTTCAAAAATGTAGATATTTTGTGGAGCAAAGGTGATGTATCCGCGTTCTGCCAAACGGGAAGCAAATGCTTTATAGGCTTTAAAATCTTGTTCTCCAATCGTTGACTGGGGTCTACCTTCCAACCCGTGCTGACAAACCACCACCGGTCTTTGTTCGCCGGTTTCGAGATCTGGTGGCAGTATGAGCAAACCGTAAGCAAATAATCCGGGAAAGACATCCAGAACGACCTCAAAAGCAGTTAATTCCTGGTTTTCCATTGGGAATGGCTGGCTCCTTATCTTGAATGGTAGGAGTGTTTGGTCGAACTCCCCGATGACCTCCTGAGCAAAGTACTCACGATAGGAGTCCGCTGACTTTTTGAATGCTTGCAGATTCTCATAATTCAGACCCGACATAAAATCAGCTCTTACATATTTACTTCCCTGAAGCAACCATTGATTGAACCGGTCAAGCTCTTTCAACTGTCGCTCATGACGGGACAGGTGGTCAGGAAGATCTATAAGTCTTGCCGGCTCCTGCGTTGGCACCGGGCTTTCTTCCAGGGAAGCTTCCCAAACCAGACCGGAGAGGAAATTATTCAGTCGTACCAGTTCATTTTTCACTCCCGACCTATCAGGCGCCTGAAGAATCCCTGGTTTCCCGGCACCGGCTCCGGCGGGAACGTTGATCTCCGGTGCTCCGCAATCTGAATGGAATACCAAATGCCGCGGAGCGATCAGACTCCCGATCTCTGCATCTCCAAATTCTTTAAGAAGCCCAAAAACATTTCGATAGGCAGGTTCCTCCCAGATCCGTTGCCTGGAACCGAAATAACCACTCACCTCCGTGTTTTTGACCCTGGTATCGATCGCGCCGGTATAAAATGCAAGTAAGCCTCCTTCTCCCCAACCGGAGACAGTAATGTCGGAAATACCCTGGTTGCTGAACCAATCGTTTGCGGCCAGTATTTTCTGGACCTCATAGCCAATGATATGTCGCCCCAGTTCATAAGCAGAACGGTAAATAAACTCCCGGTTCGATATATTCCACTGGTTCAATTGCCGGTTGATAAGCGTAGGTATGATCACCACATAACCCTGTTCGGCGTAGAGCCTTGCAGTTTGACATTTGAGATCGAGCGAACCGGAAATTCCCAGAATTTCTTCGGGAGATTGGTCTGCATCGGGAATCACCACTGCCGCTTTTTGCCAGGGAGCTTCATTTGGGGTAATTAGTAAGCCTTCACCGTGGATCTGCTCCATGACCGGCCACCGGATAGCTTGAACGCTATAATTTTTTCCTTCTGCTACCAGACCGCAAATATCCGGCGCTGGACTGGCAATGCGATCGTCCCTCACTCCGATCATATGGGCAAACCGCTTTCTATTTTCTGCAATGGAGAGGGTATATTTTTCAATTGATCGGAGATCACGATGCCAAAGATGGATGCGTTCTTGGATGGAATTTTTGATTTCCTGCAATAAAAAAGCATCGCATGAATCAATAAGCCGGGAGGCAATATCTCCTTCCCATTTCAAATCATCTGAATCCGGGATTTGAAATTGGGCAGAAGACAGGAGCGGAATCAGAAGCATTATAATCAGGTAGCCCGGTAACCGGCACTGAATTTTCGTCCCGGGAAAAGTAGGTAGTCTCATTGAATTTCTATTGACTAATAATCCGATAAACGAGATCCAACGCATCTTTGTCCGGAATTTTTCCGGAGGCTACGTCGGGACCTAATTCCATAATTTTTTTAGTCGATTCCTGGTATTCAGGCCAGTGAATCAGTTCTTGCTCATTTGGATTCCCTGTTTTTATGAAATTAATCCAGTAGTCGGACATAATTTCTGCCAATTGGTGGTCTATCTGCTGCCAGGGTCGATCTACGAATTTCAGATTATCGTAGGCATAGGGAATATCGCCGGTGTGAAATGCTCCGTATTTTGCATAATCACCTGTGCCGGGAACCTTACGGGTAAATCGATAGACAAATGTTTTGGTATTTCCCTTGGCAGCCTGCCGGTTTGCCCAGGTATAATTCTGAGCTCCAAATATCATGTCTCTGGCCAGATCAAATTGAGATTGAATCGCAATTTTATCATTTGTGGCAGGATAATAGGTTAAAAGGCTTAAAGCATAATCCGGATACTGGGACTTTAATTGCATTTTATATTCTGCCGCACTTTTAATCTCTCCGAAAATCAAACCTTCTTCCTGGGTCCATCCGGTCAACAAGTCTACTGAATTTTCCTGTCCATTCTCAAATATATTAATGATCTGATCTGGCAAAATATAACCATCGATAATTGGCCCGCGCGCACTTGATTGTAGCTTCAAAAGTGAATCTGCAGGTAATTGACGCAGCTGATCCAGCGAGTTGATCCCTGATTTTATGGTCATATTTTGACCGGCAACCTCTGCTTCCTCCAAGGTTAATTGTTTTCCGGAAAAACTTGCCCCGCTGTGTGCGATCGCTCTTTTGAAAAGCCCTTTTGCCTGCGGACTGGCAACCAGGCAATTTACACTCATAGATCCGGCAGATTGTCCGGCGATGGTCACATTATCCGGATCTCCACCAAATGCGGCGATATTATCCTGCACCCATTTTAGGGCGGCAATTTGATCCATCAGGCCATAATTTCCCGAGCTTTTATTTGATGATTCAGCGGTCAAATCGGGATGACTAAAAAATCCGAAGATGCCCACGCGGTAATTAATGCTTACAAAAACAACCCCCTTTCTTGCCATCGCTTCTCCATCATAAATGGGAACTCCGCTGCCGCCACTCACAAAACCCCCACCGTAGATCCAGACTACCACCGGCCTTTTGAGACGTTTATCCGACCCCGTCCAAACATTGAGGTAGAGGCAGTCCTCACTAATTGGTTCCGCAGGGATAAGAAATTCTTCACTCCACATACTGAAGGGGACGGGCTTGGCCTGCATGGGACTGGGACCAAATACTTCACATTTTTTTATTCCTTTCCATTTTTTAGCTGCCCTGGGAGCTTTCCAACGGAGATCACCGATGGGTGCCTCAGCAAATGGAATACCCTTATAGATTTCGATCGTCCTGTCTTCGGTAGAAATACCGGAGATTTTTCCTTTTCCTGTGAGCACAATTTCTTGAGTCATCGCCATTGGATAACTCAGGATGCAAATCACGTAAAATATAAATAGTCTTATCATAATTGAATAGCTTCCCTGCCTGGACTAAATTAGTATTTCCTGACCAGTTCCCTAAATCATTCAGATTTTGCTTGATTATCAGAAGGTAGGCAGGCTTCGGTTGACTTTGTTTCTCAATGGTCCAGGGGTAAGATAATAAGGAGGTGTCAGGAAATGATTATTTTGGGGGAGGAGAAAAATATTTCTCCGGGTAAAAAATTATCATTGTGGCAGATATCAATAGAAGGAAATTTCTGGGTACAGGTGGAATTATGGGACTGGGCACTGGTCTTGGACTAAGGATCAAAGACAGAGGTATAACCCGGGAACAAATTGACCACAAGTATGCAATTTTAGATGCTGTTCTCAAGCAACCTGTCCTAAAAAGGAACTTGTTTCCCGACCCGGTGATCATTGATTCAGTGGAGTTGCTACGTTTTGAGGGGAAGTTCCTTTGCCGGGTACGCTCAAAAGACGGAGCCGAAGGTATTTCCGTGAGTCACAATGATATGATTTTATTCTATCCCATTTTCGTCCGTGGCATACAACCTTTTCTTATGGGAAAAGATGCCCGTGATCTTGATTTGATTCTGGAAAGAATCCTGGTTTACCGGCTTAATTTCCGGTTAAGCGGTCAGGCATTAGGTATTCCTTTGGCTACTCTTGAATTCGCCATCCTGGATATGTTGGGCAAGATCGCAGACAAATCCGTGGGAGAATTAATTGGTGAAACGGAGCATCCCCGGGTCACGGTTTACCAGGCAACGGAATATCGGGAAAAACCGGTGGAGGAATCCCTGGAACTGATAAAAAGAGATGTGGAGGAATACAATGCACATGCCGTGAAAATCAAAGTGGGCGGATTGATGTTTATGACCAATGATCTCCGCGCCAAAGGACCGGAAGGCAGGACGGAGAAGATGATACCTTTGATACGCAAGACATTTGGGGACGATATGCATCTCTATGCCGATGCCAATGGATTTTATCCGGTCGATGAAGCCATCCGGGTGGGAAAAATGCTGGAAGAGTATAAATATGGTTTTTTTGAAGAACCGGTACATTTCGACTGGTACGAGGAAACCAGACAGGTGGCAGATCAATTATCGCTTCCAGTGGCCGGAGGTGAACAGGAATACAGCCTGCATGGCTTTCGTTGGTTGATTGCCAACGATGGGCTGGATATTGTGCAACCGGATAATTTTTATTTCGGAGGGATGATCCGTTCAATAAAAGTTGCCCGCATGGCACAGGCAATGGGAAAGCAATGTACGCCACATATGTCCGGTGGTGGATTGGGGTATCTTTACATGATCCATTTCGTGTCGGTATTGCCAAATGCAGCTCCTCATCATGAGTTCAAGGGACTGAATACACACGTGCCTTTTCACTGTAATACTTCTCCCTTGCAGGTAAAAGAGGGTCAAATAAAGGTACCCACCGGCCCGGGTCTGGGTATTGATATCGATCCGGACTTTATTGCAAAACATCAAGTAGTACAGGTATAGGGGGATAACTGTTTCGGTCGGATAGCTAACTCTCAATCTGAGCCGATCTCCTCTTCGATTTTTCCCAGAATGATATTGATCTGCTTCAGGGCCTGCTCGTATACATAATTTTTTCCTGCCGTCAGATAGATGCTTTCTACAAAAAAATTCTGTAAATCGACTGAATAAAGACGTTCTGGATCAATCACCTTGAGATTGGAGTAATTAATCACTCCTCTTATTGCTGGTGATAGTTCTGCTAGAATAATATCCCAGTGTATATCCTCCAATTTATTGATATGATTGTAGGTCATCTCCAGTTCTTGCAGCAGACCGGGGAAATTATGATCCCGGATGAGTTTTAAATTGCCACTATTGACCAGGGTCTCGTAAATATTACTACTCCGGTGAAAATCCGAATATTGGGACAAGGTCATAGCAAAAAAAGCAAGAGTATCGATTGCTTCCCGGTCCTGCTGGACAATGATTTCTTTCGCTTTCTCAAATTGGTTCTTATGCTTATGGTTCAGATCAATGACACTTTTCAGAATGTCCCGATCTTTGATGATCTGCCGCTGAATACCTGCGTAGAGCATTTTTTCGTCTTCAATGTTCAGCTGCGCTATGTTCCAGTTGTTAATTTTGAGCGCTATAAGAATTCCAATGACGACCAGGATGATTTCGCCCAGGGCATAAGCTAAATAGTTGGCTATTCTTCTTTCCTTTAACATTTGATTGATCAAGGTCATACGAGCAGATATCTCGACTGAAATAAAGATGATGATCAATTTGTCGACATGCAATGATCAAGATCATAAAAGGGAAGGATCTGATTTGGTCAAATGTAATGAAGCTAAATAGCGCATTTAGGAAGCATTTGATAGGTGCACCATTTTACTAGGTGGGTATTTTTCCGTTAGCCGGATTATCAAAAACCTATCTATACAATGATTTTAATTTATCTAACAACCAATGATGTTTTCGGCGTGAAACATTGACGGTTCTACCCTCCTTCAGTTCAAGGTTTCCCTTTTGGGAATACTCTTTAATATAAACCGGATTGACCAGATAACTTTGGTGGACCCTCAGGAAATCATATTCCGATAGGAGATCATCGTATTCTTTAAGTGTTTTTGATGATATAAATCTTTTACCACCGGAGAGGTGGAAAATCGTGTAATTATTATCTGCTTCGCAATGCACGATTTCATCAATATCCAGAAAAGTCAGCCCGCCTGTCGTGGTTATAGCCAGTCTTGGCTTTTTGAACTGTCGTGTTTTGAGATTACTTACCAGGTTATCAATTAGAGGATTTAAATGCTCCTGGGGTAAGGGTCGATGTAGGTATCGGTTTACAGCAGCCTTTAGTTCCTGGACATCAATCGGTTTTAAAAGATAGTCAATTGCAGAAAAACGAATGGCTTTGATAGCATAATGATCGTAAGCCGTAGTGAAGATGACATTGATACGCGTATCTCTCAAAGCTTCCAACATCTCAAATCCGGTCATTCCGGGCATTTCAACATCAAGAAATACAAGATCAGGATGAAGTTTTTGGATCTCTGAGTATCCTTCGGAAGACCCTAAAGCCGTGTAAATAGGTCTGATCTCCGGAATATGTGTTTCCAACAGCAGTTTTAATCCATTTAGAGCCCTTTTTTCGTCATCAATAATTAGAGCGGAAAACATAATTTTAATTTTAGTGGTCGATTTGTGCCGGTAATATTAATTCTGATTTCATTCCATTTTCGGAATGGTTTTCCTCCATGCTGAATTTGCAGTCAACGCCGTGGGTATCGGAAAGTATTTCGAGCCGCTGCCGGATCAGGTCGAGTGCACGAACATCATTTTCCCTGTTGGTCACTCTTAGAGTGTTCTTGTTGTTGAATCCAATGCCATTGTCGAAAACCCGGACACGGATAAAAGTATTGGACTGATCGATGATAATCTTAAGTTCCTTTCTTCCTTCCAAAGGACGCAAGCCGTGACGGATGGCGTTTTCTACCAGTGGTTGGATCATGAATACCGGTATTTCTTCGGTCAGTAAGTCCGGATCAGCTTCGATACTAATTTTCAATTGATGATCAAAACGAAGTTGCTCCAACTCCAGGTACAATTTTAGAAAATCAATTTCATCTTCAATCCTGATATACTCCCGGGAAGAAATGTTAAGGATCATCCGCATCAGGCGGGAGAATTTGGTCAGGTAGGTTTGGGCCAATTCAGTTTCACCGGCAAGGATCATTTCTTGCAGGTTATTCAGAATATTGAATAAAAAATGGGGGTTCATTTGAGCCTTTAAGGCCCGCGATTCCAGAGATGCCATTGCGAGCTTTCTCTGAGTTTCCAACTCTTGTTTTAGCCTCAGAGATTTTTCTCTTCTGGTAAAAAAATGATAAACAATAAAACCGA
>JAGQWZ010000139.1 GCA_020436835.1 Saprospiraceae bacterium | reverse complement strand
CGAGGTGGAGATCTGGGTCATCGACGAGGCCGGTAACAAAGACTTCTGTACGACGACGTTGCTGCTACAGGATAACAGTGGCAATGTCTGCCAGGACAGTAGTCCGTTGACGGAGTCGGGATCCGGAGTAGCATCACCAGGACAAAAGGTAAAGGGAGAAGGGATAAGGACCCCAGAACTCTATCAGAACACGCCGAACCCATTCAGTGGGGAGACGAAGATCGGCTTCTGGCTGCCGGAAAGCATGACAGCAACCCTGAGGGTAATGGATGTGACGGGCAAGGAGCTGTACCGGGTGACAGGTAGTTATTCAGGAGGAAATCATTTGATTACCCTGGAGGCTGGTAGCATTCCGGAAGTGAAAGGTGTGTTATTTTACCAACTTGAAACCGAAAAAGGTGTGTTGAATAAGCGTATGGTCCGGGTTAACTAATTAATTGATTTAGTAGCGGTTAGCATCACTGTATAAATAGAAAGGAGGATGTTGTCCTGTATGAATATGGTAGGGCAGCATCCTTTTTTTGTTTCCAGTAATCGTAATGTGTGAGAATCTACAAGGCTATACCGATCTGACTTACCATTGCCGGGAATTTAATATTTTACATGGCATGAATGGCAACCTATCAATGTTTTGAGCAGTTCAGGCCAATTTCGGAGCAGTTGGAGCTACATACAAATTGACAGGCTGAATATTGTGCTGATCCTAATGGCACTGATATTGGCTTACATCATCCCGTTTCAACTATTCATCTTTGCATATGCGGTAATCGGTCCGCTACATTATTTAACGGAGATTAATTGGCTTCACCAGAAGGCCTATTTTATCGGTAACAGGAAATGGATTTTGGTTCCGATAGTTCTGGCTTTTCTGTTTGGATTACCGGAAATACTCTCACTGATTGATTTGAAGTCAATATCCTGGTTCAGGCCCGAATGGATAACGGCTAGTTATACCTGGATTAATGGGTGTATCTGGGTTGCACTATTGGCAGCTTTTGGTTGGGTGTTTTTGCCAAGAACCTCATGGAGAATAGTCCTGGTATTGACCGGACTTATTTCTGTTTTTTGGTTGAAAGCTTTTCCTGTTTATAATATCTGGATTGGATTATTGGTACCTACCTTAATCCATGTTTATTTTTTTACATTAATATTTATGGCCTATGGAGCCGTGAAAAATGCCAGCCGGATTGGGTTACTATCGTGTGTATTAATGATTGGTATTCCAATTGGGATTTGGCTAATACCTGTGACGATAAATACTCAATTATTGGATTCAGTGAAGGCATTATATCTGCAGAATAATTTTCATGTTCTGAATGCAACCATGGGTAAAGTGCTGGGTTATGCGGATGGAACAACCTTTTTTTTCTTTGAACCGGCTTATTACAAAATGCAGGTCTTCATTGCGTTTGCATACTTGTATCATTACCTGAACTGGTTTTCAAAAACAGGCGTTATCGGTTGGCACCGAAGTCTGAATCAGCAGAAAGTGATTTATGTAGTATCCATCTGGATCCTGTTTCTGGGGTTGGTGGCTTACAATTACCAGTTGGCAGTAACTTTACTTTTAACCTTAAGCCTACTTCATGTATTTTTGGAATTCCCATTAAACTTCATATCAATCCGTGGTTTGGTCCACGAACTAAAACGGTTGTGATGATGCAGGAAAGATCAGATGCTGTTTTCCAGAATGAAAATAGGATCGATGTATGGATCGGGATAGGAATAGGACTGATCTCCATGTTTGTTTTGGTGGGAGTGGTTAATAATCAGTTTGTTAATTGGGATGACCCTACTTACATCCTCAATAACTACTGGATTCAACATCTGTCCTTGAATACTGTATGGGAAATATTCAGCCACATGCAGGTCAATGGGTCCTACGTGCCATTGGTGCAATTATCCTGGGCCATAGATTATCTGATTTGGGGAGCAAATCCTTTTGGATTCCATTTAACCAATCTGCTGATTCATGGTGTCGTAGTCTATTTTGTGTACCATTTCACGTTGCGCTTACAGGGTAATCGTTTGATTGCTGGATTAGCTGCCCTGATTTGGGGAATCCATCCGATCAATGTTGAAGTGGTTGCCTGGATCTCTGCCCGCAAAGATTTGTTGTACGCCGTATTTCTTCTTCCCGCGCTGATATCGTGGATACACTACGTCAATTCCCGGGAATCACGATACTATTGGCGATGTTTCGGCTTATTTATACTGGCAATATTTTCCAAAGGCGTAGCGGTGATGCTTCCGCTTTTGCTTTTAATGTTAGATTATTATTTTGAGCGCCGGGATATCAAAAAATTGGTGCTTGAAAAACTGCCTTTTTTCGCGATGTCCCTGATCCTTGGCATTGTTGCTATCCTGGGACAGCCCATGGGGCCTGTTAAGCAGGCACTCGCTTCAATAAGTTTTTCTCAAAAGATCTACTTGTTCTTTTATCAGTTCGGTACCTATTTTCTACACCTGGTATTCCCTTTCAAATTATCTCCCTTTTATTCATTTACTGCTGATGCATCCGGTCAGCTTCCACTGAGTGTTTACATCATAGGAATTGGGACATTTCTCTCGCTTGCCGGATTGCTTTGGTTTATCAGGAGCCGGATATTCCAATTCGCATTGGCGTTTTTTGCACTTTGCATATTGCCCTATTTACAGATCATCCCCTTTGGGCAATCATTTATGGCTGATCGCTATATGTATATTGCCAGTATTTGTCTTATCCTGCTTTTCATCATGTGGCTCGGGCATTTGCGAAATCGTTTGGTAAATGGGAAGTCAATTGTATCAGCCCTGTCCGTAGCGTTTATCTTATTTATGGCTATTCAGACCGTTCGTTTAATCCCAGTCTGGAATTCAGGGTATACACTTTGGAACCAGGTTATTCGTCAAAACCCAAAGGAGCTGGTAGGGTACATGAATTTGTCTGATTGGTATTTACGTCAGGGACAAAGGCCGGATGCCTGGGTCGTGTATCAAAGGGCATTGGATGCCGGATTCAGAGATCCGGAATTGCTAAATAATATTGGCTATTACCTGCAGCAGGAGCAGAAATATCAGGATGCAGATAATGCATACCGAGACGCCATCCTGCAGGATAGCTCGTACAGCATTGCCTATTTGAACCGCGGATTGAATTACATCGCTATGGGAGATACTGCCCAGGCGATCCGGTATTTAAACCGGTTTGCTGACCTGGATCCTCAAAATCCTCTGGCGTATGTAAATCAGGGTGTATTGTATGAGAAATTGAAAGACTTTGATCTGGCAATCAAATCCTATTCTCATGCTTTGGAGCTGGACCCGAATAACGTTGTTTTTTTAAAATACCGGGCAGCTATCTATCAGAGGACCGGCGACTTTAACCGTTCGTGGACGGATCTGGAAAAAGCCTTGCGAATAAATCCTAAATATGCGGATGCATTGTATTGGCGTTCTAAATGTCAGGCTTTTTTTGGTGATTTCGAACAGGCTCGAAAGGACCTGACCGCAGCAAAAAATTATGGAGTAAAGGTCGACGATAAGGAATTTGAATTATTATCTAAAATGGAGGAAGAAGCCAGAGTTAAGGAGCAGAACTAGTTTTTTTCAGGTGTTTGGGCAAACATGAATTTTAGTGAATCCACGCTTTCATGGTGAATCAACCGGCGTTCAATGATTCGAATGAAAGTATCTTGCGGGATAAGCTTCAGATAAGACTGAGTAAGTGTTAAGGCATCGGTGTATTCCTTAGCATCCAAAGCACATTGCAGATTAATTCGCAGACTTTTTTCCAGGGTAGGGAAGCGCCATTCTAATAATTTTTTACTGTAATCATACGCTTCTTCGGATTGTTCCAATTGAAGGCTGCATTCCGTCAATCCCATATAAGCCCTTTTGGATTGTGCATCGTATTTCAATGCTTCATTAAAATAGTTTTTGGCTTCCACCAGGTTATTAACACTGCGTTCAAAATAGAATCCGGCTTCATTAAGTAATTCTGCATACTCCGCATCATGACCTGTTATGGCATACCTCTTCAATTCTGCGATGGTATTTTGCCATTGGAGGTCTTGGTCTTCAGCCCCCTGGGATTGAAGTTTGATGCCCGCCTGGATTAAATCAGCCGCATTGATCCAATACGTTTTGAAAACGTATTTACCCATGGTTTCATACCGTTTTCCCAATGCAAACTGGTTACTATTTACAAAATGGATGGAGAATCCCAGGATAAATAGACCTAATGCCGGACCGATCCATTTCTTCAGACCCTTTAATTGCACAGTTGTGGAAATTCCAATAAATAGCAATAACGGGGTTGGCAAACAGAAGAGATCCCAATCCCTGGGCATGGATAGTAATG
>JAGQWZ010000014.1 GCA_020436835.1 Saprospiraceae bacterium | reverse complement strand
GCATCTGGACCAAACATCGGGTCTATAAGCAGGTTTCGGCCCGCAAATCGCAGCAATAAAACAGAATGACCATACCAGATAAATCTCGGAATTCCATCATCTGAAGCAGCATCCGGTAATTCCTCCGGTGCCCCTGCCGGAGATTCAATACTGACAAGAGATAATTTTTTATCCCGATAATCATCTACTAATCTCTTCAAAAAGGGAACAGACCGGTGACATGGTCCACACCGGATACCGGTAAAACAAAGAACTATTACCTGACCGGTCAAATGAGTCAAGTTGACAATTTTTCCATCCAGATCCGCTAGCTCCCAATCCGGTGCAGGAGCATTACTTATATCGGGAAAGAAAAAAGCTTCAGGCTCTATTTCGGAAAATCCGGATGGAATTAAGCTTTGAAGATCCAGCGTGCCAGGATCAAACCGGTTGACCTGCAGATTACTAATTGATTCTTCAATCAGGCCAAGGCTGCTCTCACTCCTCAAATAGACCGGGAGCCCGTCACTATTTAGGTGAAGTTCGAAATTTGAAAAATCTTTCCTTCCCGGCTTTGACATTGTGACAAAGATGGCCTTTCGTCCCTGTGCTACAACCAGCTGATTGGGAAAGTCAATTTTCACCACCTTAACTTTCGACTCGTCTACTTCGATCTGTGCGGAATCACTATCAAGGGTGTAGTTGATCAGGCCCTTGATCCGGGTATAAAAGGGAACCTTATTGGGTACCGGTTTACCTGGAATCTGCTTAATCTCGTGTTTGAAAAGAGTGCGATTCTCCCAATTCACTTGTACTTGCTTTCTCCCGTCATATAAATAAACCATTTTCTCCTGATCGTGCGGCAGTGTTTGTACATATTTGGCACCTACTCTAAGATCTGACGGGTCGATTAGCTCCCGGTAAAACCAGGATTCCACCACCGGATCTTTACTTCCGGCTAAAAATTCTTTTTGTTCGAATAAATAGGAAGCCACCCTAAGCTCATATAATTTATTCAGAATGGATCTTATAGAATGCTGCACCCTGGATGACTTTAGGAGGATAAGTAAAAAATAATGCTCTGAATATATTCAATTCTCCGCTTTCCGTCAATTTAATTCTGGTGGAGTGTACGTATTTATTTCTCTAAATAATTTTTCCGGATAAAGGACCGCTCGGCGGCAGAACTGGTTCTATTTATCGCCTCCTGAAAATAGTCCATGGCCTGGTCCCGGTTAATTTCCAGATATAGCACCCCCAGCAGCAAGTTGTAATATTGATTGGACAACGGCGGCAATTTCTCCGCTTCAACGATCGCTTTTCTATTTCCAAATACTTTGGCAAACGCATAAATACGATTTAATTCCACTACCGGATTTTGGTCGACTTCTTTTAATAGATCAAATAATTCCAGCACCTTACTCCATTTTTCGCCGGTTTCTTCCTTTTCCGTGTAGTAGTAGGCAATCATAGCTTCCAGATGATATTTCGATAGATGATCTCCCCGTGCACTTCTATTTAAAAAATAGATGCCTTGCCGGATTAATTCCTCATTCCATCTATCGACGTCCTGATCGGCATAAAGTACCATTTCACCCAGGGTATTTATTCTTGCTTCAAACCTGGAAGTTTGAAAACTCATGAGCGCCAGAAGGGCATTTACTTCCGGAGTATCCATATCCGGATCTTCCGTTAATAGAGCAGTCAACCTGATTGCTTCCAGACACAGGTCCTTTCTCAATATTTGATCGTGATTTTCTGAATAATATCCTTCGTTGTAGAGCAAATAAAGCATGGTTAGCACTGCATCCAATTGCTCCGGACAACAGGTTGTATCTACTTTTGTTAGTGGTATTGCCTGTTGCCTCAATTTCTCTTTGGCCCGGTATAATCTTTTATTGATGGTTTCTTCATTACTAAGGAAGGCATTGGCAATTTCTCCGATACTAAATCCACAAAGAATACGCAGTGCCAATGCAATCTGAGATGCTGCGGGTAGATCCGTCTGACAAATTGCAAAAAGCATGGCTAATTGGCTATCTCTGATATTGTCTGCTTTAAAGAGTACATCTTCTCCGGCTTCACCATCGAGATCTCCGGAAGTATAATTTTGTGACACTACATCTTGAAAGCGCTGATTTCTTTTCAGATAGTTCAGGCTTAGATTTCTGGCAACCCGGTATAGCCAGGCCACCGGATTATCTGGCACTCCATGATAGGGCCAGGTTTCGAGTGCCTTCAGAAATGTTTCGGCTGCAATATCCTCTGCTACCTGAAGATGACCAATCCCCCAGTATCGTGACAAGGTCGAAATAATTTTCCCTGACTCCTGTCTAAATAAATGGGGGATTAACCGTTCACCTTCAATGTGCATTTCGACTGATTTGGGGAAGCTTCACGAATTACCGGTCTGTTGCAATCCGGCGAACTTCCACCGAATTTCCGTCACCCTGTAAGACCGGACATCCTTTGGCAAACTCCGCGGCCTCTTCGATCGAATCTGCCCTGACCCGGATAAAGCCACCAATGGTTTCCTTGATGTCTCCAAAAGGACCGTTCGTCACCATTTTTGCGGAATTGACCACGCAAGCTCCATCGAATGGCAATCCGGTACCATCGACAAATTTTTCCTTTGCCGCAATCCCGTTTATCCAGTCCATGGTCTGCTGCATCCACACCTGCATTTGTTCCGGCGATGCCACCTTGCCACCGTCCTCATGACGCATAATTAGAAGAAACTCATCCATTTCCATCTTGGTTTTAATTTAGAAATATATCAAATACATCCCTATGACAATCGATATCCGCAAAATAGGACAGCTTTCGTAAAAAATTTGTACTTCTTAATTTAATACCAGACAGGATGGCGGACAGACACATGGTACACTGGCAATGAATCCACTAAGGCTGGGAATGCTATTTATTTGGAATTCATCCTATCCTAGGTAAGATCTTCCCTGTCAATCCATTTTCTGACCGATGGAGCCCGGTAGGAGTCCATCAATTGCAGTAACTGCTCGATTTCAGCACTTACCAGAAGCATATCCCGGTTCACCTCTTTCAGAAATTGGGCGCTAACCATATTATCCAGCAGTAGTAATAAGGGTGAGTAGTAGTCATTGATATTGAGTATACCGATTGGTTTATCATGCAACCCCAATTGAGACCAGGTGACGGTCTCAAACAATTCCTCCAGCGTACCGAATCCGCCCGGCAGGGCGATAATCCCATCGCATAATTCATTCATTTTGGTTTTCCGTTCATGCATACTCTCGACCAGGATAAGTTCGGACAGAGCCTGATGACCCAATTCTTTTGGCCGTAAGAAGGTGGGTAGCACCCCAATCACATTCCCTCCCCGGCTCAGGGCCCCGTCTGCTACAGCCCCCATTAGTCCCACATTGGCACCGCCGTAGACAATTCCGATGGATCGGGCTGCCAGAATTTCACCTAAGCGGTAGGCTGTCTCATAGTAGACCGGATCTTCTCCTGCACTTGATCCACAAAATATTGCTATACGATTCATTAAAAATTTTTACAAAGTACTGAACAAGAGCAAATTAATGATTACTACAATCCCTTTAAACAACCAATATCAGCACCACAAGAGGTGGCCGGTTGTACTTTGGCCCTGTTCTCTCAGAGCTCCTCAAAAGTACTGGCCATTCGTCGTTGTTTACAAAAAATTAAACACAAAATCTGTCAAACAACGTTCACATATAATATTTTTCCGTAATATTAGCATAGAACATGCCCAGACAGAGATAAGAAACATGCGGAAACTATTTGTGTTAGACACTTCAGTTTTACTCTTCGATCACAACGCCATCACCAATTTTGAAGACAATGATATCGCTATTCCAATTGTCGTATTGGAAGAACTCGATAATTTCAAAATTGGCAACGAAACGAAGAACTTTGAGGCCAGAAACGTCATTCGTTTTTTAGACCGTCTTTCCGACAACAAGAAGATCAATCAGTGGATCCCCCTGGGTGACACCTTGGGACGGCTGAAGATAGTGATGGACAAAAGTCCGAGATCTACCAATGCCGATGATATCTACGGTATCAATAAAAATGATCACCGGATCATCAATGCCGCGATCCACCTTAAAGAATCACGCAAGAATACCAAGGTTGTACTGGTGTCGAAAGATATCAACCTGCGTCTTAAAGCGAAGGCTCTCGGACTGCCTTCCGAAGATTACGAGACCGGCAAAGTGAAAAATATCGAAGACATCTCGGAAGGGTATATGACCATTAGTGATATGACATCGGAGCTCATCCGGGACATATATCAAAAGAAAGGTATTGTCGAAAATGGTCTGCTCAAAGAGTCTAAAATCACCAATGGTTATTATATCCTTAACAATTGTTCGCAATCAGCTCTGGTACGCTACAATGGTCGCAACGACATGCTGGAAAGGGTAGACAAGCGCTACGCATATGGAATAAAACCCAAGAACTCCGAGCAGACCTTTGCCATGGATGCCCTGCTTAATGAAGACATTAAACTGGTGGCGCTACAAGGCATTGCCGGCTCCGGAAAAACATTGCTGGCCCTCGCTGCCGCCCTCGAACAGAGAAATAAATATCAGAAAATCATTCTATCCAGGCCAATCGTGCCGCTCAGCAATCGCAGTATCGGTTTTCTGCCGGGAGATGCAAACGATAAAATCTCTCCTTACATGCAACCGCTATGGGATAATCTGAATTTCATCAAATCCCAGTTTGGCCAGCAGGAGAAAAAAATGAAAATAATCGAAGAGCTGCAAGCCAATGGTTATCTAACCATCACTGCACTCACCTTTATTCGCGGAAGGAGTTTAACGAATTCCATATTTATCGTGGATGAAGCGCAAAATCTCACCCCGCATGAAATTAAAACGATTATCACCCGTGCCGGGGAGGGTACAAAGATTATTTTCACTGGCGATATAAATCAGATCGATACTCCCTATATGGATGAACAAAGCAATGGTTTATCCTATATCATAGACAAACTAAAGGGAAATGACTTATTTGCCTATATCAAATTGCGCAAAGGTGAGCGTTCCGAACTGGCGAATCTGGCCAATGAACTACTCTAGGAGACCTGATTTTTTATCTGGTGCCGGGATTTGTGATCTCGCACCAATGCAATAATTATCTTACGAATTAAATCGTACGGCAAATCATTCTTTAAGGGAAACTGTAGAGTACTCTTTCCTTTGATATATGGTTCGATTTCTTTCGCCAAGGCTGAGTCTCCCCCAGGAGCGGGATACATAGCAATGTGGTTTTTATATGCTGCGAAATGAAGTAGATTTCCCTGCAAGAAAAAGGTGGGCATGTTGTATTTGATGGTTTCCTCTACTCCCGGCACCTGTTCATGGACCATTTCACGAATTTCAGAAAGCCGCTTCTGTACTTCCGGCGAAAAGAGGGCTATGTATTGATCTATATTGTCTGCTTTAAATTCCTGCATTTGGCCGTTTATTAATTTTTCGTTTCCCGATATTAGGTAAAGTAAAACATTTAAGTTCACCTTTTCTCTACCGATCCTGCATTGGTATCAAAGATCAGTAGACCCCGGTTGCGGTCATTCAGTTGATCTACGATTTCGCCTCTCTCATTCCAAATTGCGGATTGACCCGCCGTCATGGATCCGTCGGATTCTCCCACACTATTTACCATCAGCACCGCAAGCCGGTGACTTTTCGCTATATCCGCCAACCTTTGATATGCGGATTCCATCCCGTCCAGAAATTTAGCCACACTGGCTATATATACCCTGGCACCAGACTGCACCGCTGCATCGAGATGCTCATCCACGGAAATTTCATAGCAAATGGCGAGTGCAATTTTCGGATCCGTATTTAAATGGCCGGAAAAGCCCGGCGCAGTTACGAAAAAGGGTAGTTCATCCTCATGCAGATGCTGCTTAAAATAGATTCTGGGGGTTTCTCCCGGGGTCAGGTAAAACATCCCGATTCCAATTCCGGATGCCAGCTTTACCGGAGCTCCCAAACCCATAGAGATACGGTGCCGGTGAGAGAGCCCCCGGAATACATTTAACCTGGCATCCTCTGGTTGAAAAGCCAGTTCTTTTGCCTTCGTTGGTTCATAGCCGGTAAGAGATAATTCCGGAAAAAAAATAAAGTCCGCACCGAGATTGACGGCTTCATGGACTGCCTCCAGATGCCGGGTTATGTTTTCGGAAATAACACCAGGCGTTGTCTCTAATTGTGCCAGTGCGATTTTCATGAGCCGGTTTTCAGTTTAGCCGAGTGAATATACCAACTGAAATCATAGCATTTCTAACCTCAGGGAAAAATAATACTACGCGAAACGCTCACCGTATTTTAATTAAGAGGTCCTATGCCGACTACATTATTTAATGGGCGAAACTACCAACCTCCCACGCCACCGCCGCCACCGCCACCGCCAGAAAAACCACCTCCTCCACTTCCACTGCCACTGTCGGATGGCTTGGTAGCGGCTCCACTGACACTTTGGGAGAAGTCATGGCCAAAATGATTGGAAAAATACAAAGGTGTAGCGCTATTATGCCACTGAGGACGGTAATTGGCTTGCTCCAGGATATTCTGAAATTTCTCGGTCCACTGGTGTTCGACTCCCAGAGCGAAAGCATAAGGTAATACGGTTTCAAAATGTTCCGGCGTCATTTCCGGCGGATTCAATAATCGCAGGCGCTCTTTTTCGGCTAATTCAAGATACATCTCAAATCCTTTGATCCGCGAACGCAGTTCAAGTTTTTCCGGGGTGGGCTTTTTAATCAGATACCCATAAAGAATCACGCCTCCTATCGCCAGGGGTGCAAAGGCAATGAGGGCGGTAATATTGGCTCCCGTTGCGTACGAACTTTTTATCAAAAAGATGATCGCAATAGCAAATACAATAATGGTTACCAAAATCGGGATGACCAAAAATTTAGCATTATGCCCTTTAATGATAAAAGAACGATGTTGGGCAGAAAGACTCCCTTTATGATTTAAATAGGACTTTTCTATTTTGGTATCATATTTACCGGTGATGCTCACCCGGTCGCCTCCGGAAAAGAGGGAATCAAATACCTGTCTTTCTTCTGCCGGCAATGCTGAATCACTGGCTCTTAACTTAATTAAGTCAAAGTTCTTCGACTTCGAAAAGAAACCCTTTTTTTCGATCTCTTCGATTTTGAGATATCCCTTGATAGCAAGATGTACAATCGAAGCAGTGAAGCTCTTACTTTCATGCCGGCCCTTATTAATATAGCCTATCGAAGCTGCCGACAGATCATCCGGAGCATTCCAGATGGGATACGGAGTGGGGCTGGGAGGATCCTGACCATATTTCCACCAGGTGTACAGGTAGTAGGGCAACAGGAAAATCGAGGCCAGAATCACCAGCAACAGAGCGCCTATGCGCTGCAGGAATCCTGGTTCCTCCACAAATCCTTTCTCAAAACCAACCGCTACCGTAAAAGCTTCCCGCGGTTTCAGACTGCGATCGGTCCGGTAATCAAGAAATGCCCCCTCATTAGTCATTGTAGTTGCATCTTCCTGATGACCGTAACGCCCGGTGTAGGCAGATTCCTGGATCACCCGGGCACCGGCAGGCACTTTGACCCGGCAGGAAGCATTCTCCACCTCAAACTCTACATCATTTCCAATTGCATTCCAGTAAATTTCATCGTAATCATCCCAAAAAGTGATTTGATCCGGTACCCGGTATTTTATCTTGTATTGGTAGGTCCCTGGTTGCAGCAGTACATCGCGGCTCCCCAAATACAACATAATATCTCCATGTTCTTCCCGGTGATAGGGTTCCTCCTGACCATTTTTCTCAATCTCTAATATCTCGTAATCCATCCGCGTCGTGCGGCCTTTCATATTTCTGTTTTTAGGAAGTCGCCTGGTAATTCCCCGTTTAATTTTATCTCCATTTACATAAACCTCGATAAATTCAGTAACCGTTATGGAGCGATCGGTATTGACCTCAATCTGGGTATCGTAATTCAGAATGCGCTCTGTCTGGCCATAGCTACCGGGCAGGAGAAGTAAACACGAAAAAATAAGGCAGAGAAGAAACCTCGCCAGTCGGAGAGGATGGAATATGTTGATAGAGCTCAAAAAATGAGAATTCATTTTACCTGTACGTAATTTAAATCCTGATCTCATCAGGAATTTATTGGAAAATAATGGTGGAAAGTGTCCGTCAGAATTTAATCTGAGGGGCAGCCCTTTCACTAATATTCTCAATCTCGAAGTATTCCCCCAGATTAAATGCAAAAGCGTTTGCAATTAAATTACTGGGAAATGACTCCACCATTATATTGTTTTCCCGAACGGTTGCATTGTAGTAACGGCGTGCCTTTTCTACATCACTTTCCACCGCAGCCAGGTCTCGCTGCAACTGGACAAAATTCGTATTTGCCTTCAGATCCGGATACGCTTCACTAAGAGCAAAGACATTTGCCAACGCTGAATTAAGCTGGTTTTCTGCTGACGTTTGCGCCTTCACCCCATCTGCTTTCACCGCCACGTTGCGTGCTTCGATCACCTGATTGAGTGTTTCCTGTTCGTGCTTGGCATACCCCTTCACTGTCTCGACCAGATTGGGTATCAGGTCATGCCGTTTCTTAAGTTGTACATCAATACCACTCCAGCCTTCTTCCATCATCGATCTTTTCCGCACAAACTTGTTATATACGCCCACCAGATAAAAGATGACAAGTGCTCCAACTGCGATAATAATAATCAGAAAGGTCATAAGTCGTTCTTGTTTTTCCTGTAATTTACAAATCTTCTCCAGTCCTTGTGGTTCCAGAGTCAAATTCATAGACCAGCACCGGCAAAAAATCGATCACTGCCAATGAGTTGAACCTGACAAAATGACCTGAGAAAATAGTTCCGAAAAATCAAAGAAAAAGATTAATAATGTCCCCAATCACCGGAACTAAATATAGATAGATCACATTTTCACACTCTTGATTCACAGAAATTTTTGAATTACCTGTGCCTGCCTAATTTTTAATCCTCTTTTAATGACACGGAAGGATTTGCACCCAGGGAGGAAAGGGTTTGAATAATAATCGTCATTGAAGCAATAGCCAGGGCGATACAGATTCCCAGGAGAATAAACAGGGGAGATACCGAGATGTGATAACTGAAATTAGCTAGCCAGTCGCCCATCAATAAATAGGAAACCGGGGCAGCAATTAAACCGGAAACAATAATAATCCATAGGAAGTCTCCGGATACTAATTTAAAAATATCTCCCATTCCGGCTCCCAGCACCTTGCGGATACTAATTTCCTTCTTCCTGGTTTCTAAAGTGTAGGCCGTGAGACCCAATAAACCAAGACAGGCAATCAGGATGGTAAGGAAAGCGAAAGTGAGAAATATTTTCATCTGTCGCTTTTCTCCCTGATAAACAGTTTCCAGGTAATCATCCAGAAATACGCCTTCAAATAACTTGTTTTTTTCCAGAAGATTATATTGGTCCTCAATGAAAGCCAGGGCTTCCTTGGCATGCCCGCTATTTATTCTAATAAAAAGATAATGTTTGCCCCAATCAAAAAGCGGTAGTTTAAAAAAAGCAAAAGGTTTGATTGTACTTCGCAAACTCAACATATTGAAATCTGAAACCACACCCGAAACCGGAAAATGCCTGAGATTTCCTTCTTCGTCTTCTGCTGTAAGTAATTTCCCAATAGGGTCTTTCCATCCATATTTTTCTACCAATGTCTGATTGACAATGATGCTTCCAGCGCTTTCTTCGGTTTCCTCGCTAAAAAGAGTTCCTTCCTTCAGTCGGAACTCCATGAGCTCAAAGTAGTTTGGTTCGACGGAAGCCATGCTCACGATGTCCCTCACGGTCTCTCCCCTTTCATTCCGGATGGTAAATGTTGAACCCGAATCACCTCCCGCCGGAATAAGATTGGACATGGTGACATCCGCTATGTTTTTATTTTGCATCAACTTCTGCTTCAATATGGGACCCTGGGCCTTATCCGCCAGCGGCACGAGATATACCGCCTCTTTATTATATCCCAAATCCTTATTCTGGATAAAATTTAGTTGCCTCGAGACCACCAAAGTGGCAATGATCAGAATCAGCGAAACGGTAAACTGAAATCCCACAAGCACCCTTCGGAGCAACCGGTTACCCTGCTTGTTTACCGGGCCGCGAAATATGGTTGTCGGTCGAAACGATGAAAGTATAAGCGCCGGATAACTTCCCGAAAGTATTCCCAGGAATAACGCCAGGACGACCAGTTTGATAATCATAGCAATACTAAATATATTGAGTTCGCCTTCAATACGGGTAAATCGACTGAATGGATCCTGGAGCGCAAAAGCCAATAAGCTAGCTACCAGTGTGGATATTAAACAGATGGTGATGGCTTCCATAAGAAACTGGGAGGTGATTTGTTTTCTCGCTGCTCCAACGACTTTCTTAATACCGATCTCAAGGCCTCTCCTTGAAGCCCGGGCGGTTGCCAGATTCATATAGTTGATCGAGGCGATCAGAATAATCATGATGGCCACCAGTAAGAACACGTTTACCATTTTACGATTACCTCTGCCTTCCTGTACCGCATCCTTTGCCAGATGTATGCCTGTGACCGGAAAGGATTCAAAAGACACCTCAATATCCTGAGCAGCATCGCTCAGTTTATGCCGCTCCACCAGTTTGGCTAGCTTGGGTGGTATATCTTCAATATCCGACTGATCCCGCAAAAGAAAATAGGTGATATAGCCCATTCGATCCCAGCTTGGTTCCGTCATTGTGTTTAATGACACCAGTACCTTCGGACGAAAATGGCTGGTCGGTGGAATATCTTTAATGATTCCCGTTATGACCATGGCCGCTCCCTCTACCTCAATCGTCCTTCCAAGTAAATCTCCCTCTCCCCCAAAAATCGTCTCCGCCACCGCCTGGGTCAACACTACACTTTGTGGTTGGGACAAAGCATCCTCCGGGTTTCCCTTCAGATACTCAAAGTCTAAAATCCGCGTCACCTGAGGATCAGCGTAGTAGACGCTGTTTTGCATAATTTTTTTCTGCCCGTAACGGATCAATGGTCGGCCAAAGCGGTAAATGCGTCCTGCCGTTTCTATTTCCGGTATTTCCACTTCAAGGGCAGGTGCCAGCAGCCCTGAGCCAGTGATGTTCGCCCGCTGCCGGTCACCAATCCGGAAATGATTGGTAATCCGGTAAATCCGTTCTTTATCAGCGTAGTGTTGATCAAAGGAGTGATGATATTGTACGTAACTATAAAGGAGTATGGCCACCGCTATACCCAGGCTAAGGCCGAAAACATTAGTGGTGGAGTAGCCCGGTTGCCGGAAGAAACTCCGTAGTGAAATCTTGAAATAATGATAAAACATAGGATTCATTTTAGCCAGGTCACCTGGTGACTTAAGGTTGGAAAGGCGAAAGGATCGGAGTACATCCCAGGCATAACGGATTCTGGCCCGGGACAGGGACTCTGTAGCTCTGATTTGAAATAATTCGCAAAGGTCGCCTTCGATTTCTTCGAGTAAATCCGGTCGACAGTACCAACGGAGGAAACGAAGTGGTCTTTTTGGAGGTTTAGGTCTTTTCATGTTCCCGGAGATAGTTTAGGAATCTGTTGGTACAATTTGATGCGCAGGTCGTAGTGGGCGTCAAGCACCTTCTTTCCGTAAGCCGTTATCTCATAGTACTTTTTCCTCCTCCCTCCCCGGTCTGAGGTAATACCTCCAAAGTGCGAGATCACCATTCCTTTTTTCTCCAGCCGTCTCAATGTGACATGGATCGCACTGATATTGACTTGTTTTCCGTGCTCTTCATCCAGGTCTTTCAGGATCGAAACTCCATAGGCTTTCCCGGCATGTGCTGCTACCATAAGCAGAATCAGTTCTTCGAAATTTCCCAGTGAATCGTCCGGCATATGTAACTATTTATAATACAAATATAAAAATAATATTTCTTTCATATCTGTATTATAAATAATCGTAGCTGCACAGTGGTGCAGGAGTAATGCCCCTGGCAGAAAATAGAATGAATAATCTGTAAGGAAGGAATTAGCTGGCCGGTCTATTCGCACATGGGCAAATACCCCATCATCATCCAGGTATCGATCGATTCGGGGAGATCAATGTGGAATCCCCTGAAAATCAACAAGAGTCCGAAAAGAACCATAAAGGCTGGGGTCACTTTACGGATAAAGTTGCGCATACGTAGTGAAACGAATCCCTTGGAGAGGGCCACAGAAAGCATAAGCGGTACCGTACCCAGTCCGAAAAAGGCCATATATCCGGCTCCGGCAAACATATTTGATTGAGTAAGTGCACCGGCTAAAGCCATGTAGACCAGCCCACAGGGCAGCAATCCATTAAGAAGACCGATTGAAAAAAAAGTACGGCGACTTTGACTGCGCAACAGGTGACCCAGTCTGTTCTGAACGGCAAAATAAAATCTTCGGTACAGTGGGATCTTCTGGAGAAACCGGTCCGCACCAAAAGAGAAAAAAGCGGCAATAAGAAAAGTGATGCCGAGGATGATGGACATGTTTTTTTGAAAACCACCCAGAGCCAGACCCTGTCCGACTAATCCGGGCAATATTCCGATCATAGCATAAGTAGCGATCCGGCCCCCATTGTAGAGCAAGGTATTCTGCAGAATCTGCCACCGATTCTGATCCTGGAAAGGCAGAGCCATAGCAATCGGTCCGCACATCCCAACGCAATGCAGGCTTCCGAATAAACCGATCGTCAATGCAGTCCACCAATCCATCTCAGAGTACAAGTTGTTCTTCGCGGTAATAACTCTTTCCGCTTATGTCCCATTTAACAACGACTTTCCAATAACCGGCAGGAAATTTATCCACAGCCACTTCCATCAAATTCTTTTCATCGAGAGAGATGTCCATACTTTTATCCAATCCCTGATCAGACGGACGGTAAAACTGCACCGACCCCCGGATATTCTTTTCATCCTGCGGGAACTGGATCTCAACATTCTTAGCTTCAGAACGATAATTTATTGCCAGTACGCCATCTTGCATTCCATTCTGCCGGCTCTTGCGAAATTGTTCGTAATTCAGATCCTGATCATAGTAATTATCCTGCACCATGTTTATATCAGTCTGTGATGCCCGGACTACCATGAAGACCATTATGACCACAAAAAGGGTATAAAAAATGGCAATGCCGCTACCCCAGTTAAATTTCATTTTATTTCTTTTTGGCTATTGAATTAATTTATTAAAAGTTCTCTGATATTTCGATTTTACTATTTCTATCTGCTACTCAATCATTTGATGTTTTACATTTGCATCCGCCTATTTTACCGGTCCCAAAAAATTGGTCTTTGCGTCATCAATTTTTTTACCGTTGGCATAGACTTCAATTTCCAGCGTGGTCTTTCTTCCCTCTAATTTATCTGCTTCCATTTCAATGAAAAAAGCACCTTCCGATATCGCCTGTTTCCCTGCCACCGGTACCTGTCCCACTACATTAATCCTTCCATTCGGATTTAACAGACGAAATTCTATCCCACCTATATCTTCAGTGGTCTTATTGATCACCTGGTAGTTATACAAATTACTAATATAAGTATCATCCACTTTTTGATACAGCATACCCGGAGTTCTCAAGATAACCGCTTCCACATCCGAACGGGTGGCAAACAGAAATACCTGCAGAACAATTAAGGCCAGCAACACACCCATATAGGCTTTTACCCTACCGGTAAACAGGGACTTCCTTCCGCTTTCGATGCCGCTGTATGAATCGTACCGAATAAGGCCTCTCTCCCGGCCTACCTTGTCCATTATCTCGTCACATGCATCTATACAGGCAGTACAGTTCACACATTCCAGCTGGGTTCCGTTCCTAATATCAATCGCGGTTGGACACACCCGTACACAGGCTCCGCAATCTATACAATCACCTAATTTCTTTTCCTCAGACAGTTCCTGGTTTTTCCTGATCTTTCCTCTCGGCTCTCCCCGGATCCAATCATAGGCTACCACAATTGAATTCTTGTCTAATAACACTCCTTGCAGACGGCCGTAGGGACAAACGGCGATACAAACCTGCTCTCGCATTTTGGCAAAAACCAGATAAAATATTCCGGAAAAAACAATCAAGGCAACAAATCCTCCGAAATGTTGGGAAACCGGTTCACTAATGATTTTAAATAATTCTTCAGTACCAATAATATAGGCAAGAAAAGTATTGGCAATCAACACTGCAATCGCAAAGAAAATGATGTGCTTTAAGCTCTTCTTCCATAACTTATCCGCAGTCCATGGGGCGGCCTTTAATCTTCTTTGCTGATTCGCGTCTCCTTCAATCCAATATTCGATTTTCCGGAAAACCATTTCCATAAAAATGGTCTGGGGACAAACCCAACCACAAAATAACCGGCCGAACACCACGGTGAAAAGAACGACAAAAACCATTAGGGTAATCATCGCCAGAGCGAATAAATGTAAATCCTGCGGTGTGAAAACGATCCCGAAAATAATGAACTTACGTTCGAGAATATTGAAGAGCAGCAGGGGATCTCCATGCACTCTGATAAACGGCAGACCAAACAATAATGCCAGAAGAATAATACTGACTATCGTCCGGCTATTGTAATAGCGGCCTTCCGGCTTCTTTGGATAAACCCAGATCCTCTTTCCTGTCTTTTCATCGACAGTACCGATGTGATCTCTATAGGTTTCTGTGTCTTGCATCATTTTAATTTGGCTTAAGGAAACTCAAAAAATTTCGGCTGGCTGAGTGACCTTCTTGATTCTTTTTCACGCTTCTAAAACAAAAACCCCGGGATCACCGGAAGAGCTCTATTCAGAGCTCTCTTCCGGCATCCATTTTTCTCCTTCCGGTGCTTTAGGATTGGGAGGATTTGTGCCTTCCAGGGTCATTATATAGCTGGCTACTTTTTGCATTTCGGCCGGCCGTAATTGGGCACCCCAGGCGATCATTCCCTTTTCCGGAACTCCGTATTTTATCGTCCTGAAAATATTCTTAATTCCACCTCCGTGAATCCAGTACTCATCAGTCAGGTTTGGTCCAACCAGACCACCACCGGATTCAGTATGGCAAACCACACAGTTAACTTTGAAGATGAATTGCCCATCGGAGATAGATTGTTCGTCGGTCAATTGAGTCACACTATTTTCATCGACGGCATCAGCTCTACCTTCCAGATAAGCATCCACACTGGCTTTTGCTACCGCCATTTCTTCCATATACGCTTCTTCGGATGATTGTCCGTAACTGGAAAAATGATAGTACCCTACGTATATAACCCCAAATACGATGGTGATATAAAATAAGGCTAACCACCATGGTGGCAGACGATTGTCCAACTCGTGAATGCCGTCATAATTATGATCCAGCAGAATTTCTTTTTCTCTGGACACTGGCACCGCTTTGGTTGCTTCTTTGTATAATTTTGTCCAGATCGGTTCTTCACTTTCTTTCGCTTTGACAAATTCATCGAGTCCATGTTTCCCATAGATCTCGATCTCTTTGGTACGAACGACAATATCCAATAGGCGCATTAACGTAACGACTGCAGCGATGGCAATAATCATTACAGCAGCACCGACCAGATAGAGTCCTAAATTATTATAGCCCCCGGAGCCACCAGCGGAAGCAGCATCCTGAGCGAGAGAAAGTGCCGGTATTAAAAGTATAATCAGGGTTGATATTGATTTTGTCATTTTAGTTTGCCTTTCAATTTTTTTCTAAAAGATTAATCTTCTTCCAAAGGGAGTTTTCCCATTTTATCAACGTAACTCTTATTCTTACGTAAAGCCAGAATTGTTACGGAAATAAAGAATATGAAGAATATCAATAGCGGTGCAATTGCCAACCAATTAATATTCTCCACTGACTGCAAAATATATTTATACATCTTACCTCTATTTAATTGGAAGCAGAAGTAACTCCCTGCTTTTTAATATCGGTACCTAATCTCTGTAAATATGCGATTAACGCGACAATTTCTTTTTTCTCCAGCCCTTCGACCTCGACCCCATCCCGGCGTAAATTTGCTGCGATATCCTGGGCCTGTTTTTCCAGATAATTATTTGCATTTCTGGCATAGGTCTCCTCGTAGGGGGTTCCGAGGGTAATCAGGGCATTGATTTTAGCTTCCGTAGATGAAACATCCAGGTCATCCTCGATCAGCCAGGGATAAGCAGGCATGATCGAGCCCGGCGACATACTGGTTGGATCCAGCATGTGATTAAAATGCCAGGAGTCGGGATATTTACCACCCACCCGGTGCAGGTCCGGACCAGTTCTCTTCGATCCCCACAAAAATGGGCGGTCGTAGATATATTCACCGGATTTAGAAAATTCACCATATCGTTCGGTCTCCGAACGGAAAGGCCGTATCATTTGAGAATGGCAGCCCAAACAGCCTTCTCGGATATAGATGTCCCTTCCCTGTAATTCCAGGGCAGTATATGGCTTTACGGTTTCAATCTTTGGCACATTTGAATCCACCCACATCATTGGTAGAATCTCGATCAAGCCACCGATCACTACTGCCACCAAAGCCAGAATAGAGAATAAAACCGCTCTCCTTTCAAACCAACGGTGCCAGCTTTCTCCTGCATGGGCCACGTGCACCGTGCGGGGAGGAGCTTCTGCCAATTCACTGGGCTGAAATACGCCCGAGCCCATCGTTTTGGCCAGGTTGTAGACCATCAACAGCAGACCGACGAAATAGATTGTTCCTCCCAAGACCCGTACCGCATACATCGGAATGATTTGGGTTACTGTCTCCAAAAAGTTACCATACTGGAGGAAACCATCGGGAGTAAACTGTTTCCACATCAACTGTTGGGTTACCCCTGCCCAATAGAGCGGCACGGCATAAAATATGATACCCAGAGTACCCAACCAGAAGTGCGTGTTCGCCAATTTGACGGAGTAAAGCTTGGTATTGT
This sequence comes from Saprospiraceae bacterium, assembly GCA_020436835.1. Lineage (GTDB taxonomy): Bacteria > Bacteroidota > Bacteroidia > Chitinophagales > Saprospiraceae > JABDMH01. The sequence goes on along the minus strand of JAGQWZ010000014.1, from coordinate 14,453 downwards.
ATATCCTTGGTATCAACCAATACAGAACTCCAAATGTGAGCATTCCATTCCATCCCAATGCCCCGATATGTACGTGGCCGATGGTCCAGTCCGTGTAGTGGGTGATCGCATTGAAGGCCTTGATAGACATCATTGGCCCTTCGAAGGTTGACATACCATAGGCGGTAACGGCAACGACCATAAATTTCAAAATTGGGTCGTTACGAACCCGGTCCCAGGCGCCCCTCAATGTCAGTAGTCCATTTAACATACCTCCCCAGGATGGAGCGATGAGCATCAATGAGAATACCATTCCCAGTGATTGAGCCCAGTCAGGCAATGAAGTATATAATAAATGGTGTGGTCCGGCCCAGATATAGATAAAGATCAGCGCCCAAAAGTGAATGATGGAAAGTCGATATGAGAATACCGGACGGTTTGCCGCTTTCGGTAAGAAATAATACATCAACCCGAGATACGGTGTGGTCAGGAAGAATGCCACTGCATTATGACCATACCACCACTGAACCAGGGCATCCTGTACTCCGGCAAAAACCGGATAACTTTTGAACATGGATACCGGGAGCTCGAGGTTGTTAAATATGTGCAACATCGTGACCGTGACCCAGGTAGCAATATAGAACCAGATGGCTACATACATATGATTTTCGCGGCGCTTCAAGATCGTACCGAACATGTTGATACCAAAAACTACCCAGATCAGGGCAATGGCGATATCGATCGGCCATTCCAGCTCCGCGTATTCGTGGGCACTGGTAATACCCAACGGCAAGGTGATGGCAGCAGCTAAAATGATCGCCTGCCAGCCCCAGAAGTGGATGTTGCTTAGAAGTTTACTATACATCGGTGCCTTCAGCAAGCGCTGCAAGGAATAGTAGACTCCCATAAAAATACCATTCCCCACAAAGGCAAAAATCACCGCATTGGTATGCAGTGGTCTCAATCGGCCATATGTGGTCCATGGCAATTCAAAATTCAGAGCGGGAAATACCAACTGTAAGGCAATGGTCAGACCCACCAACATACCGATGATCCCGAAGACAACAGAAGCTATCGCAAATTTCCTTACGATCGAGTTGTCATAACTAAATTGCTCGACTTTAGACATCAGAATTTAAATTTAAAAGTTGGTTTTTTTACTTATGAAAATAGTTATTAGTGACAGGACTTCAACTCGATGACTTTTCACAGCTGAAGCTCTTTATTGGTTTCTTTCTACTTTGTCATCAAACAGCATGCGTATTGAGGGTGTATAGTCATCATCGTACTGACCTGATCGAACCGCCCAGAAAAAGGCGACCAGGAACAACACTGCCACCACAAGACTCACCAAAATCAGAAGGAAAATAATGGACATAACTGTTCAATTTAAAATCGGAGACCAAAATAGAGAGGGCCGGTCGGCTCGACTATGACATAAATCATTTTGAAATGATGACTTTGGTCACCATTATTGAAGCACGGGATGCCCCCTACTTTTAAATCAAATTAAAACTAACAAATATATATCCGCCTGCAAAACAACGCGGTTTGAAAATTCACGGTACGGTGCTAATCCTCGGTCAGATTATAAATACCTAAAGTCTTGGCTGTCAAGGTGCTGACTCCCATGCCAAACAGTACGATCGTAATAGAACTCAGCGGCATCAGGATCGCAGCGATTACCGGCGACAACAGCCCCTGAACTGCAAAACTCAATCCGACAATATTGTAGATCAGGGCTATGAAGTAAGCCCCGTAGACAATCTTCAAACTCAAGCGACTCATGCGGAGAAAAACCGGAAGCCTGGAAAACTGCGCAGCGTCCAGGATGGCATCGCAGGATGGTACGAAATTGTTTACCTCTTCGGTAACGACTATTCCGACATCACTTTGTTTCAGGGCACCCGCATCATTAAGACCATCGCCGATCATCATCACTTTCGCCCCTCTCGCCTGCAATCCCTTTACATATTCCAGCTTCTCTTTCGGGCTCTGTTCAAACTGCATCTCGGTCCCTGCACCAAAAATGGTTTCCAATGCCCCTTTCTCCCGGTTATTATCACCGGTCAAAAGTGACAGATTGAAAAGTTGTGATAATTCGTCGATTACTCTACGCAGACTCTTCCGGAAGCGCCCGGATTGGATGACGACTCCCTTAATCTCCCTGTCGATCCTGATCCAGGTGCCCCGTTTTCCCGGTTCATCCTGTCCGTCAAGAAAGCGGTATGATCCCACTTCCACCAGTTGCCCTTCGACCTTGCCTCGGATACCTAACCCTTCATAGGCGGAAAACTCAGCCACAGCCAGCAGGGGAGTCTGTTGAAATCCAGCCTCGATCTGTCTGCTCACCGGATGAGAAGATTGGTGAACCAATGATTTGACCAATGATTTTTCCCGGTGACTAAGGGGTATCCCTTCATAATGGAAGCGGGCACCCTGTCCGTAAGTGATGGTTCCCGTCTTATCAAAAACAATATCATTGATCTCCGCCAAAATCTCGACCACATTAGTATTCTTCAAGTAGAAATGCTGATTGCCGAGAATACGCATCACATTCCCAAAAGTGAAAGGAATGGATAATGCCACCGCACAGGGACAGGCTACAATCAATACTGCGGTGAAAGCATGAAACGCAATGGTCAGGTCACGGGGCAGCCAATACAATAACGTACTTATCGCCACCAATAGAATTATTCCGGTAAAAAACGTAGCCACCCGGTCGGCCAACCGGCTCGTGGCGCCTTTTTCTTGCTTTTTGTCGAAGATATTGTCATTCCAGAGGGATGTCAGGTAGGACTGAGCAACCTTCTCGATGACCTCTAGTCTGATCGTGCCGCCCATTTGACGACCTCCCGCATAGACTTTATCGCCGGATTCGATCTGTACCGGCTCCGATTCACCAGTGACAAAACTGTAGTCGATTTTTCCCTTTCCACTCAGCAAAATAGCGTCCGCTGGTATCAATTCACCATGCCGGATCAACACAAGATCACCCTTATCGAGTTGATCAAGCGTCTGGATCACTTCTTCCTCACCTCGAAGTACGGTCGTAGCCATGGGAAAATAGGATTTATAGTCCCGGTCGAAAGAGATGGTGTGAAAGGCCTTCTGCTGAAACCATTTGCCGACCAGCAAAAAGAAAATCAATCCCGCCAATGAATCCAGGTATCCGGCACCGGTGTGACTTAAGATCTCGTAAACGCTTCTTCCAAAGAGTGCCAAGATCCCCAGGGAAACCGGTACATCAATATTCAGATGCTTCTGCCATAATCCCTGCCAGGCAGAGCGCAGATAGTCAAACCCACTGTAAGCAACCACCGGAATCGCCAACAGGATATTCAGGTATCCAAAGAACCGGGCAAAACTCATTTCACTGTTTGCATCCAAACCCAGGTATTCGGGAAAGCTCAACAACATAATATTGCCAAAAGCAAAACCGGCAAGTCCAATTTTATAGTAGAGGGCTTTTTCTACCGCACCGACCCGCGGCTGTTCCAAGCGTTCCATATTCAGGACCGGCGCATAGCCCAGGGTAGCTAATAATTCTACAATTTTCCTTAACGAAGTGGCCTCAAGTTCATATAATATGGTTACCTCCTTCTTGAGGAAATTGACCCGGGACTGCAGTACCCCTTCGTCGATCCGGTTAAGATTTTCCAATAACCACAGACAGGAAGAGCAATGAATTTGAGGCAAATGAAAATGAACCCGGGCATGGGTACCATCCTTAAAATCAAGCAACTTCTCGATCACATCCTGATTATCGAGATGGCTGTAGCGCTCCATCGATCGTCGCTTAAACGAGATTCCGGATGCCTCATTTAGCGAGTAATAATTACAGAGATCATTCTCCTGCAGGATACTATAAACTACTTTGCATCCATCACAACAGAAACTCTTGTCGTCATGACGAACGGTGTGCGAACCGCAGTCTTCCCCACAATGGTAACATGTGGTCTCTACCGAACTGATCACGTCTTGAGACATGACTGCGAAATTAGAAAGATACCGGCCAATTCACAAGTGACACTGGAATGCAACCAGGGTGATTAAAGTCATTGTCACACTGAAAACTTAGCTGGATCTTCAAAGGCAACTTAACGTAAGCCAACCAATCAAATCATGACCAGTTTTCGAATCCGGCCTAAATTTGAGGTGCCCGTAGAGAAGGGCCCAGAAGAGATTGTGAAGATCCTCAAACATCACCTGGAATTAGCTGATCATCCCTATGATTCCGTTGAATTTCCCGGACATTTTATTATAAGGATCAAGAAAGAAAACCAACACTATTGGTCTCCTCAACTTAATTTAATCCTTGAGGAGCAGAGTACTTGCTGCCTTTTACGCGGCCGGTATGAACCTCATCCCAACGTGTGGACTTTGTTTATCCTGCTGTATCTGGCCATCTCCATCCTTATCCTTTTTGTCGGCATTCTGGGATTTACCCGGATAAATCTGGGGTTGGAGGCAAAAGTACTCTGGTTGCTTCCCCTGCTTGGCGCCATGGCTCTGGGCATGTATCTGGTCAGTCAGATCGGCCAGAAATTAGGCGCTGAAGAGACTTTTGATATTCATCATTTTTTGGAAAATAGCCTGGAAATGAAAATTCACATTGTCTGATCTCCCTAGTTGATAAGGCCGGAAAAAGCTTAAAGTATTCTTTTGTGCTCTTCATTTTCGGAATTATGTCTTTTACCTGAATTTTCGCCAAAAGTCCGTGAAAAAGTCAAATTAAAAATACGATACCGCGCTGATTCATCTTTCCAGGTGGACACGGTATTTATATCATACACAATCCGTGTCATCCCACCGATGTCCGTGTGCACACTAAAGGTCTGAAAAAGATCAGGAAACACTAATTGAAGAGTACCCCGGTTGCCCGAAAGAGTCTTGGAAATACCCAGATTAACAACTCCAAAACCCTTAATTTTATTAGTGCCATCATAAAAAGGAAAATTATACCAGCCGGACAATTCCACTGCGAATGCTTTGGGTAAATCCAGATCCTGAGTACAGTTAAAATTTTGAAATAAATAGCTTTTTACCGCAGGCGTTACCGAGTATGAAATCTTGTACTTACGCCAGGCAGACGTAGACCCAAAATTAATTCTCCAGAAGGGCAAGAGTTGGATAGGACCACTCAGAGAAAAATTGAGGCCCCTTTGAAAATCAATGTTCTGGGGAGAAACAATGAGAATATTCCCGGCCTCATTGGCAGTCAGTTGATAGCGGATCAAAGAATTGACATCCCACTGCCAACTCAAACCGGCACTGAATCCATTCCGACCTATTTCCGCTCTCACCACATCAGAAATACCAGGTTTCAAAAGTGGGTTGCCGGTAAAGATGGCGGTAGGGTCATTGTAGAATAAATTGGAAATTAAGTCAGAATATGCCGGACGGTCAATTCGACGGGAATAACCCAATCTCAAATTAATCCTTTCATCAATTTTATGAATAAATAAAAAGGAAGGAAATAATTTAGTAATCGTAAAATTCTCTTCATAAATATTAATATCCCGTTGCCAGTATTCATAACGCAACCCTGCCTGCAGGGACGATTTGACTCCAAATTGAAAGTCAAACTGTGAGTAGGCAGCAAAGATCTTTTCGTCGCCGTTTATTTTGCTTTGTGATCTGGGATCCGTCTCCCAGACACCATCAATTTCTCTCTTGACATTACTGTCATTGCTGTTCATGGCAATGCTTCCTTTTACTCCGAATTTACCTGCGATGCCGCCACTTAATTGCTGTGAATAATCGAGTTTCAAAACACCAATTCCGATTTTTGAAAAACTTTCACCCCGGTTACCTCTGGTAAATTCTTGGTATTCCGGTTTGAATTCCACTCCTTGCCGGTCATAATATTTCGCGGAAATATTTCGAGGACTGTCGTTGTCTACCAATATCATACTGGCATCCAAATCCAGACCGGCTCTTTCTGAAAGTTCATTTTTTAAATACAGCGACGATATAATGTAATTGCGCGTATTAATTCCCTGCGATTTGGCTTTCATACCGATGTACTCCTCATTTGCAAGGTCCCAATAATTATCAATATAATTCGTAGCCTCGCTAGCGGAAAACGATGCGGTAATATCCGTACCCAGCAATGAATGCTCACTCAAATCAACCTCTGCATTCAAATTCAAATTATGTGTATTCTGAATCAGGTCCGCCAGGTTGGAAAATGACCCGGAGCTTTCTAATCCAAAGATTGGTTGGTTACTGGTACCATATCCTTTGAAGCCAGACCTTCCTGCCCGGTGCATGAAAGCGTAATTACTATATAACTTCCAATGATCGAAACCCTTAGACAACCCCAAAGACAAAGTTCCTTTTTCCCGGTAACCATATCCGGCCGTGGCAGATAGACTCAAGTTTGTTCCCTGCTCCCTATTTTCTTTCAGGACGATATTAATAATGCCTCCTCCTCCATCCGCATCAAATCCGGCATTTGGGGAAGTAACCAACTCTACCTTTTCTATATTTTCGCCAGGTGTGCTTTCCAGGAGTGACATAATTCCCTCCATGGACATGCGCAAACTACGACCATTGATAGAAACCGCCACACCCTGCCCCTGTAAACTGAACTGATTATCACGCTTATCGACGATTACCCCGGGAATTCTCTCCAGGACCTGCAACGCATTGCTTCCTTTCGTCATCAAACTACTGCTAACATTAATGACCTTGCCTGTTTCACTCTGTTGAACAATATCTTTTTGTGCCCTGACGATCACTTTGTCGAGGGCTTCACTCTCCATATCCAGGGTAATCTCACCAAGATCAAGCGCACTTCCTGCACCGGTGATCGCAAAAACAGAAGAAGAGAATTTTGCATAGCCGAGACTGCTGATCTCAATAAAAAAGAGACCCTCCTCATTCCAGTCAAGCTCAAAAACACCATCTTCCCCGGTAGGCGTACCGGCCGCAAAGCTACGATCCAATTCATTCAATAAGAGCACATTCGCATACGCCAGTGGAAAACCTGATCCATCAACGACCCGGCCAGTCACCTGACCGAAAGCCTGAGGGGACAATTGCAGAACACAAATCAACAGAATATACTTCATCGCGTTTTGACAGCAAAAAAAGGACACCCCGGTCTGAGATGCCGTCAGGATTGATCAGGTGCCGGCAGATGATGACAAATTGCAGTAGATGATGACTAACCGTTGGTCAACAGTTTTTCGCAGTTTGTCAATTTACACATGAGAGGAATAAAATATGTCGTTATTTTAGGCATGCAACATTGGTTCTTCCGGTTTAGGCTATACCATATCCCTTTTTGGTTTGCCTACCATCTCTTGTGGCTAACGATTAATATTGGTGATCTTCGGGAGGTCTATCACTACCTTTTTCTCTCCGGGATCTCCACCAAGTTTTATTTCTATGTCTTCTTTCAGGCTGCCGCGGTGTATCTGAATTTATATTATCTAATACCTAAATTCCTTTATCCGGGAAAATATAAAACATACATAGCATTATTGACAGGCACTATTTTGATATGCACGGCCTGCATTGTCAGCGGTTACTACATTTCGGCTTACTTTTCGGAGATGACATTTCAGGAAATATATAACCGTGCACCGGATCAATTCTTCCACTTTTTTGCCGTAAATGCGCTTCCATCCACGATGGCCAGCATGACATTGGCAATGAGTATAAAGCTGGCCAAAAACTGGCTCGGTGCGGAAAAAAAACGCCTTTTACTGGAAAAAGAAAACCTGGAGTCCGAACTAAAATATCTGAAATCTCAGATAAATCCACATTTCCTATTTAATACCATTAATTCCATTTATTTTCTCATTCACAAAAATCCTGACCTGGCATCCGAAGCACTTGCATCCTTCTCCGATATGCTGAGATACCAACTTTATGAATGCAATGAGGGAAAAATCCAGCTAAGTAAGGAACTCGGCTTCCTGGAAGATTTCATCGAATTGGAACGATTAAGGCTATTTGAAAATCAAACTGACCTGAAATTTGAAATAAGTAATACCACCAATCAAGATCCGGCCATCGCCAGTTTTATTCTCCTGCCCTTTGTAGAGAATGCCTTTAAACACGTTTCAAAGGATGCAGGTCAGCAAAATTTCATCAAAATGAATTTATCAGTTGATAAAGAGAAGCACCTTCAAATGCAGATTGTAAACAGCAGGATGCCGGAAGTCCTGAATACTGCATCCGGAATTGGATTGTCAAATGTAAAGCGTCGCCTGAGTTTATTATATCCGAATAAACACCATCTCCAAATTGAATCCAATCCGGAAGATTTTCACGTTGCTTTAAGCCTGGATCTATCATGAAATTGAGAACCGTAATTGTCGATGATGAGCCACTCGCCAGCGAAGGACTGGCCAAGTATGTAGAGGTGATCGATTACCTGGAATTAACCGGAATAGCCCAAAACCCTCTGGAATTGGATACTATGTTGGAAAAGAATCCGGTTGATCTGATTTTACTTGACATCCAAATGCCTCATATGACCGGGTTGGATTTTCTACGAATCAAAAATCCGCATTCTCTCGTGATCATTACCTCCGCTTTCCCAAACTACGCGCTAGAGGGATTCCAGTATGACGTTCTTGACTATTTATTAAAACCCATCACTTTTAATCGTTTTTATAAAGCAGCAACGAAGGCCAAGAATCATTTTATACTTAAAGCTCAAAGTGCCGAAAACTTATCTGCCGATGAACAGGATTATTTGTTTATAAAATGTGAGAATAAATATGAAAAAATCTTGATACCGGATATTTTATTTGTCCAGGCGATGCAAAATTATGTATCTATCCACACTTCTAAGGGCAAGTACCTAAGCCTTTTACCTTTGAAAAAAGTCGAGGACTACCTGGATTCGCAACGTTTTATCCGAGTCCACAAATCGTATCTCGTTGCTACGGCGAAAATCGACAGTGTTGATAATGGAATGATCACGATACAGGGCCATGAGATTGCTATTAGCCGAAATCTTCGTGACTACGTCATGGAAGTGGTAGTAAAAAATAAATTACTAAGTAGGTAATCCGGGCTGGCAACTACAGTAATTATAATTTAGGTAAACTCCATGGTTTGCGGTAATCCGGCACGACAAATTTATTCGCCATTTTACTGTTGGAAAATCTATTTTTCGATTCATCCCACTCCAGATTCAGCGCCCCTGAGCGCAATGCGATATTAGCCATATGAGCGGCCACCGCTACCGCTCTGCCCTCTTCAATGGTACAGGCCGGTTCGTTTCTCGATTTAATGCACTCCAGGAAATTTGCCGGATGTTTTTCATGTCCGTGTTGTCCTTTCACCGGACCCATCTTTTCCATTTTATTTTCCTTTTTAGCACCATCCCATTCCGGAAAGACCTCCCACTTGCCCCGGTCAGCGACCAGCGTCCCATTTTCGCCAATAAAAGCGACTCCGTAATTTCGATCATATGGACCTACTTGTTTACCGGCGTTGTGCTCCCATTGAATCAAATAATTTCCATAGCTGAACAAAGCAGTCATAACATCATGGGTTTCCCGGGATCGATCGGACAGGTCATATTGGTATCCCTGGGCAACTACTTTGTCCGGAGGTCTTTTTAAATCTCTCGCCCAAAGAGCCATATCTAAAAGATGTACTCCCCAATCAGTCATCAAGCCACCCCCATAATCCCAAAAAAAGCGCCAGGTGCCGTGAAATCGAGCCCCATTGAATGGCCGAGCCGGTGCCGGTCCCAGAAAGAGATCATAGTTGACACCCTCCGGTGCTTCGCCATCCGGTTGCTTTACCGGTCCGAGGCCATAATTAAAATTACCCCATATATCCACTTTCTGGACAGTGCCCAGATCTCCCTTCTTCAGAAAATCCATCACCCCCTGCCATACTTCACTACTACGTTGTTGCTGACCCACCTGCACAATGCGGTTGTACTTGCGGGTGGCCTTCACCATCAGGTTACATTCCTCGATGCTATTAGCCAATGGTTTTTCCACATAGACATCTTTTCCCATTTCACAGGCGTAGATCATCGGCAGGCAATGCCAGTGATCCGGTGTCCCAACTATCACGGCATCAATATCCTTTTGCTCCAGTAGATCCCGGAAATCTTCGTAAAGGGTTGGCTTTGGCAGCGATTTTTCCTGCAATTCCGACGACCGTTTTTCCAGAACATTCCGGTCGATATCGCACATCGCCACACAGTTTACCCCCTCTACTTTCAGATGCTGCTGCAGCACATGAAATCCCCGGTTATTGCAGCCGATGAGGGCGACATTGATCTGATCGCTTGGGGCCGGTCTGGATTTGAATCCCGGCAGGACAAAAGGGGCATGGGCTGCAACTGCTCCGGAAAATAGCATATGCTGACTTCGCGAAATGAATCGTCTTCTGCTGATAACCATTCTGAAAGGCTTAAAGATGAGAAAGCCTTAAAATAGCTTTTATTCGGAAAAATGACTAACTGAGTACATTGAAAAATGACTTATCGATCGAAGGGAAAATTCAATCCAGATCTTTTTCGACCTGCTGATAGGTAAGTCCACTTCCGGTCTTTGTTTTTTTACCGGGATATTCCAGAAGTAAGTTGATCTTGCTGTACAATTCTTCCTTGCGAAAAGGCTTGATAATGTATTCATTCATTCCCACTTCCAGTGCTTTGATCTTTTCCTGTGGCAAAGCATCGGCGGTCAGGGCTATGATCGGGATATCACGCTTGGGACTATCCAGCTTTTCCCGGATGTACTTGCAGGTCTGAAATCCATCCATGACCGGCATTTGAAGATCAAGCAGGATGATGTCAAAATCTTCCTCTTCCAGCAGTCTCACGGCGTCTCTGCCATTTTCCACCATTTCCACCAGCACCGTATTGGCTCCTCTCTCAAGGATCTTAGTCGCCAAAACCCGATTCATCCGGTTGTCATCGACCACCATTATCTTAGAGCCTTCCGGCAGTCGTCGATTAAATTGGATCTCATTTGCCTTGGGCCGGGAAACTGAAAGAAGATCAAATTTCAGGCTGAACGAAAATACCGAGCCTACATTCACTTCGCTGACCACTTCGATCTTACCTCCCTGCAGTTCGACCAATTTCTTGGATATGGAAAGGCCCAAGCCGGTACCTCCGTACTTTCTGGCCGTACTGGAATCGGCCTGAGAAAATTCTTTGAATATGTTTTCCAACTGATGTGAGGGTATCCCGATGCCGGTATCTTCCACCTGAAAACTCAGGCTCACATGTTGATCAGTGGCGGACAACTGACGGATGACCACTCTGACATGCCCTTCATGGGTAAACTTGATCGCATTGTTCGCCAGATTCAAAATGATCTGACTGAGCCGTATCGGATCGCCGATCACCACCTGGGGAATCCTGGAGTCTAATTCATCAATGACTTCGATACCTTTGGCTGAAGCACTAACCCTCAGCGAGTTAATCAGGTTTCGCATTAATTCCCGGAGGTCGATTTCTGTTTTTTCAAATTCGATCCTTCCCGTCTTAATCTTTGACATGTCCAGGATGTCATTTATGATGGCCAGAAGATGTGAGGTCGAGTGCCGAATTGAAGCCACATATTCCCTCTGTTCATCCTGGAGTTCGGACTGTCCCAATAGATCCACAAATCCCACAATCCCATTCATCGGGGTACGAATTTCATGACTCATATTGGCCAGAAAAGCTTCTTCGGCACTTCGGGCCCGGATCGCTTCATCCTTTGCCTCGATCAACTCTTTCTCAATTTGGATTCTTTCATCGATCTCCCGAACCAGCATACTGTTTTTCTCTTCGAGTGATTGAGTCCGGTTCCTGACTATCGATTCCAGTTGCTGGTTGATTCGCACCAGTTTCTGCTGCTTCCTGCCCACGAGTGAGGCGACGAAACCCAAAACAAAAGGGGCGGTGTCTATGACCCAATGTAAAGGGGACTCCATTTGAGTGCGGATGATCTGTTCCCAACTAATCGGAAGATCCTGAAGATAGAGAATGTCAAACACCGTGGCAAAGGCTGGAAAGGTCAGGCCAAATGCAGTACCATATAAGGTGGACCGTAAAGTGTAATTTACTTTATCTGATGAATTTACTGACATTTGTTCTACAATCTTTTCCAAGCTATTTTCCTTTGCGATGCGTCTCTGTATCCTTTGTATTAATCTGTAAATCAACCAATTAAGGGCAGATACAATTCTATCTACCTGATCTTTCCAACATAATCTTACAATTTGGGTGCCAAAGTACGACAGCAGCTGGACAGGAAACTGTCTGAATGATCATTTGGATGACCAAACTGCCAGGCCATAAGAGATGACCTTCAATTTTCAGATATGATTTCTCACCGGCCATTCCTTTCATTGTTTCAAAAAAAGTGGAATATTAAAATATTAAACCACTGTGGTCCTATTGACAACACACTTAGCTCATGATCGGAGATTTCTTAAATTTATCCAACATGAACACACTGAAGAAAGAAACAAAGGCCGCAATAGCGATATACCATACAAAGGCAAAATCAATTTCTTCTTTCTGAATTAACCACATTGCGACCATCGGAGTGGTTCCACCAAAAAGGGCATAAGAGAGATTATAACCCACACTCACAGAAGTAACCCTGACCCGAGGTGGGAAAAGCTCTGATAAAGTGGCAGGAAGTGGCCCCAGGTACATTCCCAGCAAGATCGCCCAACCGGCCTGACCGAAAAAAATATAAGTAAAAGAAGGGTGGTGCATCAACCAAACCAGAGGGTAACAGAACAACAGGATACCTGCCACCGCGACAAGCATAACCCGTCTTCTACCCAGTCGATCCGAGACCCAACCAAAAAAGGGAGCGGAGATCAGAAGAACAAGCAGTCCATAAGTATTTAATTGTAATGCGGTACTTTTTGCTTCGTGTACATATCTAACCAACCAGGTGACCACGAAAATAAAAATAGCATAAAATGATACTGCACTTACCAGATTTAGTCCGCTTACCAGCAAGATGGATTTTTTGTTCCTCCATAAATTCTTCCAGGTATTCCCAACCTTGTGATCTTTCGATATAGTCTCTGGCATATGTCTCCGGATCAAATATCCAACAAATGCTACCACGATCCCTAGAATAAAGGGAATTCTCCAACCCCAGATCAACATCTGGCTGTCAGTCAATAATCCAGTGAGAACTGAACCAATAAATGATCCGAGAAGTATACCTCCAAAAGCTCCTACCAGGGAAGTACTTGAATAGAGACCCCTGTGGTTTTCCGGTGCACTTTCTGTCAGGTACACTATAGAGCTGGTAAATTCTCCACCGACCGACAATCCTTGCAATAGTCGAAGGAGAACCAGTAGTAACGTAGCCGTAACTCCAATTTGAGCATGTGTTGGTAGAAGTCCAATCATCAACGTGGGAAAAGCCATCAACATAATCGAAAGACTCAGTGCTTTTTTACGACCTACCCGGTCCCCAATCCGGCCAATCAAAAAAGCGCCGATGGGTCTCATCAGGAAACCGGCAGCAAATGCACCAAATGCGGCGATCACTGACACTGTAGGATTTTCCGAAGGAAAGAACAGAGCTCCGAAAGTTGGGGCAAAAAATCCATAGATAGCAAAATCGTACCATTCCAAAATATTACCAACAACACCAGCCAATACTACTCCTCTCTTTTGATCTTTCATTTTTGAATTTTATACATACTTATTCGTTAATAATTCACGCCGTAAAAATTCTTCATAATCTCAGAATGAGATCTGAACATTGTTTCAAAAAATCGCACCTTTGTTTCAGATCTGAATGGACCCGCTCAATCTAAGAGTAACCCGGCAACTTTTTAGATCTGGTTGAAGCCTTCCATATTTATGGAATTACTTCTGTGTATAATTTCTAAAAGGAGTTCACGATTTTCAGGAATGAATTACGATCCGCTATTGTATGCTCAAAGAGGATTTGAAAACACGGATTTTCTGGCATTTTCCTGTGTCCGGGATCTACAAATTCTTCAAAATAGAAAAGTCCTGGATCTTGGCTGTGGTGGTGGGAGATCTTCTTCATTTCTAGAGCAATTAAAGTGTGAAGTCACTGGTCTCGATAATAATCCGGTAATGGTAACTGAAGCCCGAAAAAATCATCCGGACGGAGACTTTTATTTATTGGAATCAACAATGAGTTTTCCATTTAAAGATGATGCATTCGAAGGAATATTTTCGAGCTGGATGTTTCCGGAGATAGGTAAAAAAGAAGAAATAGGGAGAATCTTAACGGAGTGTCACCGGGTACTGCAAACCCATGGAGATCTTCTGATCGTGGTAAACACTCCGGAGTTTTATCAGCATGAATGGATGTCATGCAAGGTGAATCATCCTGAAAACCGGGGACCCCTAGTTTCCGGGCAAAAAGTACGGGTCACCCTATTGCCGCAAGAGATCGAAATTCAGGATTTCTTTTGGTCTGATGACGACTACCGCCTTTTCACATTACTGGCGGGATTTAAACATGTGATGACCCATT